>JBEPWT010000145.1:0-7584 GCA_041642275.1 Desulfopila sp. | reverse complement strand
CCAGGACCTGGTATACCTTGCCGCTCAGGGCGACCTTGTCGAGGGAGATGCTGCCCTTGCCCGTGGACATGAACGGCAGAGACTCCGGAGAAAATCCGGAGAGAAGGGAGATCTCGGCGTTGGCTATGGCCAGCTCGTCCGCCTGCAGGTCATCGCCGTTACGGGCGAAAGAGACGACAGAGGCGCCGTCGGCTTGCAGCTGCAGGGAGTCGCCGGACAAAGACATTTTCTGGAACATGATTCGTTCGGCGCTGCAATCGCTGAGATCAAGAGCGGTGGAGATTGAAGCGAGAGCGGCTTTGTCGAAACTGTATGTATAGCCGGTGTCCCGGTGGGTGATACTGCCTGCGCCTGTTTCCAGGGAGCCTTTGAAATGCTGACTTTCGATATCGAAGGCGCCGGAGCCGCTGAGCAGCAGCTGCTCGGAGAAAACGACGGAAGCTCTGTCGTCAGGCGGAAAGAGGGCGGCCGCCCCTACCTTGTTGAAGCTGAGGTCGATACTGCCGGCAACGGGGGAAACACGCAATGTGCCTTTTGCCTTGACGGAGCCGCCGTCGAGGTCGGCGGTCAGTGCGAAGTTGTCTTTTTTCGATCCCGCCGAATTGAGGTCTGTCGCCTGAAGATGAACCTTCTCCAGTTCCAGAGGCAGACCGCTGTCCTGAGCCGGCTGTATCGTCAAGGCGCCCTTGACGTCTATTCCCTGCAAAGAGCTCTTGTCGTCGGCAAGAAAGGTCTCGAGAGCCGCGGGAAAAGCGTCGCGCCGCAGGCTGATATGCGCGTTTTCCAGAAAAAGGTTGCCGAGTCCGACCCGGTCGCCGTCTATGGCTACAGAAGACATCCTGCCGGCCGAACTTCGCAGCCAGGGGAGCTGGCCCTCGGCTATGGAGATTTTCGACAGCTGTATGGTGGTTTTTTTCAGACTGTAGCCAATGGGGGCATTGTCGCCTCGCCTGAGGCTGAGCCTGCCGCGGATATCGGTGCTGCCTTCGACTTCACCTCCGGTATCCGGCAGGAGGCGGTCCAGCACCAGAGAGAAGGGCAGGTTGTTGATTTCGACCTCTCCGACGGGTGTACCCTCTTCAAAGTGCCCCTGCCAGGAAAACAGCGAAAAATGGCTTGCCGATTCACCGCTGAGGCGAAAGGAGCTTTCACTGGCAGAACCGCCGGCTCCGGCCTGGCGCCCGCCGGCGTAGTTTCTCATGCTCAACTGGACCGGCGTGATAACCAGCTCGTCCTGCTCTGTTTCCACCTCGATTCTGCCATTGTCGGCGATCAGCAGGCCTACCCTGAGGGAAGGCGGATCCAGTGGTACGGCGGCCTCCTGTTTGCTGTTGTAATCGCTGAGAAACAGGGAGTCGACCGTGGCGGCGGAAAAATCATCAGCTACCCTCAGGAAAGGGTCTCGCAGGAGCAGGTTGTCCACTGTAATATCGCTTTTCAGCGGATCGAGGCTGCCCTCGATATTGATACGCGCCACGGTAAGACCAAGCGAGCGGTCGTGGCTGTGGAAGATTCCGTCCTCAACCTGGAGCTGGTAGCCGAAGTTGAGCTGGCGGCCGGCCGAGGGCTGCGAGAGAAAGGAAAGAGTGATGCCGCCGCTGACCCTGCCCTTTTCAATGTCCACGGGCAGAGGCATGGGAAGGTAGCCGGCGTAGAGCGAGAGATCGACATCCTGCAGGGTAAAGCTCATTCTGGTGGGTGTTTGTTCACCATCGGCGCCGGGCAGTTCGGTTTCCCCTGTCAGTTCGACGGGGCTGCCGTTGATGACTGCGGAAAAGCGGGGCTGGAGGTAGTGGCCGACGTCGTAGGCAAAATTGGACAGTGTCGGTAAAGTGATGTTGAGGTTCTCGACCCTGTGCTGCCTCTCCGAGCGCATATCCTTGAAAAGAATGCTGCTGTCGCTGATGGAAATATTGTTGAGAGAATAGAAAAACGGCAGTTCGGCAAAATTCAAGACCTCCGAGGCGGCTTCCGCTCCCCCCTGTGTGCCGAAGAATCGAGAGATGTTGTAGCTCCTGTCCGGATAGCGTACGAGCGTAAAGGCCGCATCGGAAATGACCAGCGATTCCGAGACAATGCCGTGTCTGAGAAGCGAGATGAGGTCGAGGTCGATGTAGAGATCGCCTATGGTGAGGATATCCGTCGTTTCATCCTCCGCGGACGAGTCTATGTCGATACCGCTGGCAACGATGGAGAAATCCAGGGGATTGAATCTCGAGGAGGCAATACTGAGAGTGAGCCCGGTGTTTTTTTGGAATATTTGTGGAAATTTCTTCTCGATGAAAAGTGGCATCAGGGCCGAGCTGGCAATATACACTCCAGCCGCCAGCAACAGCAATATTGCCGGCGTGAGAATATACCAGCGTTTCAGGGGAGATGTACCCTTTTTCGAAGGGCGTTTTGGCGCAGGCCGCGGCGGCGGAGATTTTCTGGACGGTTCCGGTTGGTCGGGCTCGTCGGATATGGGGATGTTGCCGTATAAATCAGCCATGTGATCTGATACAACTGTCGATGTTTGCGCGTTTTTGCCGTATGTGCCGTGGAGCTGTGAAAAACATTTTAGACGAATATACGCGTTTTCTGAAATCCTGCACTAAGAAATATGGCAGAGTGTTTCCTCTAAAACTTGTATAACACAACAGATGTTGTCTTGAGAACCGTAGAATACCACACTCTGATCTCTCCTGGCCAATGTATTGCCCTACGCCTGTTCCCCTGTGGGATTATCCGTTTTCCTGGATGACGAACCGTTTCGTTTTCCCGTGAGCCCCATGAAGAGCAATAACGGTGCTTCCGGAGTGAACCATATGTCTCAAGCAGGCAGAAGACCTAAGACAAAAAGAGCGGACCCAGGACCGGAGTGACCAGGCTCAGCAGACCTTGTCGAGTGCACAGTGTTGCCTTACAATCACTAGAGTGCCAGGGCGCATTCCCCGCATAACGGTGAAAAAATAAGAGACAGGGCAGAAGATACCGGCAGACGACGCTTTTGCCGCCGCTGAAAGATGCAGCGGCCGGCATTAGAGCGGCTTTTGGGCCGTCTGCAGAGCCACTTCTTTTTAAATACTGAAAAAATCAGCTATATTTCACAATTTATCTTGCGAAGTATTGCCAAACATATGTAGAATGGAGCACAAGGACTGAGAACAGCCTCTCTTCCGCTCACTTTCCCCGCGGGGTGTGAGCGTCTACGGAAAAGTCTCGGATTGAAAGGGAACAGTAGAACCAGCGTTTCTGGTTTCCTGCGTGAAAACGGTCATTAACATTCTAACATTCACCAAGCGTTTGTAGATGTTTGAAACTCTAGAACTATTCAGGTGGCAGGATGCTCTTGACATCCTCATTGTCGCCTTCGTCGTCTACCAGCTCATATCCATCATACGCGGGACCAGGTCGGTCCAGATGCTGCTGGGCATCATCGTCATCGCCGGCGTCTATTTCATGGCCTCCGTTCTCGATCTGGCCACCTTGATGTGGCTTCTGCGAACCTTTCTCAGCTCCCTGTTCCTGATAATAATCATTGTATTTCAGCAGGATATTCGCCGGGCGCTCACCCAGGTGGGCAAGTCGCCTTTCCAGAAAACCGCCGATACCATGGAGAAAGATCTGGAAGAGATCATCAAGGCGGTTTTCTACCTCTCCAAAAGACGTATCGGCGCGCTTATAATACTGGAGCGGGATACCGGTTTGGGGGATTATGTCGAACTGGGCTTCGATCTCGACGCCAATCTTTCCAAAGAGCTGCTGATATCCATATTCATGCCGGTTTCACCATTGCACGACGGCGGCGTCATCATCAACAAGGGGAAGATCCAGACCGCGGGCAGCATCCTGCCGCTCAGCCAGAACCCCTATATCAGCAAACGTTTCGGCACCAGACACCGGGCGGCCATAGGGCTCTCCGAGGAAACCGACGCGGTCATACTGGTGGTTTCCGAGGAAACGCAGAACGTATCGCTGGTGCAGCATGGGGCTCTGACGGCGGTCAACGACGAAATCGCCCTGAGAACCAGTCTGCGGGCGATTTTTGTCAGCAAGGAGCAGAGCTTCAACTGGAAAAGCGCATTCTTTAAGTCATGATGTCGAAACTGATCAACAAAATACAGAGTCTCTGGTCGAAGGAGTGGCTGCTCAAGCTCATCTCGCTCGGTGTGGCCATGATGCTATGGTACTATGTCGGCGGCGAGGACATTGTCGAGAAAAACGTCCTGGTGCCGATCGAAGTTATTAATCTGCCCAATAATCTCGTAATTTCCAACAAGCACAAGAGAAACGTCGAGGTCACCGTGCGCGGACCGCGGTCGCAGATAATTGAAATGGGCAAGGACCAGGAGGCCCGTCAGATAGATCTTTCCAAGGCGACGCCCGGAACCCTGGTGGAGCCGATAGAAAATGAATCCGTACCGGTGCCGCGAGGTCTGGAGGTGCTCAGGGTTCAGCCATCATCGATTATTCTTTCCCTCGACAAGCTTATCGAAAAAGAGTTCCCAATTAATCCCGTGACCACCGGCGAGGTTATGCCGGGATTCGTTCTCGAGGATCTGACGATTCGTCCCGAGTCGATCACCATCAACGGACCGCAGACCATTCTTTCCCAGGTCGATGTTCTCAAGACCACGCCGATCAATATCAGCGGCCTCTCCGAATCCATACAGCTGCAGATTCCCCTTGTGCTCAACGAGGATCTGGTGGATCTCATAGGGGAAACGTCGGTGACGGCCGATTTTACCGTCGACTACGATACAGTAGTGAAAACCATAGAGGATATGCCGGTAATCGTGGTGGTTCAGGGCTATGTGCAGGAGATGGAGCCCGCCCTTGTCGATGTTACGCTGAAGATCCCGACAATACTTGATGAAAAAGGCATGGACTATGGCGACCTGATCACCGTGACCGCCGTCCCTGAAGACCGGCCACCCGACAGCGGCAGATTGAAAGTCCAGGTGGTGCCGTCCCCCGATCTGACTCTGCCCCTGGAGATCGTCGCCATCGACCCCGAGTACGTCACCCCGGTGCTGCCGCCTCCGCCGGAAAACACCTCAAGCCAGGAAGACAAGAAAAACGGGAGCAGGGCCGATACACCGGAAATAAACTAAAAAGATGGGAAGCCAGTCTCCCCATATCCAATGACCACTCCAAGAGGATGGTGACCCATGCAAAAATTATTCGGAACTGACGGAATACGGGGAGTCGCCAACGTCTTTCCCATGACCACGGAAATAGCCATGCAGGTTGGCAGGGCCATAGCCTTTATCGTCAAAGCGGAAAATCATCGCCACCGCATCGTCATCGGCAAGGATACCAGGCTTTCCTGCTATATGCTGGAGAACTCCCTGGCGGCGGGCATCTGCTCCATGGGCGTCGATGTCCTGCTCGTCGGCCCCATGCCCACGCCCGGCATCTCCTTTATCACCACCTCCATGCGCGCCGACGCCGGCGTGGTCATATCCGCCTCGCACAATCCTTTTCAGGATAACGGCATAAAGATTTTCGCCGCCGACGGCTTCAAGCTGCCCGACGAAACCGAGGCCGAAATCGAGGATCTCATCTTCTCCAACAAAATGGCGGCCCTTTGCCCGGTGGCCAGCGAAGTGGGCAAGGCCTCGCGCATCGACGATGCCCGGGGGCGCTATATCGTCTTTTTGAAAAACACCTTTCCCAAGACCTATGAACTCGATGACTTCCATATAGTCCTCGACTGCGCCCACGGCGCCACCTATAAGGTCGCTCCCTATGTGTTCGAGGAACTCGGTGCCAGGGTGACGGCGCTGGGGGTGGATCCTGACGGTACCAACATCAATGACAACTGCGGCGCCCTGCATCCGACGCTGATGGCTGAAAAGGTAAAAGAGGTGGGCGCCGATATCGGCCTGGCCTTCGACGGCGACGGCGACAGGCTGATCGTTTGCGATGAAAAAGGCGAAATAGTCGACGGCGACAAGATCATGGCCATTTGCGCCAGGGATCTGCTCAAACGCCGAAAACTGAAGAAAAAGACCCTGGTGACCACGGTGATGTCCAATATGGGCCTCGAGGTGGCCATGGAGAGACTCGGCGGCAAAATGGTGCGCACGGCGGTGGGCGACCGCTACGTGGTCGAATGCATGCGCAAAAACGGCTACTCCTTCGGCGGTGAGCAATCGGGCCACCTGGTCTTTATCGATCACATCACCACCGGCGACGGCGCCCTGGCGGCCCTGCAGCTGCTCTCGATCATGAACAAGACCCAGAAACCGCTCTCCGAGCTTGCGACCCTGATGGAACCGCTGCCCCAGGTCTTGAAGAATGTGAAGATGTCGAAAAAATATGACATGGACGCAATCCCCAATTTTCTCGAGACGGCCAAACGCCTCGATGAAAAACTCGGCAAAAAAGGCCGGGTGCTCGTGCGCCCATCCGGCACCGAACCGCTGATCCGGGTTATGGTCGAAGGCGAAGACAGCGAGATGATCACTATGGCAGCCGATGAACTCTGCGGCCTGGTCATTTCCTTCGACGGCCGTTAGAAGAGGAAGGGCAAGGATGATAAGGGGAGTGATGTTTCCTTGGAGAAGATTTGCCCCCCACATTTTGGTTTTCGTTGCAGGTGTTACTGTCGGGCATCAATTTTTAGTGCAAGAGCGTCCCAAGTGAGATTTTTTGAATCTGCAGTCATCAGCGTTGCTCCATTTTCAATGGTGGTTGCGATAATCATTCGATCGGCGGGATCACCGTCAAACATTTGCAGCTGACCTGCACGTATAGCTGTTGCCCCTCGTAAAGGGATTTCGATCAAGCCTGTCTGCAATAGTTCGGATCTCCAGACATCAAGTTCTGTCTGCATTATCAACCGTTGTTTTTCCACCAACATCGCTACTTCCCAGAAGCTGATAGCCGCCTCCTTAAAGTCGATATTATAAACCCTTGCTGCATGAACCACAATTGTGATATATTATAAAAAATAATGAATCACAGATTTGATCATACATTTGCACCAAAAGTGGGTATTATGAAATCAATGACAATTCATGGCATCGACCCGCAACTTGAAGAATTAATTAAGTCGAGGGCCAAATCGGAAGGGCTGAGTATCAACAAAACCATAAAGAAACTGCTGGAAACATCCCTTGGTGTAAAACCTCAGCCCAGCCGAAAAAACCTCGATGAATTCAAAGAATTCAGTGGTGTATGGAGCAAAGAGGATTTGAAGGTTTTTGAAGAAAAAACAGCCGGTTTACGAAGCGTTGACAAGGAAGACTGGCAATGAAGAAAATCCTCCTCGACACCAACGCATACATAAGACTGCTGGCGGGTGACGACAGCGTGCTGGATGTTGTCGCATCCGCCGAAGCCGTTTTTATGTCAATTTTTGTTCTGGGAGAGTTGCATGCCGGTTTTGCCGGAGGAGTAAAGTTTCGAGAAAATCAAGAGATATTAACACGTTTTTTGTCAAAGTCATCCGTGATGATTTTAAATGCCACAGCTGAAACAGCCGAGATATTCGGTGAACTGAAAAACGCTCTTAAACAGGCAGGCACTCCTCTACCGATAAATGATATATGGATTGCATCCCACGGTCTCGAAACCGGTTCAGTTGTCATCACG
>JBEPWT010000144.1:0-7620 GCA_041642275.1 Desulfopila sp. | reverse complement strand
GACGATTTTTTTGAACTGTCGGCGCGCTTTGCCGATATCCGCCGCTGGATGATCGGCAGAGGAGTGCTGGCCGATCCCCTGCTGCTGGAAAAAATAGCCGGCAAAGTGCCGGGACAGGCCGAGGCGGCAGAAAGAATCAGGGCATTTCACGACGAACTCCATGCACGACTGCAACAAAGACTGCACGGCCCCGGCCACCTGCTGGGAAGAATGAAGCAGATATGGGCCTATCTGATCGACTCCTTTCCCGGCCGGGAAAAGAGTCTGAAAAAAATTCGCAAAGCCCGGACGACGGCGGGGTATCTCGAAGCGGTCGCAGAGGTGTTCTCCGATTGAGGCCGGCATGACCGACGGTGCAGAGACACCGAAGCACTCCCCTGCTAGAGCGTCATCATGCAGGCAGTTTCTTCATCCGACCGCGGCCGGTCTCCGCTTGAGGTTAGTGTCTGTCCAGGAATGAGCAATTTTGTTCTAAATCTAGGCGCTCGATGAATTTAACCGGAGGCATATAATTGATATTCCGAGGATTAAATTCTGAGAGCAACAACGAGTTAGGGCAAAAGTGCCATTTATGGACAGGCACTGGTTATAGCATCCAGTCGGTGTATTCCATACCCTCGAGAGGCTCCTGCCGGCGGCTGCTGCTGTCGCCGCCTTCATGGACCAGCACCACCTGCGGCCGACAGCGGCCATTTACTTTCTTGGCATAGCGCACCACAAGACCCAGAGCCAGCTCTTTATCGGCGGCCAGCTTGCCGGCGGAATCGTAGAGGAGGCCGCATCTGCGTAAAAGAGCGGTGGGACCGGGATGCTCGCGCATGCAGATGAGAATATCGTCGTCTTTTTTCAGGCGCTCGAGCAGGCGGTTGTCTTTTTCGTTTCGGCCCAGAACCAGCCAGCCGCCGCCCGGCAACAGAAACTGCCGGCCTGTCATGAGACAGAGGATATCGCTGCTGTCGATATTTTCGGGGGCTATGACGAAATCGCCTGCGTAAACACGGGCAATGCGTTTACTGAGAATGGGATCGGCCAGTCGGCAGCCGCCGGCCGGCGCCGGAAATTCGGTGATGCCGAACTCCTCCGCCAGGGCGAGCTGACGCGAACGCCCCCTGCCGCTGAAATCAAGAAGCCTGTCCCTGTCCACCAGCCTTTGTTTCTCGGCCTCGGTGGGCCGCAGCAGCTTGGCCGAAAGGGGTCTGAGCAGGATATCACGGCTGCCGGAGTCCCTTTCAATGACATTGAGCGTATCCCGCCGCTGCGACATCGGCCGCTGCCCCAGGACCTCTCCCGATATCAAAAACGAGGCCCCCGTCTCCTTCATCATCTGCCTGGCCCTGTCGAACATGAAGATTTTACAGTCGATGCAGGGATTGAAATTCTTGCCGAAACCGTGCGCCGGCTGCCGCAGAAGCCGGACATACTCTTCTGAAACGTCTTCGACCACCACCTCTAAGTCATAGAGTTCTTTTATCTTTTCTCGATATTTATCGGGATCGCTGAGAACCGGGTAATCGAAGAAGGGGGAGACGAATTTAATGGCGATGACCCGTACACCCTGGGCGGCCACCACCCGGGCGGCGAGAATCGAATCGAGGCCGCCGGAAAAGAGGGCGAGGGCCGTGGTCTGTTTCTTCATATCTCTCTGATCGCCAGGCTCAACAGTGCGCTCACTGCGAACCCGCGTAATTTTCCCGCCGGCCGTCCTCCTGCCGGTTCTTCCTGCCGAGCAGTTCCCGGGCCCAGGCACGGGTCTGCTCCGTAGGCGACTCGCCGGCGAGCATTCTCGTCACTTCGCTCACACGCTGGTCTTCGGCCAGCAGGGTAATGGAGGTGACCGTCCTGCCGCCGTTGACACTCTTCTCAACACGGTAATGATCAGTGCCCCGCGCCGCAATCTGCGGCAGGTGAGTTATACAGAATACCTGGTGGTGTCCCGCCAGCTCCTGGATTTTCCTGGCGACGGCTTCGGCCGCCTCACCGCCGATGCCGGCATCGACTTCGTCGAAGATGACCGTTTCAACCATGTCCTTGCGGGCCAGCAGGCACTTGAGGGCCAGCATCAGCCGCGACAGTTCGCCGCCGGAGGCGATTTTGGCGAGCTGGCGGGGCGGCTCGCCGGGATTGGCGCTGAAATAGAGCTCGAGCCGGTCCCAGCCCGAAGGACCGATTTCGTCGACGCTTTCCCGTCTCTGCTGCCAGCGTACCTGCACAGCGGCCTCCTGAAAGGCCAGGGACTCCAGTTCTCGTGCCATGGCCTCTTCGAGAAAGCGGCAGGTTTCCAGCCGATTTTCGCTGAGATTACGGGCAGCGGCGACCAGTTCGCCGGCAAGGCGGCCAACCTCTTCTTCGAGATCGTCTCTTAGAGTTTCCAGGTTCTCCAGCTGCTGCAACTCGGCTGCGGCCCTGCGGCCATGTTCAATGATCTCTTCGATGGAATTGCCGTATTTGCGCTTGAGCCCCTGCAGCAAATCGATGCGCTCGCTGACCTTGTCCAGGCGATAGGGATCGCTCTCCAGGGAGTCGCGATAGTCGCGCAGCTGGGCGGCCATATCTTCGGCCTGAAAGCAGTAGCCGCTTATTTCCTCGGCGAGCGGCAGCGCCTGGGGGTCCAAGGCGGCGATCTGCTCCATGTTCTTTCGAACAGCACCAAGGCCGTCGAATACCGTGGTCGCCAGTATCTGGTAGGTTTGCTGGCTGGTCCTGATGAGGCTGTCACTGTTTTTCAGCCTCTCCCTCTCCGCCGCCAGCTCCTCATCCTCTCCCGGCTGCAGTCCCGCCTGCTGGATCTCATCGAACTGGAACTGCAGAAAATCACGCTGCTGCTCCTTGTCCCGCTCCTGTGCCCGCAACCGGGCCAGCTCCGAGCTGGCTCTTTGATATCTGCGGTACAGGGATGCAAGCCGGTCGCGCTCATCCCAGTGCTCGCCCAGGGTATCGACCATATCAAGATGGAGCTGCGGCTGCAGGAGCTGCTGCTGGTCGTGCTGGCTGGCAACATTGAGGAGATAATCGGCCAGTTCCCGCACGACTTTTGCCGTGGCCAAAGAACCGTTGACATAGAGCCTGCTCCTGCCCTGGGCGGAAATAATTCGCTTGATGACCACCGTGGTCTCATCGCCGAAACCGCTCTCGTCAAGCTTTACGAGAAACTGACGGTGCTGCTGGTCCACTTCGAAGAGCGCCTCCACTGTGCACTGCTCGGCCCCGCTGCGAACCCAGTCGCTCTGTGCTCTTTCGCCGGTGAGCATCTTTATGGCACGCAGCATGATCGACTTGCCCGCACCCGTCTCTCCCGTCATGACCACAAGAGAGGCGCTGCTCTTCTGGTCAAAGGTGAGATGCAATGATTCTATGAGAGCAAGATTTTCTACTTTCAGTTCACACAGCATGGCGGCTTAACCTGAGAGAAGGGAGCGTCGGATGCGTCATTTTTGTCTTCGCTGCGGCAAGAGCAGACCATTGCTCCCCTTACTGCTTCAGCAGGGAGACGATTTCCCCTTCTGCGGGGAATCTGCCCAGTTCTTTCTTGGAAAATATACACCTGCCATCGACATACACCTCGAAGACTCCGCCTGAACCCGCCTGCAGTTCGACCTCGGCATCCATGTGACTCTGCAGCTGCCCCGCCAGACCGGCGGCTCGCGGCTTGTAGTTTCATCTGGCACAGTATTCGATGATCATTTTCATATCTCATCCTCCGTTTCTCAATGCTGTATATATGCCGTCAGCGCGCTGTATTGCCGCGCTGCATTGCCGCGACGCCACCGCTGCACCCGGCTTCAGGAAACAGCGATGGCCTCGCGGGCTCACCTGCGGCAAGCCGCTACCCTCTCCGACAATTTACCTGTCATTTCTGTCTCTTAGGAGTACTTCAACACCGCCCTGACGGCAGCTGGGAAAATGCATATTCACCTTATAGCAAAGCAGCATTGTCCGCAAGTATTGTTGAAAAACAGCGACATTTCTTCCGCTGCACCACAGGAGGGCGCGACATGCTCGGCACGGTACCGCAGGAAAAAATGGTCCAGCGGCAAAAGCGGGTTGTTTTTTATTATCTATATAGCTAATGTTGATACCTTTGCGAAGCAGGTTCGACAGCCGTACCACGGGCGGAGTCTTTAGTCTATATAACAGCGTCAAAAAGCCGTTTTCCATGGCGCGGCAACATACTGCGGGAAAAGGATGGCCGATCTACTTACCATACTCGACGATCTCCACGGAGCTGAAGAGCGGACACTCTCACCTGCGGCCAGCCGTTCGGTCGATGCCGTCAGGCGCAGTACCGAGGAAAAAAACGGCCACAGACAAGCCTTTTCTCTTGACGCCGACAGGATACTGCATTCCCGGGCCTACGCCCGTTATATCGACAAAACCCAGGTGTTCTGCCTAGTCTCCAACGACCACATCACCCATCGCATCCTCCATGTCCAGCTGGTCTCGCGCATAGCCAGGACCATAGCCCGCTTTCTCTATCTCAATGAAGATCTGGTCGAGGCGATCTCTCTGGGCCATGACATCGGTCACCCGCCCTTCGGCCACGAGGGCGAAACCTTTCTCTCGGAGATCTGCCGCGGTCACGGCCTGCCGCCTTTTCAACATAATATCCAGTCGGTGCGCTTCCTCGACAGCCTGGAGCGAAAAGGCAAAGGCTGGAATCTCAGCCTGCAGACGCTCGACGGTATACTCTGCCACGACGGCGAAATACACTCGAGGCATCTTACCACCGAGCCTGTCAGCACATTCAGCAATTTCGACGCCAAGCTCAAAGCCAAGGAAAGCGATCCTTCCCTCAATCTCACGCCGATGACGCTCGAGGCCTGCGTCGTCCGTCTGGCCGACACGGTCGCCTATATCGGCAGAGACATCGAAGACGCCATCATCCTCGGCCTGATCAAGCGCCAGGACATTCCCGACCACTGCCGACAGGTACTCGGCGAGACCAACGGCACCATCGTCTACTCCCTGGTAACCGATCTCATCGCCAACAGTTCGGTGCCGAAACCTGGTGATTCCGCTGGAAAGACCCCTGCCCACGTCGGTTTTTCCGACCAGGTCTCCGAAGCCCTCTACCAGCTCAAGCAGTTCAATTATCAGAACATCTATCTCAACCCGAAGACCAAACGCTATATCCCGTATATCAAAGACTGCTACTCCGCTCTCTTCGCCTCCTTTCTCGCCCACCTGCAGAAAAACAACAACCGCTTTTCCGCCGAGGTCGATCTGATGACCGATATGGGGGAGACCTACCGCCACAGGCATACGCCGGCGGCCATGGTACGCGATTTCATCGCCGGCATGACCGACGATTTCTTTTTACAGCAGGCGGCAAAAATCGGCTGTAATATCCCGCAAAAACAATGAAAATACGCTACAGGGCCCTTATTCCCGGCGAAAACACCCGGATTATTTTCATCGCCGCCTTCATCGGACTGATGGCCGGAGTTCTCAATATCTGCTTCCGCACCACCGTGGAGTTCGTCGACGAAATACTGCTCCAGGAAGGGCGCCATCTGCTCAACATCGACGAGGGCGGCTGGCACCTGTTGCTGCTGCCGCTGATCCCCATGGCCGGCATGGCTCTCTTGATACCGCTCGCCCTGCTCTTTCCCGGCGAGGTCAACGGCTACGGCTTCACCAAATTTCTGCGCAAGGTCAACCTCGAAGGCGGCTACATCCGCGCCCGCACCATCGTTTTAAAAATTCTCTCGACCGCTTTGACCATAGGCAGCGGCAATTCCGCCGGCGTCGAAGGTCCCATAGCCCAGATCGGCGGCGCCCTCGGCTCCCAGGTCGGGCAGTTCTTCCGAGTTTCCGGCAACCGCATGAAAGTCTATATCGCCGCCGGCTGTGCCGGCGGTATCGCCGGCATGTTCAACGCCCCCATCGCCGGCGTTTTTTTCGCCTCGGAAATAGTCCTGCTCGGCACCTTCGAGGTCAGCTCCTTTGCCGCCCTGGTAGTCGCCTCCTCCATGTCGACGGTGCTCACCAGGGCCTACTACGGAGCCTATCCGGCCTTCCTCATTCCCGAATATACCCTGGTCAACCCCTATGTCGAAATCCCGCTCTACGCTTTCCTGGCGGTGATCATAGGAATACTGGCGGTCTTTCACATCCGCATTTTCTACTATGTCCGCGACAAATACCAGCAGTGGAACTTTCCCCCGCTGCTCAAACCGATCACCGGCGGTCTGCTGGTCGGCATCATCGGCATCTTTTTCCCGCAGGTCATGGGAGACAGGTACGACTTCATCGAGGATGTGCTCCACGGTGAAGGCATAGCCCTGATGCTCTTCGCTCTTATTTTCTTCAAGATCTTCGCCACCGCCATCACTCTGGGCTCCGGCGGTGCCGGCGGGGTTTTCGCCCCGGCGCTCTTTATCGGCGCCATGATCGGCGGTACCTTCGGCCACCTGGCCAACATGGTCCTGCCGTCCATGACGGCGGATCCCGGCACCTACGCCACCGTCGGCATCGGCGCTTTTCTGGCGGCATCGACCCATGCGCCGATGACGGCGATATTTCTTCTCTTTGAGATGACCGGCAACTACCTCATCATCGTGCCGGTGATGCTCACGGCCATAATCGGCACCATGGTGGCGCGCACATTCAACAAGGATTCCATCGACACCGTCGATTTCTCCCGGGAAGGCATCGACATCCACGAGGGCCGGGAGACGGCGGTGATGAAATCCTTGCGCGTAGGCGTGGCCATGACCGAGGATGTGGACTATATCAGCGAGCGGGCCAACCTCAACCAGCTCTTCGAGATCTTCCGCATGGCCAAGAGAAGTTTCTATTTTCCCGTGGTCGACGACTCCGGCAGGCTCACGGGAATCGTCTCACTCCAGGATATAAAAAATCTCATCCACAGCGACTACCGCGACCGGGTCGGGCAGCTGGTCGGCACCATTTGCAACAGAAACGTCATCTTTCTGACCCATGAGGACACCCTCTATACAGCGATGAAGCTCTTTGACGTCAAAGGCATAGAGGAGATACCGGTGGTGGATGATCCCACGAACAAATGGGTGGTGGGCATGCTCAAGCGCAGAAACGTCATCGCCGCCTATAACCGCGAAGTCATCAACCGCGGCATCAGCGAAAAGGCCGAATCGATCAGCTTTACCCGCGGCTGAGCTGTCCCGGCCGCAAGCGGCCGCAGTCTGGCGTATTTCGCCCTGGGCGGCAGGACAACCTGGGCTCCGCCTAGCTTCTCCAGCTCATCCAGTAGGCACCGAATCGATGAGCGATATGGGTTTTCTTCTCCGCATAGAGCCTCTCGCCCGGCAGCTGCGCCTGGTGCTGGAGCTCACTGCGGCGTTCGTCGATCAGCGCATATATCCGTTGCAGATCCTCTCCCTCAAAGCGGTGTGATTCTTTCTCCAGCGTTTCCCTCAACACCGCCAGATCGTGGTCGTCGCCCAGATAGTCGGCGAGAGCGTCGGCGGTTTTACGATGGACCTTGAGCATTTCCGGCCAGATGTCGCGAAGAAGCCGGCAATGGTACCAGTGGTACTTGACCCGCTTGCGCCATTCGTGGAAATTCTCCGTCGACGGCTTTTCATAGGCCTTGGCAAAGGCCTTCCTGCCACGCTTATAGGTTTTCATAAAACCATCGGC
>JBEPWT010000143.1:0-7713 GCA_041642275.1 Desulfopila sp. | reverse complement strand
ACCTGCATATGGGCGAGGCGGTGCAGCAGTTCTCTATAGAGGCCGGCAATATCCTGCTCCGTCTCGGCGGCCGGTGTCCCCTGCCGAAGCCGGTCATGCAGTTTTCGATCACCGCAGTCTTCAAGAAGGACCAGGCCGCTTTGTTCATCGAAGGCCAGTATTTCCGGCACCGGCACCTTCCTGGAGAAGAGGTGAGCGCCAATTGCCGCCATGGAACGGGCTTCGGCAAGAGCCGCCTTTGAATTCTCCGGAGGCATAACGCCGATGCACAGCGAGGCGCGGCGATGGACAAGACGAAAAAAAATGCGGCTGGAGCCATCGGCGGCAATGGGCAAAAGAGTATAATCGGCGGGGTTGAGGCTCTCTCTCCCCGTTGCCGTTCTGCCTGCGGCGGCCAGCAACTCAAGGCTGCTGCCGACCAGTTTGTCTCGGAGATCGCTGTTCATCAGGTAATTATGGCGTCGGAGAGAAAGCTGCCGTCACCAATGACGGCGCCATCCCAGACAACCGACCGTCGAATGCTGACATTGTTGCCTATGACCGCTCTGCCAATGCAGCACCACTCTTCCATCTGCAGCCCTCGGCCGACACGGGCCTGCTCATCCACCAGAAAGGGCCGGCCAACGAGGGGCTGCAGCCCTTGCAGGCATGGCACCCGCTGCTGGAGCAGTCCCCCATGAAGATCGAGATAATCGGCCGGCGTGCCCATATCGCACCAGTAACTGTCGTCGACCCGCACCGCGGCTATGCTCTCACTGTCCTGGAGAAGCTGCCGGTAGCGGTCTATGATGCAGCTGCAGCTGTTTTTGCGCAGTGTTTTGAGAATCCGCGGATCAAGGACGTGGAGGCCGGTAAAGGCGAGGGCTCTGCCGCTGTTTTTCGCTGAAAAACCGACGATTTTTCTGCCCTCGACCTCGAGAGAATTGAACCGGGGACAGTCGTGAAGGGCCAGCAGCACCTTGCTGCCGCAGCCGGCATAATGCTCGAACAGCATTTTCAGATCGATGGTATGATAGACATCGCCGTTGACCACCAACAGAGGGCCGTCCTCAAGATGATCCAGGGCGTTGCGCAGGGCGCCGCCGGTTCCGAGAATGCGCTCTTCCTTCAAGATCACCAGATCGTCAAGGTCCGCCAGAGCCTCTTCGATCTGCCGGCTCAGGTGATGGCAGTTTACCAGAATACGCCGGATACCCCCTCGCCGCATCTCGCCTATCTGCAGCCTGAGCAGCGGGATATTGAGGAGAGGAAACAGCGGCTTTGGCCGTACGCCGCTATAGGGCAGCAATCTGGTGCCGAGGCCTGCGGCCAGTATCATGGCTTGCATTGTTCATCCTCCGTCGCCGCCTGCGGCTCGACTCGCGCCGCACCTTCCACGCATATTTCCACCCTTCGAGCTAAAAGCGAAGCGTGCCGCCTTCTTCCTCGGTGACGCCGACAACCACCGGCTTCTTTCCCGTATCCCTGGCCGCCTCTATAAACAGTCTGGGGAACTGGCCGCCGCCGGCGATCACACCGAGAGTGTTTGTCATTTCCATACCTCAATCATCTGAAGTTCGACGAACGACGCCCCGTGGAGATTCTTCAAAAAATCTGACCAGATCATCCACTTCACTACAATCTGTAATTTCCTTTTTAGCAATTTCCAGCGCATCTTTGAGCAGCAGATCCGGTGAACGGAAAATAATACGGAAGGCGGTGTCTATATTGGCGACGGTCTCCCTGCTAAATCCCCTCCTCCTCAGACCCACCTTGTTGATGCCGGAAATACGCGTGCGATTGCGGGTGCCGGTAATAATGACGAAGGGCGGAACGTCCAGGGTTATGCCGGAAACACCGCCGATATAGGAATATTTGCCGATGCGGCAGAACTGGTGGACGGCCACCAGCCCGCCTATGGTGGCGCAATCGCCTACCTCGACGTGGCCGGCCATGGTGGCGACATTGGACATGATGACGTTATCACCGATTGAGCAGTCGTGGGCGATATGGATATAAGACATGAACAGATTGCCGCTGCCGATAACGGTCTTGCCCTCTCCCTGCTCCGTGCCCCTGTGAATGGAGGCATATTCTCGAACTTTGTTGTTGTCGCCCATTATCAGCTGAGTCGGTTCACCGTTGTACTTCAGGTCCTGCGGGGCGGCTCCCACCGAGGCAAAAGAAGAGATGTGGTTATTTTTGCCCATCACCGTCGGCCCGGATACCACCGCGTGACCGGCAATCGTGCACCCGGCATCGATGCGGACATCGCCTTCGATGATGGCATAGGGCCCGACACTCACGGATGAATCGAGTTCTGCTGCTTTATCTATAATTGCGGTTGGATGTATAGTCATAAAATAGATTTTCCCAAAAATTTCGCCGCAGATCGGGCCTGCGGCCTGAGTATAAAGACACAGCGCCTCTGGGCAGTATCAGTGACGTCGGGGTGGTGATAATCGCTGCCCGCTGTGATCGTCTTCAGCCAAAAGATGCCATCAATTCAGCCTCGGCCACCAGCTGATCGTCGACATATGCCTTGCCTTCCATGACCATGATGCCGCGCTTCATTTTCAAAAGTTTCAGTTTAAAGACAACCTGATCGCCCGGTACCACCGGTTTGCGGAACCTGGCATTGTTGATGCCGGCAAAATAGAGCAGCTTTTCGCCAATCATTTCCGTCTGGCTTTGAAAGCCGAGCACTCCCCCCACCTGCGCCATGCCTTCGAGGATCATAACCCCCGGCATTACCGGCTGCTGGGGAAAGTGTCCCTGGAAAAACGGTTCATTGATGGTCACATTCTTCAGGCCCTCGATCTCTTTTCCCGGATCGATTCTGGTGATCCTGTCGACCATGACGAAGGGATAGCGATGGGGCAGCAGCTTGAGGATTGCCTGGATATCCATCTCCCCCGGCAGTTTTGTCTCTGTCATCTAAATTCTCCTTGACTCTCTATTCTTTGGCCGCTATCTGGGCCTGCAGCTCATCCAGCTGCTTGCGCAGTCTACGAACTTCAGACCGTATTTCCGGGAATTTACCATAGACGGTCGCGGCCCTGGTCCACTGTTTGATGGGAATAGCCGGAACGCCGCCAACCACGGCTCCCGCGGGCAGATTCTTGTTTACAGCGCCCGTGCCGGCCACCATGACGCCATCGCCGAGGTGCACATGCCCCTTGGTTGACGACTTGCCGCCCATCACCACGTTCCTGCCCAGGGTGGTGGAGCCGGCAAGAGCCGCGTAGCTGACCAGCAGGCAGTTTTCGCCAACGACGACGTTGTGGGCGATTTGGACGAAGTTGTCTATCTTGGTGCCTGATTGTATCCAGGTGAGGCCGAAGGCGGCCCTGTCGACGCAGCAGTTGGCGCCGATTTCGACATCGTCGTCGATTCGTACGCTGCCGACCTGCGGCCTTTTGATATGATTGCCGCGCTCGTCCTGGGCATACCCGTAGCCGTCGCTGCCGATTACCGTACCGCAGTGAATGCTCACCCGCCTGCCGATGGTGCATCCATGTTCTATGGAGACATTGGCCCGGATGACGGTATCGTCGCCGATGCTGCTGTTGTCGCCGACATAGACGCCGGCGCCGATGCGCACCCTTTCGCCGATGCGCACGTTCTCGCCAAGGACGGCACAGGCCTCGATGGTCACCTCGCTGCCGATTTCACATCCGGTGCCGACATGGGCCCGGGGATGGATCCCTTTGGCTTCGAAGGGCTCTTCGAGCAGAAAATTGTGGATAATTGCCGAGGCCAGATAGGGATTATTGACGCGGATCAGCGTTTTTTCAGATGATTCGACATCCAGAGGGACAATGACCACCGAAGCGCCGGTCGTCTTCAGCAATTCCGCCTCGGACGACTTTGCCAGGAAAGTTATCTGCCCCGGCCCGGCCTCCTGTATTGAATCGACTGAATGAATGACCACGGAGCCGTCGCCCGTCAGTTGCCCGTCTACCATGGCCGCCAGTTCATCTGCACGTACCTGTTTAATGCTCACGTCCTTTTTTCCCTCCCTCTTCTGACCGCCGGGAAAGGCGCATGAACCGTTTGTCGCGCCCTACCCGTGGTCTATGTTTACTCTTCGTAGAGAAAATATTTCCGCCGCAGTCCGTCGAAGTGCTGCAGATCCTCCTGCCATTTCGTCTCCAGGGAGTCGATCGGCGTACCTCGTTCCAGTTCTCGCCGCAGGTCGCTGGATCCAAGTATCAGATCGAGCGGAAGCCGTTCGTACTCATACTCGTAGGGCGGCTGTTTATATTCGAAAGCATTATCATAGAGCAGCATGAAACTCTGCAGCAATGCCAGGCCGGTACGATAGGGACGAAACTTGCGTGAGTCGGTGACATGGATCTGGAAACCCGTGCAGAGGCGGTTTGCCCATTTGCCGGAAGTCGGCTGGAAGAGAATTGGTCTGAGGAAACATCCCGGCAGCTCCGTTCGGCGCAGAAAAAAAAGAATCTCTGCATGGTCGGCAAATAGCGCGCCGACGAGTTCAAAGGGATGGGTCGTGCCCCGCCCTTCGGAAATATTGGTGCCCTCGAAGACAACCTGCCCGGCATATACCAGTGCCGTCGCCGGGGTCGGCATGTTGGGCGAGGGAAACACCCAGGGAAAGGCGGTGTCGCCGAAAAGCATGCCCCTTTTCCAGCCTCTCATGCTGATGACTTCGAGATCGGCGCCGATGGCGAATTCGCTGTTGAAATACAAGGCGAGTTCGCCCATGGTCAGTCCGTGGCGCATTGGCAGAGGATAGAGGCCGACAAAGGAACTGCAGGCGCTCCCCAGCATATTGCCCTCAACGTGCCACCCCCCCATTGGGTTGGGACGATCGAGAACCACGACCCGTTTTCCGTATTCGGCTGCGGCCTGCAGGCAGTAGACCATTGTGTACATGAAGGTGTAGACCCTCGTGCCGACATCCATCAGGTCTATGAGCAGGACCTCGACCTCCTCCAGCATCTCCTCGCTTGGTTTGCGCACATCGCCGTAAAGGCTGTATATGGGCAGGCCGGTGAGCTTGTCGCGCAGATGCCCCGACTCAACCATATTGTCCTGCTTTTCGGAGTAGAACCCGTGCTGCGGCGAAAACAGGGTGGTGAGGCCCGGTCCATATTTCTCCTGCAGCAGCAGCCTGTTATGGATCAGGTCCCTGTTCACGGACGCCTGGTTAGTCAGCAGCCCCAGCTTTTTCCCCGACAAATAGGCGCCCTCAGACTCGAGGAGCTCTTCCAGTCCCACCGCTATCATCTCTATTTCTCCTGTGCCTATTCGACGGTGACGCTTTTGGCCAGATTTCTCGGCTGATCGACATCGCAGCCGCGGCGGGCGGCTATTTCATAGGCCAGCAGCTGGGCCGGAATGGTATAGAGTATCGGATTGAGTTCCTCGTGGATGGTGGGCAGGTAAATGACATCGTCGGACAAGGTTGCCAGCTGCGCATCATCCCGGGCCCCCAACAGCACCAGCCTGCCCTGCCGGGCCTTGATCTCCTCGACGTTGGAGATGACCTTCTGGTAGACACCATCCCGGGGGGCGATTGCCAGGATAGGCATATTCTTATCTATGAGGGCAATGGGGCCATGCTTGAGCTCTCCGGCGGCGTAACCCTCGGCATGGATGTAGGATATTTCCTTGAGTTTCAGGGCGCCTTCCAGGGCGATGGGAAAATTCATGCCTCGACCAACGAAGAGAAAATCGTGGCAGTCGTAGAAACTCTCGATAAGAGTACTCACCTGCTCCTGGATTCCGGGCAGTTCTTTCTCAATAATCGGGCCGATATCGATCAGCGCCTTGGCCAGCTCCCCGCGAGTCTGGAGATCGACGGTTTGTCTTTTCTCGGCAAGAAAGAGGGCAAAGAGCATGAGGGCGGCAAGCTGCGAGGTAAAGGCCTTGGTCGAGGCCACCCCTATTTCCGGTCCGGCATGGGTATAGATGGTGCCGTCGGATTCACGCGTCATCGTCGAACCAACGACATTACAGATGGTAACCACCCGCGAACCGAGTGTTTTCGCCAGGCGTATGCCGGCGAGAGTATCGGCGGTTTCACCGGACTGGGATATGGCGACGGTGAGCACCGTTTCATCTATGATTAGCGAGCGGTAGCGGAATTCAGAAGCGATGTCGACTTCCACCGGTATCCTCGCCCACTTTTCAATCCAGTATTTGGCAACCAGCGCCGCATGCCAGGAAGTGCCGCAGGCAACGAGAAAGATCCGCTGGATATCGTTTATCTGACGATCATCGAGACCGATCTCCGGCAGGGTGATTTCCGCCGTTTCGGGATTCACCCGTCCGCTTATGGTATTGGCGATGGCCTGGGGCTGTTCAAATATTTCCTTGAGCATGAAGTGACGGTAGCCGCCTTTTTCCGCCATGGCCGCATTCCACTCTATGGTCACCTCCCGGCGCCTAATCTCCTCGCCGGACTCCAGCGAGTAAACAGTGTGCCCCCGTGGCGTGAGAACGGCCATGTCGCCATCTTCGATAAATACCACGCGCTTGGTATAGGGCAGCAGCGCCGGCACATCGGAGGCCATGAAGGAACCGATCTCGGGATGCACGCCGAGCACCAGCGGGCTCTGATTGCGGGCGGCGATGAGGCTGTCGGGATTTTTCGCCCAGATCACACCGATGGCGTAGGAGCCTTCCACCCTGGAAAGGGCCCGGCGGACGGCCGCGGGCAAATCGTCCTCGAGATACTCCTCGATGAGATGCGCCAGCACCTCGGTATCGGTTTCGGAGGAAAACAGATGCCCCTTTTCTCTGAGCTCGTTGCGCAGGGAGTGATAATTTTCGATAATGCCGTTGTGGACGATGGCCAGTTTACCGCTGCAGTCGCCGTGCGGGTGGGCATTATCGGTGGTCGGCGCCCCATGCGTCGCCCACCGGGTATGGCCGATGCCGGTGGTCGACGAACTCAGATAGGCCTGATCCATGAGACTCTCGAGATTGACGAGCTTCCCTTCACAGCGATACTTCGTCAGCGAATCGTTTTCTAAATACACTATGCCTGCAGAGTCATATCCGCGATACTCCAGACGCTTGAGTCCTTCGAGCACCACCGGTACAACCCGCTTTGTTCCAACATACCCTACAATGCCGCACATATCCGTTTCCTTTCTATCCTTTTTTGGTAGTTATGCAATGGAAAAACAACCAGGAATTTGCATCGTCACTTCAGAGTGCATCGCCTGAGTACGATCAGCCAAACTAACATTTCTTTTTTCCGGAATGCGAGTTTTTTCTTTGCAGTGCCGAAAAAAGAAGGTACCATCGTCCCCCAGACGAAATCAACCCATCCCTATTATTACTTATACCACTATACATGAAAGAGCGGCAGCGACTAAAAGAAATTCTTCTCGAAAAATCGTACCGGCAGGGAACCTTCACCCTGACCTCCGGAAATACTTCCGACTTCTACATCGACGGCAAACAGACGACCCTGTCTGCCGAGGGCGCCTATCTCTGCGGCAAGCTCATTTTCGACATCATCAGGCATGAGGATGCCGCCATAGAAGCCGTCGGCGGCATGACCCTGGGCGCGGATCCTATCGTCACCGCCGTTTCCATCGCCAGTTTCCTCGAGAACCACCCCATTCCGGCATTCATCGTCCGCAAGGAAGCCAAAGGCCACGGCACCGGCAACTCCATCGAAGGACTCGGCAATATGAAACCCGGATGCGCCGTTGCCCTGGTCGAGGATGTGGTGACCACGGGCGGAACCCT
>JBEPWT010000142.1:0-7737 GCA_041642275.1 Desulfopila sp. | reverse complement strand
TCATGGAAGTCTGCCGGATGCGCAATACGCCGCTTATCACCTTCATCAACAAACTCGACCGCGAAGGGCTGGCGCCGCTCGACATCATGGCGGATATCGAGGACAAACTGCAGATAGAATGCGCGCCGCTCTCCTGGCCCATCGGCATGGGGAAATCCTTCAAGGGCGTCTATAATATTCTCAAGCAGCAGGTCAATCTGTTCACCCCGGGCCGGGAAACACGAACGGCGGATGGCATTACCATCGACAATCTCGACGATCCGCTACTCGATGAAATCGTCGGCAGCCGGCAGGCCGATGAACTGCGCGCAGATATCGAGCTTTTGGAAGGTGCCGCCAACCCCTTCGAATACAAGCACTACCGCAGCGCCAGCCAGACCCCGGTGTTCTTCGGCAGCGCCATCAACAATTTCGGCGTACAGGAGTTGCTCAACGGCTTCGTCGAGATGGCCCCTTCTCCCGGACCCCGCCAGGCTGTCTCCAGGAGTGTCGACCCGAAGGAGGAAAATTTTTCCGGCTTCGTTTTCAAGATCCAGGCCAACATGAACCCGGCCCACCGCGACAGAATCGCTTTTCTGCGCATCTGCTCCGGAAAATTCACCCGCGGCATGAAGGTCAAACACCACCGTATCGGCAAGGAGATCACCCTGGCCAACGCCACCATCTTCATGGCCCAGGACCGGGCCAACGTCGAAGAGGCATGGCCCGGTGACATTATCGGCCTGCACAACCACGGCACCATCAAAATTGGTGACACCTTTACGCCCAAGGAAGAATTGAAATTCACCGGCATTCCCAATTTCGCCCCCGAGCATTTCCGACGGGTCATATTGAAAAATCCGCTGAAGATGAAACAACTGCAGAAAGGACTCGTGCAGCTGGCCGAAGAAGGGGCCGTGCAGGTTTTCCGGCCACTGGTGGGCTCAGATTACATCATGGGCGCCGTCGGCGTCCTCCAGTTCGAGGTGACTGTTGCCCGCCTGCAGAATGAATACGGGGTAGAAGCCGTCTATGAGCCGGTAAATTACCAGGCAGCACGCTGGGTGAGTTGTGACGACAAAAAGAAACTGGCTCAGTTTGAAGCGAAAAACCAGGCTTCGCTGGCGAGGGATTCCGAAGGATTTCTCACCTATCTGGCCCAGAATGAATGGATGCTGAACTTTTTTATGGAGAAATGGCCGGACATCGATTTTCACAAGACCCGGGAAAACGAATAAAAAAGCAGGAAAAGTTTTGTCTCTTTCTGCCCCACCGTCTTGTCGCTTTGCCGCTGAGGCTACTCTTCCTCATCCCGCACGAAGATGATCGCCGCCCCCATGGTAAGGGCCGCCGCCACCTTTTTTCTGGCAACGGTGATGATGCGCTGGATGGTGCCACGGGAAACTCCCATGCGCAGGCCGGCCTCTTCCTGTGTCAGGCCTTCTCTGTCGCAGAGCCGCAGTACCTCGAGCTCATCGAGATGCAGCTCGATCTGCCGCAGCTCGTGCAAAGGCGTACCGGTGGGCTTGAAGGCCATACCGCAGAAATTGCCCTCGCAGTGTCGTGTTTTTTTAGGTCTTGGTGACATTGTTTTCCACTACAATAAAAATGAATGTCTTGCAACCGGACCAGCGGGCCCCGGTCGTAAAACGAATATATGCGGCACGCCGGAGACGGATTCACCAAAGGAATGCGGGGAATTCTATACTTTCCGGGATAATATGCAATACCTTTTTTTGGCAATATGCCCAAAATAGCCACATTGTCGTACCAGATATGGTATATATCACAGAATTATCGCTTCTGGCAAGAGGACATTGCCGCTATCCCGCTTTTCCCGGCCCTCATCAGCAGGCACCTTCTTCTTTCGTGATCATTGCGGCCGCCGGCCAAAGACAGCGGAAGAGTCGCCGGTCCGCGTCGGAGAAGGATGGACAAGGCGCTAGAATTCAGGTAGATTACTGACGGAGGTCAGGCTTGAGACAGATCACAGCCTCTTGCTTTATCTTCCCGGCAAGACAACACGTTGTGCAACACCCCGGTCTTTGCGCATATGCAGACACCGACGACAGATATATGCTCACATGAAAAAAACACTCGTTCTCTTTCTCGTCATTGCCGCAGGCTGTCTTTTCTGGACGCAAAACTCCGTTTCCATCCCCAAAAAGAGCGGCGAGCCCGCCTTTGAAGATATCACCGTCACCAGTTCATCGCGGCATCTTCTGCTTTTTGCCATGCTGACCAACGGCTTTACCGATGAAATGTTCCAGGGCCTGCACAGCGGACTGCCCATCCACTTCTCCTTCTTCATCGAGATGAAGCAGCAGGAGAAAAACTGGAAAGATGATAAACTTGTCTCCCTGGAAGTCAAGCATATCATCAGCTATGACACGCTCAAAGAGCACTACAAGGTTGAAATCGAGGAAAGCGGCAAACGTTTCTATACCTTCCAGAACCTGGGGGAAGCGCAAAAGGCCATCAATGAAATCAACGGCCTCAAGGTCATTGAGCTTTCCAGACTGAAGGCAAACGTCTCCTATACCATACGGCTGCGGGCCGAACTGTACAAAAAGACCCTGCCCATGGGACTGCATGAGGTTGTACCCTTCGTCTCCTGGTGGGACATAAAGACCAGGTGGTACAGTGTCAGTTTCAGCATTTAAGCCATGAAAACACCTGCCGAGCCACAGCAAAGCGTCCCCCAGCACCCTCTGCCGCAGACCCTGCTGGGAGATGACCCCGGCCTTCTCGAGCAGAAGCGCAGGAAGAGGAAGCTGACCCGCTTCATCATCTTATTCTGTGTCTGTCTCGTTCCGGTGTTTGTCTGGTTCCAGTCGCTGCTGTTCGATCACAGGGTCTTCATACCGGTCAACTCGAATATCCTTATTTTCGTCCTCATCAATATCAACGTTCTCCTGGTTCTGCTGGTCCTTTTCCTGGTGTTGCGCAACCTGGCCGAACTGTTTCTCGAAAGCCGGAAAAATCTGCTCAACACCAAGCTCAAAACCAAGCTGGTCATCTCCTTTCTCTCACTGTCGCTCATTCCCACCATACTGCTGTTTTTCGTTGCCCTCCAGTTTGTCTCCACAAGCATGGACTACTGGTTCAACGCCAACGTCGAGAATTCTCTGCAGGAATCGCTTGAGCTCGCGCAAACACTTCTTCATCAGACCGAGAGAGAAGCTGAGGAACTTGGCGGTGAAATCAGCGGCCGGCTGCAGCAAATCTCCGTGCCCAGTTCCGCGGAGGCAGCCTCGAACGAACTCGAATCGATCCTCCGCTTCCAGACGCGCTACGGCCCGGACAGTCTCATCCTTGCCGCCGAAGACGGCAGCTTTCAGGCGGAGGCGGTAAGTGCCAGTCTCAAAGGCGTCAAACTACCGGAAATCCCGGCCAACATCCTGCAGAACCTCGAATTCGGCAATCCCGGAAAGAACATCATACAGGAAACACTCCAGGGTGATCTTATTCGCCATGTCAGTCTGACCCTGTTAGGCGACAGCCAGCAGGAAGCCGTGCTCATTACCACCTTGCTGGTCGACAAGGAACAGCTCCGCCGGATGGAAACGATCTCCCAGGGAATCGAGGACTACCGGCAGCTGAAATACCTCAAGGAGCCCTTCAAGTTCTGGCTGCTCATCATCCTCCTCATCGTCACCATGCTCATCATTTTCGGTTCCATCTGGTTCGGTTTCTATATTTCCAAAGGCATCACCGAACCGGTGGCCAAGCTTGCCGATGCCACCAAACGCATTGCCGAGGGCGATCTCGAATTCGCCATCGAAGGCAAGACCGACGACGAGATCGGCCTGCTCGTCGACGCCTTCAACAAAATGACCGTCAACCTCAGCAGCAGCAATCGAAAACTCGCGGAAACGCTGCAGGCCCTGCACTCCAGCTCCCAGGAATCGGAACAGCGGCGGCGATATACCGAAATCATACTCCAGAACGTTTCGGCCGGTGTCATCTCGCTCAACGAAGAAGGCCGCATCACCACCATCAACCGTTTTGCCGAGGAACTGCTCAACATCGACAAAAACTATTACCTCGACAAGCGCTTCCAGGATACCCTGCCGGAACAGCATGCCGCCATTATCTATGGCTTTCTTGAAAAACTGCAGATTTCCAATAAATCGACCATCGAGGAGCATCTGCGCATCAACGTTCTGCGCAAAACCTATTCCCTGCTCATCAACTTCACCCGCCTCGAGGACGAAGAAGGCACGCCGCTCGGCTATGTACTCGTCTTCGACGATCTGACCAAGATAGAAAAAATGCAGCGGATGGCCGCCTGGCGCGAAGTCGCCAGAAGGATTGCCCACGAAATCAAGAACCCTCTCACCCCCATCCAGCTCTCTGCCCAGCGGCTGCGGCGCCGCTACCCCGATATTCTCGAAGAAGATGACAAGATCTTCGACCAATGCACCGCCACCATCATCAATCAGGTGGATGAACTCAAAAGGCTGGTGAGCGAATTTTCCCAGTTTGCCCGCATGCCGAAAATCCAGAAATCCGAGGCGGATTTGGTCAGACTCCTGCACGAAACACTGTTTCTCTACCGAGAGGCGCACAAGCACATCACTTTCAAACTTCATGAGCTCAGTCCGGTACCGCTCTTCTTCTTCGACGCTGAACAGATTAAGCGCTGCATCATCAATCTCCTCGACAATGCGGTTGCGGTTTTACGCGATGGGGGTAATATTGACATAGAGGTGGAACGCCTGGAGGAGAGCGTTTTTATCCGCGTCGGCGATAACGGACCGGGTACCACCCCCGAAGACAAGAGCAAGCTTTTCGAGCCCTATTTTTCGACAAAGAAAACAGGAACGGGACTGGGTCTTGCCATCGTTTCCACCATCGTTGCCGATCACAGCGGCTATATCAGGGTAAGCGACAACGAACCGCACGGCTCGATTTTCATCATCGAGCTCCCGCTGCGCTCCGAGAAATAACCCGGATGCCGCCGATGGCAAAACAGCGATGCAGCTGAGATCCATAAGCCTCCGCACCCCGTTGGCCTGACCGGCAGCCCACCGGCAGAGTGTATTTATGAGCAGAAAGCAGATACTGGTTATCGACGACGAAGTCTCCATCCAGGAATCACTCAAAGGGATACTTGAAGACGAAGGGTTTGCAGCACTCACCGTTTCCTCGGCCGAAGAAGGCATCCCCCTGATCGAAGAAAAGAAAATCGACCTGGTTCTCCTCGACATATGGCTTGGCGACACCATGGACGGGATCACCGCCCTCGGTGAGATAAAAAAACTCGGCGACCTTCCCGTCATCGTGATCTCCGGCCATGCCAGCATAGAAACAGCGGTCAAGGCCACCCGCAAGGGAGCCTATGATTTTATCGAAAAACCGCTTTCCTACGACAAGGTGATCCTGGCTATCCGCAATGGCCTGCGCTTTGCCCAGTTGGAGCAGGAAAACAGACTGCTGCGGGAACGCTCCCTGAAAAAGAGCAGGCTCACCGGTGACTCGCCTGTTATAAATGCCCTGCGCAGCCAGATAGAAAGGGTTGCGCCCACGGACGCCTGGGTGCTCATACGTGGAGAACACGGCACCGGCAAGGAACTGGTGGCCCAGGCTATTCATGGTCTTTCGAATTCCAGCGACCGGCCGATGGTCGAGGTCAACTGTGCGGCTATCCCCGAAGAGCTGATAGAATCCGAACTTTTCGGTCATGAAAAAGGGTCCTTCACCGGCGCCAGCAGCAGCAAAAGAGGCAAATTCGACCTGGCGGACGGCGGCATTCTCTTTCTCGACGAAATAGGCGACATGAGTTTGAAAACACAGGCCAAAACCCTGCGCATCCTGCAGGAGCAGAAGTTCGAGCGGGTCGGAGGAAGCAAGACCATAAACGTCGATGTACGCGTACTGGCGGCCACCAACAAGCATCTGGAGCAGGAAATACACAACGGCACCTTCAGAGCCGATCTCTTCTACCGGCTCAACGTCGTGCCCATCCATGTTCCCCCGTTGCGCGAACGTATCGAAGACATCCCCCTGCTGGTCGACGACCTCATGGACAGCCTCAACAAGAAGGGGTTGGCCAAAAAGACCTTTGACAACAGTGCCTACCGTGAAATGATGCAGCACGACTGGCCAGGCAACGTCAGAGAACTGCTCAACTTCATCGAGCGGCTGGCGATTATGTGTGCCGATCAGGTGATATGCGACCATCATATCTGCCTGTTTCTCAACACTTTGCCTCCGGCCGGCGGCGCAGATATCAGGGATGAAATGCGTATTCCCTATCAGGCCGGTGACTTCAAGGAAGCGAAACGGTCCTTCGAGCGGGAATACCTCAACATCAAACTCGAAGAGAACGGCGGCAACATCTCAAAGACCGCAGAAGTCATCGGCCTTGAGCGAAGCCATCTCCATAAGAAACTGAAAACACTTAATCTTATACAGTAAAACAAACACACCACCGCTCTTCCCAGAGCCCCAGAGGAGTCAAAAAATGGTTTTTCCCGAATATCGTCCGCGCCGCCTGCGCCAAAACGCCGCCTTCAGAGCCATGATCAGGGAAACGCGGGTCAGTACCGACCAGCTGGTCTATCCGCTTTTTATCATGCCCGGCAAAAACATACGGGATGAAGTTCCCTCCATGCCCGGAATTGCCCGTATCTCCGTCGACCAACTGGCTCGCGAAGCCAAAGAATGCATCTCCCTGGGCGTCAATGCCGTCCTGCTCTTCGGCCTGCCCGAGAAAAAAGACGCCATGGGCTCCGGCGCCCACGCCAAAGACGGCATCATCCAGAGAGCCGTCAAAGAGCTCAAGAACAGAGCCCCCCAGCTTCTGGTAATCACCGACGTCTGTCTTTGCGAATATACCGACCATGGCCACTGCGGCTGCATTATCGGCAACGAGATCGACAACGACGCGACCATCGAGATTCTTGCCAAAACCGCCCTCTCCCATGCCCAGGCGGGAGCCGACATGGTCGCCCCCTCCGACATGATGGACGGCAGAGTCGCCGAAATCCGGGGCGTGCTCGATGAGAACAATTTCGATGCCATTCCCATCATGAGCTACGCCGTCAAGTACGCCTCGTCCTTCTACGGGCCTTTTCGCGATGCCGCCGATTGCACTCCCCAGTTCGGCGACCGCAAAAGCTATCAGATGGATCCGGCCAACAGCAGAGAAGCCCTGCGGGAGGCCACGCTCGACATCGACGAGGGCGCCGACATCCTCTTGGTCAAACCCGCAGTGGCCTATCTCGATATCATCAGACAACTCAAGGATGAGTTCGACCTGCCCGTGGCCGCATATCATGTCAGCGGTGAGTACGCCATGATCAAGGCCGCCGCCGAAAAAGGCTGGATAGACGGGGAAAAGGTCATGGAAGAGACCCTCGTCTCCCTCAAGCGGGCGGGAGCCGATATAATCATCACCTATTTTGCCAAGGAGATGGCCGAATTGCTTCGCCGCAACAGCCACTATTAATCAGTGTCTGTATCGCCGCCACCAGAGCAAAGCGGCAAGTGCCGCTCCGCAGCCGTCGGCCAGGAGGTCGGCGGCGCTGGGGTGTCTGCCGGGAACGAAGGATTGGTGAAACTCGTCGCCGGCGCCGTAGATGATGCTGACTACTACAGCAACTACGGCAATGAGGCCTGCGGCATCGGATCTTCTGCCGGGGGAGGGAACGAAGACAATGGTCAGGGCGAGGATGCCGTAGAGAATGGCATGAGCGAGTTTATCAGCCAGGAAAAAATCAGGCAGATCCACCTGTTCCGCCGGCTGGTGGG
>JBEPWT010000141.1:0-7750 GCA_041642275.1 Desulfopila sp. | reverse complement strand
AAAAACACACAGGAGAGTGAAATAGAACATACTGCTGCGGACCCGGCGCCTGGTGCGCCCGGCCGATTGGTCTTTCTCAGTGAGACGGCGTCTCAAGCCTGGCGAGAATTATCTCGTCGAAGGAGGAGGAAACGGCAATTTCCATACGCAGGGCAAGAACGGGAAGGCTCCAGGATTTGTCTGCAAGTTTGACCAGATCTTTTTCGGTGGTCAGCAAACAGGGGACGCCATGCCTTGCTGCCAGATTCTCCAGGTTGGTCGCATCCCGCCTGCTATAGCGGTGATGGTCGGGAAAGTCTTTGAAGGCGGCCAGAAAGACATCGAGTTGCTCAAGGGAATTTTTAAAGCGGCCCGGCGAGGCGATGCCGCAAAAGGCCACGGCCGTTGAGGACAGGTGGTCGAGGGGATAGGTCTTTCCCGTCAGATCGACCCAGCACCGGGGGACAAATTGGGTGTAAAAAAGTGGTGTACGCGGGTGCTTCTCGGATAGATATCGGCTGAAACGATTCACTCTATGATGATTTTCCGGACCGCAGCCGCTGAGGATAAAGCAGTCGGCTCGTTTGAGGGCGGACCAGGGTTCGCGAAGGTACCCTCCAGGAAAAACATGCATATTATTATAGAGCTCGGAGGCGTTGAAAACAACGATATCGGTGTCTCTGAGCAGTCGCATATGCTGAAAGCCGTCGTCCAGGACGATAACATTGCACCCCAGCGTATCGACGGCGTATCGGCAGGGGGGACGTCGATCTGCTCCTGTGAGTACAGCGACTCCAGGGACGGATTCGGCGATAAAAAGCGGCTCGTCGCCGGCATGATCACTGTCGAGCAGGATGGAGATACCGTCGGCAACGATATTGACGCTGTTTTTGGCTCTGCCGCCATATCCCCTGCTGACGACCGCCGGTTTGAAACCGTTTTCAATCAGGAGTTTTGCCAGATGGATGACGACGGGAGTCTTGCCGGAGCCCCCCATGGCAAGATTGCCCACGGATATGACGGGAACCCGCACGCCATATCGATTCAACAGGCCGTTTTCATATAAAAAAGACCGTAATCGCATCAGCTGGGCGTACACTGCCCCCAAGGGGCGCAGAAAGGGGAAGGCAGGTTGTGGATCGATAGCCATGGAGAACGCCGGGGTCGATGAAATTTCAGTAATTGCTATTTTTCTCTTCCATTTTTGCAGAATATTTGTAAAAGACAGGAGTTGGATTTACCTGTTTGCAGCCCTGATATTTAATTGCCGTTGAGGAAATTGTCACCATTATTGAGGGGCACATCACAAAACTTTTTTCGGGAGGAATTCATGAAGAGAAAACTAGGTGGAAAATTGATGACGGTTGCCGCTGTAGCAACCTTTGCATTATCCCTCACTGTCTCTGGTTTCGCTGCTGATACTATCAAGATCGGCGTTGCCGGCGCTCATAGCGGCGACCTCGCATCCTATGGTCTGCCGAGCGTCAATGCCGCCAAACTGGTTGCCGACAAGGTTAATGCCGAGGGCGGCATCAACGGCAAGCAGATTGAACTTCTCGTCGAAGACGACGTCTGTAAACCTGAGGTTGCCACCAATACGGCGACGAAGCTGGTCTCCTCCGGCGCCGACGTCGTTCTGGGGCATATCTGCTCCGGCGCCACCAAGGCCGCAATGCCGATCTACAATAATGCCGGAATCCTGGTGATGTCTCCATCGGCCACCAATCCCGCTCTGACCAAGAGCGGCGAATATCCCAATTTCTTCAGAACCATAGCCCCGGACGATGCCCAGGCCGAAGTCGATGTCGAATTCGCCCTCAACACTCTAGGCTATACCAAACTCGCCGTCATCCACGACAAGGGCGATTACGGCAAGGGCTTTGCCGAGTATGCCAAAAAATATCTGGAAGAGTCAGGCAAGGCGGAAGTGGTTCTTTTCGAAGGCGTCACTCCCGGGGCCGTCGATTACTCCGCCATAGTGCAGAAAATCAAGCGTTCCGACGCCGAGGCGGTCATATTCGGCGGCTATCATCCCGAGGCCTCGAAAATCATCTCCATGATGAGGAAAAAGCGCCTCGAAGCCGATTTTATCTCCGATGACGGCGTCAAGGACCAGACCTTTATCAAGGTCGCCGGTGAAGACGCCGAAGGCGCCTATGCCTCCGGTCCCAAAGACACGACCGACAATCCACTGGCGATAAAGGCGGTTCAGGAGCACAAGGAAACCTTCGATTCCGATCCCGGCGCGTTCTTTCAGAACGCCTACGCCGCCATGCTGGCCATGGTCAATGCCATCAAGGTGGCCGACTCGACCGAGTTGGACGCTTTGAAAAAGGCTCTGCAGACCGAAAAGGTTAACACCCCGGTGGGCGAGATCTATTTCAACGAACAGGGCGATGCCGTTGGCGTCGGCTTCTCGGTGTATCAGGTACAGGACGGCAAATTTGTAGAGATGTAAACACCTCTTTTACGAGTCTAAATCACCTGGCACGACTGTCTTCTCTGTAGCGGACATGTGGTGCCAGGTTCTTTTTTGTGACGGCCATGGAATATTTTGTCGAACTTCTCTTCAGCGGGTTGACCAGGGGAGCGATATACGCCCTCATCGCTCTTGGCTATACTATGGTGTACGGCATCATAGGGTTGATAAATTTCGCCCACGGCGATATTTATATGATCGGGGCCTTCACCGCTTACCTCGTCGCAACCGTTCTCTCCATCTATGGTTTTCCCCTGCTGGCCATAATCGTTCTGGCCGGTCTTGCCGCCGCCGTCTGGTCGAGCGCCTACGGCTATACCATTGAAAAGGTGGCCTATAAACCCCTGCGGCAAGCCCCACGACTGTCGCCGCTGATAAGTGCCATCGGCATGTCCATATTCCTGCAAAATTACGTGTTGCTTGCCCAGACTTCCGATTTTCTGCCGTTCCCGACCCTGATACCGGACTGGGCCTTCATGGAGCCGATAGCCCATATCATCAGTTCCACCGGCATAACCATCCTCATCGTCACCACCGTTATCATGCTGCTGCTGACCCTGCTGATCAAATATACCCGGATCGGCAAGGCCATGCGGGCCACTTCGCAGGATAAGACCATGGCCATGCTCGTCGGCATCAACGTCAACAGGGTGATCTCCGTCACCTTCATTATCGGTTCAGGCCTTGCCGCCATCGGCGGACTGCTCATTGCCACCCATATCGGGCAGATTAACTTTTATATCGGTTTCATAGCCGGTATCAAAGCCTTTACCGCCGCCGTGCTCGGCGGCATCGGCTCGATACCTGGCGCCGTGCTCGGCTCGCTGATACTGGGGCTCACCGAGGCCTTTGCCACCGGCTATATCTCCAGCGACTATGAGGATGTCTTCGCTTTCTCGTTGCTGGTTCTCATTCTCATATTCAAGCCCTCCGGTATTCTCGGCAAAGACGAAACCAAAAAAGTGTGAGGGTAATCGCTCATGTTTTCACTCAAAGAAATACAGCGCTGTCTGTTGCTATCCCTGTGGTTTGTTTTTCTCACATTTCCCATAATGGTGATAAAGGTCGACCCCTTCGAGCGAATCGTCCACTGGCGCTGGGAGAATATACTCTACGTCGCCGTGGGCAGCTTCTTCCTCTCTTTGATTTTCAGGATGCTGCTCCGCAAGACCGAAGGAGGGGGCGCCAAGGCTCTCGGTGCCGTCAGCCTTGAAAAGACCGCACTGATAACACGGATACTCGAGACGCCGAAATACAGAAATACCCTTATCATATCGGTGCTTGCCGTCGGCCTGGTATTTCCCCATATTTTTTCCACCTACCAGACGAATATCATGATCACGGCACTCATGTATGTGATGCTGGGGCTTGGTTTGAATATCGTCGTCGGCCTGGCCGGCCTGCTCGATCTGGGTTTCGTCGCCTTCTATGCCGTCGGCGCCTACAGTTATGCACTGCTTCATCTGCATTTCGACATAGGTTTCTGGACCGCCCTGCCGATAGGCGGCTTTCTGGCGGCCATCTTCGGGATTATTCTCGGTTATCCCGTGCTCAGACTGCGGGGGGACTACCTGGCCATCGTCACTCTGGGCTTTGGCGAAATCATTCGCCTGGTTCTTGAAAACTGGGGCGAGTTCTCCCAGGGACCGAGCGGCATATCCAGCATTGCCCGGCCCGGTTTCTTCGGTATCGAACTGTCGTTGAATTCCGCCATTATCTACATCTACTATCTGATGATCATCGCCATCATCATCACCATATTCGTCGTCAACCGACTGCAGGACTCCCGCCTGGGGCGGGCATGGATTGCCCTGCGTGAAGATGAAATAGCCTGTCAGGCAATGGGTATAGACAAACGCAAGACCAAGCTTGTCGCCTTTTCCCTGGGAGCCTTCTGGGCCGGCATAGTCGGTGTTGTTTTTGCGGCCAAAACCACATTTATCAATCCGGCCAGTTTCACCTTTCTCGAGTCGGCAATCATTCTCTCCATCGTCGTTCTCGGCGGCATGGGCTCCATAGTCGGCGTCATTGTCGGTGCCTTTATCCTCATATTGCTGCCGGAGTATCTGCGCGCGCTTTCCGAGTACAGGATGCTGGTCTTCGGCGCCGTGATGGTGTTGATGATGGTTTTCCGGCCTCAGGGAATGATTGCCACCATACGAAAAACCTACACAATCCCAAAAGACGATCAAGACTAGATGGATAAGCCTATACTCGAAGTAGCCGGGATGACCATGGATTTTGGCGGCATCCGGGCCCTTGACACCCTCGATCTCGAGGTCTATTCAGGTGAGATCACGGCACTTATCGGTCCTAACGGGGCCGGGAAAACCACCTTTTTCAACTGTCTCACCGGTATCTATACTCCTACCAGGGGCGAGATCTTTCTCAATCCTCCCGGAGGCGGGCACAAAATTGATCTCAAGGGGCTGCTTCCCAATAAGGTCACCGAATACGGTCTCGCCCGTACTTTTCAAAATATCCGCCTCTTTCCGCGCATGACGGTGCTTGAAAATGTGATGATCGGCCGCCACTGCCGGACTAGGGCCTTCATTGTCGGTGCCATTTTCCGCGGCCCCAGAACTCGCAGGGAGGAGAAGGAAATCATCGACATGAGCTACGCTATCCTCGAAAAAGTCGGCTTGAAAAGATTCGTCAATGAATATGCCCAGAATCTGCCATACGGCGCTCAGCGAAGGCTTGAAATAGCCAGAGCCCTGGCTACGGAGCCGTCCCTGCTGCTCCTCGATGAACCGGCCGCCGGCATGAATCCTCAGGAAACCCGGAATCTTGATGAACTCATTCGCGATATCTCCAAGGATGGTCTGGCCATCCTCCTCATCGAGCATGATATGAAGCTGGTCATGAGCCTGTCCGATAGAATTTATGTGGTTGATTACGGCAAGAAGATCGCCGAAGGCAAACCGGAGGAGATCCGTGCCAATGCCGATGTTATCAAGGCCTATTTAGGTGAGTAGATCATGCTGAAACTGGAAAATGTACAGGCCGGATACGGCAATATCCTGGCGATAAAAGATGTCAGTCTGGAAGTTGAAGAAGGGGAGATAGTCACGCTTATCGGCGCCAACGGCGCCGGCAAGAGTACCACTTTGATGACGATATCGGGGATAGTTCGCTGTAGAAGTGGGAAAATATTTCTGGGTTCCCAGGAGATTCACAGCAAAACGCCCGATGAAATCGTCAAACAGGGCATCTGCCAGGTTCCCGAGGGGCGGCATATATTTCCGATGCTGACGGTACGCGAAAATCTCGACATGGGCGCCTTCATGCGCAAAGATAAAGAGAAGATGCGCGAAGATTTAGAGTATGTCTACTCGCTTTTTCCCATACTCAAGGAAAGGCGCAATCAAGACGGCGGCACCTTGAGCGGCGGCGAACAGCAGATGCTGGCTATGTCGCGGGCCCTTATGGCCCGGCCGAGGGTAATGCTTCTCGACGAGCCATCCATGGGCTTGGCGCCGCTCATTATCAAGAAGATTTTCCAGATTATCAAAAAGATCAACAGCGAAAGCAACACCACAATCTTTCTTGTCGAACAGAATGCCAACCAGGCCCTGCAGATCGCCGATCGCGGCTACGTCATAGAAAGCGGTGTCATTACCATGTCGGGACAGGCCGCATCATTGCTGGCAAACCCCGATATTCAAAAAGCCTATCTCGGAATATAAAAGGTAAGATTCTCCAGCGCCTGCTTTCTGCCCGGTCACAGTTTTCATGTTGCTTTCTGCCTGATCCACACAGGACAGACGGTGCAGGCAAGAGCGCTTCGTATCTGTTCATGTCTTCTCCGTGCAGATGAAGTCCCCGGAAAACAGGTGAGCCCATGCAGGCAGACAACCCATCCTCCCGATCCATAATGATTGTCGCCGGGGAGGCCTCCGGTGATCTTCACGGTGCCGGTCTGGTTAAGGCCTTGAGAGAGATCGCCGGCGACCTCAGCATTTTCGGGGTGGGGGGAGAAGAACTTGAAAAGGCCGGGGTCGAAATACACTGTCATGCACGAGTTCTGGCGGTCATGGGAGTGACCGAGGTCGTCAGCTCTCTGCGCGAAATTCTCAAAAACCTTCGCTTTCTCAAGGGCGAGATGCGCAGAAGGCGTCCTGATCTGCTCATCCTTATCGACTTTGGTGATTTCAACCTCCGTCTGGCGGAAAGCGCCAGGAAACTGAAGATCCCGGTCTTCTATTACATCACCCCCAAAGTATGGGCATGGCGTAAAAACAGGGTGAAGAAGCTTGCCCGCTGCGTCGACTGCGCCGGCGTCATCCTGCCCTTTGAGGAAGCCTTCCTGCGGGAGAGAGGCGTGCGGGCCAAATATGTGGGTAACCCGGTGCTCGACTCGGTGAGGATCACCTTAAGTCGAAGCGAGTTTTGCCGTCGGTACGGTATAGACGAGAACAAGGGCGTGGTCGGTATTTTTCCCGGCTCCCGCAAGAAAGAAGTCAGGGCCTTACTGCCCGTTTTTCTCGAAGCCGCAAGAAGAATGCAGCGTAAATATGCACGCGACATCGCCTTCTGCATACCTCTGGCTTCGACGCTTACCCTGGAAACCCTGGAACAGAGTGGTCTCAGGGATTATTACAGTGAACTCGACCTTCACGTTCTTCCCCATGACAGATTCGAATTGATGGCTTCCTGTGATGGTGTCGTTGCCGCTTCCGGGACGGTGACCCTGGAACTTGCCATCCTTGACGTACCAATGGTCATCGCCTATAAATTCTCGCAGGCTTCCTATCTGATTGGCAGGATGTTTATCGATATTCCCTATTTTTCCCTGGTCAATATCATTGCCGGCAAAAATGTGGTGACCGAACTTTTACAGGAGCAGGTGCATCCGGCGGCCGTCGAACTGGAACTGGCACGCATTCTCTTCGACGAAGGCGTCCGCCGGACAATGAAAAAGGAATTCGCCCATATCCGCAAGATTCTCGGCCGTCCAGGAGCTTCGGCAACTGCGGCGCAGCTTGCCATAGATACCATGGATCGAAGGAGCAGCCATGAGTGATTTCGAAGAGCATATTCATCTACCCATTGACGGCACGCTGGATCTTCATACCTTCAGGCCCTCGGAAATCGGCTCACTGATTCCCGAATACCTGCGGGAATGCCGGCGCAAAAAGATATATCATGTCCGTATAATCCACGGTAAGGGCAGCGGCAGTCTGCGCCGGGGGGTCCACAGTGTTCTTGAGAAAAGTTCCCTGGTGAAAATATATGCCCTGGCCGATGAAAAAGGCGGCAGCTGGGGGGCTACCCTGGTAGAGCTGAAGC
>JBEPWT010000140.1:0-7766 GCA_041642275.1 Desulfopila sp. | reverse complement strand
TGCAAGGAGGAAGTGACAATGACTATTATCAAGGCGCGTTTCGGTGAAGGCCATGCGGGCTCCAAAGGCAGAGTGGAGAAAAATGAAGAGACGCCCGCTCCTCTCTATCAACTGCATGTCTCCCTGGCCTTTTCCGATCCGATCATCTGGCGGCGAATTCTGGTGCCGGGTGGGGTGACGCTGGAGCAGCTGCACAGGGTTCTGCAGATCTGCATGGGCTGGAGCGGCCAGTGCAACCATCAGTTTTATATAGGTAAAATTTTCTATTCCGCCTCCGCCTCTTCGACCGAGGGAATGCGTTTTCATGAGGCAAATCATATTCTTGCAGATCTCGAAGAAGCCATGAAATGGTGCTGTACCTACATCTATGACGCCGGCGACGGCTGGGAACATGAGATAGTACTGGAGGATACCCTGCCTGCTGAAAAAAAATCCGCCACCCCTCGTGTGCTCGACGGCGAGTGGGCGGCGCCGCCGGAGGATATCGCCAGTGTCCACAGTTATACGGAACTGCTTCATGCCCGGGAAAACCCTCAGCAGGAAAAAAGCAAAAAACTGCTGCAGGACCATGACCTTTCCGGTTTCGATCCCTATCGCTTCGATAAGGAGGTCCTCAACGCTGAACTTGAAAAATGTGCGTGGCCGCAATAATGCGGCTCCCGGATGCATGATGCCGTGCTGCGGCGACATGCGCGGCGCCGGCGGCAGTGGAAAAAGTGCTCGACAGAAAAAACCGTTGCGGCTATTATAGCCCGTCAGGCTCTGTCTCTGCCTGTAAACGGTATGGACGGGCGTCGCCTTTTTTCCGGGCGGGAAATTGTTTATATTTTAAAGTAGATGATTCGTTTTTATATCGCCCTGCTAGCCCTCGCCGTCCTCGCCGCCCTCGCCGCCGGAATGGCAAGCTATTATGTTCTGCTGGACAGGCAGGACAAGTATTCCGTCGCATTACCGGATGCCCCGGTACCTCGTTTCAAAGCACTGGAAATCGATTTTTCTCATCATTTCGAACCTTCAGGCGGCCTGCCCTATGCCGCGGCCGCTCTTATCGACGTTGACGGCGATGGCCGGGAGGAACTGTTTCTCGGAGGCGGTCTGCGGCAGGCCGACGGCATTTTCGTCTTTACCGGCGAGGGCTTTATCAATGTTGCCGAAGAGGCAGGATTCGTCAAACTCGGCCAAGGGCCGACGCTGGGCGCTGCCGTCCTCGATGTCGACAACAATGGTTTTCAGGACCTCATCGTTTCCCGGGAAAAAGGCGTCTGGCTCTACCGCAATGAGGGCGGAACTTTTACAATGGAGGAGATCGTCGTCGATCTTCCCGCGGGGGGAATACCTCTGGCGGCAAGTCTGGTCGATCTCAATGATGACGGTCTGTTCGATTTCTTTCTGCCCATTGTCAAGGCGACATCATGGCTCGAGTGGCTCAGGTCGGGGACAAACGGCCTTTCCTTCAAGCCTCGGCTCTACATCAATAACGGCGACGGCTCGTTCACCGATTTCACCTATGGCGCCGGACTCCACAGCATAGGCGAGGCCTTTCAGGCGATATTCGTCGACCTCGACGATGATTTTCTCCAGGACCTGGTGGTTCTCCATACCGACGGCGGATTCAGTACCTGGCGAAATATGGGAGATTTGCTGTTTGAGAATATGGTTCACTCTCACAGTTTGCTTCCCGGCGATTACGGCGGATTGGCCAGCGGCGACTACAACGGCGACGGCAAAATCGATTTTCTCCTGACCAACAGAGGATCGACTCTGCCCCGCCGGCTGGTCGACATCGTCGGCGGCGATTCCGCCGGCCGCTACGCAAAATGGGTGCTTTTGCACAACAGCGGCAATTTCAGTTTTCGCAAGGATGCCGACCGCGCCCGGCTTGCAGAGTATGAACTCGGCCGCGGCGCGCTTTTTACCGATCTCAACAGCGACGGTCTCCAGGACCTGGTGGTCTCTCAGAACCATCCCTACTGGCCGCCGCATCTGATCGAATTCTTCCGGCTTCCCGGCCGTGTTTTTCTGCAGAACAGCGCGGGACTCTTTGCCGAGGCAGGAGCGGAAACCGGCATCAGCAACAGCGGTTTCGGTGTTACTCCCCTGGTCGCCGATTTCAACGATGACGGCAGACCGGATATTGTCCACCTCAACCTGGGCGGCAGAACTGAGGTCTTTCTGAGTGCCTCCACCGGGGGCAATTATCTTAAGGTCGAACTGGCCGACACCCTCCAAACGCTGGCGGCGGTGGTCAGCGTACACACCCTTTCCGGAAAAACCTTGAAACGCCCTTATCTGGTGGGCGGACAGCTCTGTTCCGATTCCAGCCACACGCTGTTTTTCGGGCTCGGCGAGGACAAGGCCACGCATGTGGTCGTCGAATACCGCAACAGAGAAAGAGAACTGACCTCGGGCGTTCTCGTCAATACCATGGTCAGCTTTGAATAACGGCCGGCGCCTGTGCTGTCGCCGCCGTCAAGGCTTGTCAGCCGGCCAGAGGTGATTAGAGTTGCACCACTTGCAGCCATGGCCCGAATCGGCTGCCCGCCCGGTGCTGCAGGCTGCAGCTGGTATGGTGTTGCAGGCGGTAAGCGGGCTAAAGACGAAGAGAAGCAAGAATATCAGAAAACACTGCGGAGGCTTGAATGATGCCGGATGTACTGCGTGAAGCACGGGCACTGACCACACTGAAAAAGAATTATCGATACTCCATCGGCTGGAATCTCATGCTTCTGACGGTGGGATCGATCATTTTCATGGTCGGTATCAACGGCATCGTCATTCATCACAGTTTCATTCCCGGTGGACTCTTTGGCGCCAGCCTGCTGCTTTATGACCTGACCGGCTGGCTGTCGCCGGGACTGTTGTTCTTCGCCATCAATGCTCCCCTCTGTGTGCTTGGCTGGTTTATGGTGAGCCGGCGCTTTGTCCTCTATTCGATTTATACCGCCGCCATAATAACCGTTCTCTCGGAAATCCTCGTTCTTGATCTCGGCATTCATGAACAGATCTATGCCGCCATGGCCGGCGGCTTCATTGTCGGCGCCGGCGGCGGCATCATTCTCCGTTCCATCGGCTCCTCCGGCGGACTCGACATTGTGGCGATCATCCTCAACAAATACTACAATATCGGTATCGGCAAGTTCTTCATGTTCTTCAACTGCGCACTCTTTGCCGTCGTTTTTAGCCAATACACCGCCGACGTCTTCGTTGCCTCCATCCTGCTGGTATTTATCTCCTCCAAGGCGCTTGATTATTTCCTTACCTTCTTCAATCAGCGGAAGGTGGTCTATGTCATCAGTGATCGCAGCCCCGATATTGCCGCGGTGGTCACCGAAGAGTTGCAGATGGGTGCTACATTTATCCAGGGAAAAGGCGCCTATTCCGGCCGGGAGAAGCAGATCCTGATGGCCATAACCAATAATATCCAGTTGAAAAAGCTTGAGGAAATCGTTTTCTCCTTGGACGAACACGCTCTTTTCATCGTCGAAAACAGCTTTGACGTCATCGGCTCGAACTTCAGGAAAAGGAAGATTTACTGAGCCGCAACTGCCGAAAGCGAAATTTTTCTCCGCTGATTCATGAAGTGTTCGGGGCAGTTCGCCTTCGGTGCCGCTCAGTCATCGTCGCCATCGTTGGCATCGTCGTTGTCCCTCTTTTTTTGCGGCGGATCGTTGGCATATACACTGTTTGCCGCAAGCAGGAGAAAGCCGATGGCGGCGATGGGGGCCGCCGTGCCGGCAAGATCCGCCCAAAAACCGTCTGCATCTCCGGAAAGAGCCGGTGCCCCGAAACGGAGAAGACTGTAAGAGAGGATGGCCAGAAGCAGATGCCCCCACCAGGGAATCCGCCTCGTGTTTACCGGTCTGCTGCTGGGGTCGTCCATTGTTCCTGCTGTTGGCTCCATTGAAGTTTTTCCCTGTCTCGGAAGCGGTCATCCGGCGTCCGGCCGCGGTAATTTGTATCCACCCGCAGTCTCCAGGTGGGTATTTATTACCCGGAATGCGAGGTCCGGAAAATGGCGGCATCCGCTCTGTTGAAGATATTGTATAACAGTATCAAGGGCATGGGTGTTACCTTTTGACTGGCATGGTAGTTGCTCCTCTGAGGGTGACGAGGCTGAGGCGGTGTTCGATGCATCACCTCAACGCCTGAATAAAACCGGTTTACAGACAAACAACTACCAAAAAAAGGAGATCGACATGAAATCGAAAAATATTGTACTGATCGCAGCCGTAACCGCAGCGCTTGTCCTCACCGGCCTGTACCAGGCATCGGCTAGAGGCTGGGGCGGCGGCCAGGGCATGGGCGGCTATCCCTGCCCTCTGGGCGGCGCTAACTACCAGATGCTCGATGAGGCGGGCCAGGCAAAGGTGGATGCCTTCAGGGAGGCCACCGCCGAGCTGCGCAAGGAGATAGCCATGAAACGCGCAGAAAAACGGGCCCTGATGCGGGCTCAGACCCCCGATGCCGCAACCGTTGCCAAGGTCGAAGGAGAACTCTTTGATCTGCGCAGTGAAATGCGGACCAGGGCTCAGGAGGCGGGCATGCCTGTGATGGGAACGGGCAGGGGTATGCGCGGTTTTCACGGCAAGGGCGGCGGCCGAGGTTATGGCATGGGACCGTGCGGCAACCAGGCCGGCTGGAGATAAAATCCTTGCGTACTTTCCAGGGCCCATCCCGGCGACGTCGATGACTTTTTACGAGATTATCATAGTAACGCTGTCTCCATTGTTCATCAAATGTCCGGGTTAAGCCGAGCGGCAAAGGATGTGCCGGCGAATAAGCTGGCCGGCGATGGTACCGGCGCCGGGTATCTCCGGCAGCCTGTCAGGCCGGTACCAGCCGGCGTCGCTTATTTCATTTCGGTCTATATCGATATCGCCTGAGAGATGGCGAGCAAAAAAGCCCAGCATGAGCTGGCCGGGAAAGGGCCAGGGCTGGCTTTTGAAATAGCGTATATCCTCCACCCGAATACCTACCTCTTCATGGACCTCACGGTGCAGAGCCTCTTCCGCGGTTTCTCCCGCCTCGATAAATCCTGCCAGGGTGCTGTACATGTTCGGGCGAAAACGGCTTGAACGGGCCAGCAGTATTTCCCCGGGCCTGTGCACGAGCACAATGATGCAGGGAGATATGTCGGCATAGAAAATGGCCCGGCAGACGCTGCAGACCAGCGCCTGCTCCCCGGGATGCTCGACGGTTTCTGCTCCGCAGCTGCCGCAGAATCTGTGGCGGCGTCGCCAGTACAGCAGGTGCGAGGCCTTTCCCCATGCTCTGAACTGCTGGTCGTCCACCAGCGGGAAAAGGCTCCTCAACGCCAGGAGTTCATGGCCCCGGGGCAGCTCGGAACCAGCATCGAGCTCGACGGCAAAGGTGGACCTGCTCATGGCTATTTCACAGGTGGGCGGAGCATCAAGAGAGCGGCAGAGGAGTTCTTTTTCGCCCTGAGAGTATGGCTGCGGCAGGGGAGCACCTGTCCTGGCGACCACTTTATTCTTTTGGAAAAGGAAGTATTGTATCTGCATAAATCGGAGGTTGCCGCTATCACGCAAGGAGCAGGATTTGAGGATATGGGCGAGCGCTTCCCGCAGACATGCTTTTTTGTTTACTATACCACGGAAGAAGGCGGTATGCTTATATGAATGCCGCTGTGCTGCAGGCTGTTGCCGAAAAGCGCCGGTCTTTTTCAACGCAGACAACCGGTTTCCACGATGAATACCCGGGAGGAGAGTGATGATGAAAGTCGAAATTGTTCCCTGTTCTTTTGATAATTACAGCTATCTTCTTCTCTGTCGGACATCAAGAAAGGCGGCCGTTGTCGATCCGACGGAGGCACAGCCGCTGCTGCAGAAGCTCGAGGCCGCGAACTCCACGCTTGCAACGATTTTCTGCACCCATCATCATCATGATCACACGGGCGACATCGATTCGCTTCTCAGCCGCTTCCCCGAAGCCGAGGTGGTTTGCCACCGTTGTGATGTCGGGCGTATATCGGCGGCAACCATGCCGGTCGAAGACGGCGATGAGGTCGGCTTCGGCGAGCAGCGCGGCAGGGTGCTGCATACGCCTGGGCATACCAGCGGCAGCATCTGTTATCTCTTTGGTGATGCGCTCTTTGTCGGCGATACCCTGTTCGGCGCAGGCTGCGGCCGACTGTTCGAGGGTGATGCCGGCCAGATGTACTCTTCTCTGATGGAGAAAATCGCCCCGCTCCCTGAGGCAACCATGGTATATTTCGGCCACGAGTATACCCGCAAGAACCTCGAGTTCGCCGCCCTGGTCGAGGCCGACAACCCGGAAATCCAACAACGCCGGGACGAGCTTGAGCTGGCGAGCGGTGTGTCGACGCCGACCACCATCTCCCTGGAAAAAAAGACCAACCCCTTTCTGCGCAGCGACGCGCCGGGCGTGAAAAAGACTGCCGTCTCCAAAGGGGCCTCTCCGGATGATCCCGTTTCCGTATTCGCCGTTATCCGTCAGCTGAGAAACGAGTTCTGACCGGTGGGTCGATGCCTGGCGAAACCGGTTTCGCCAGCTGCTGAAATCGTCTAGAATCCTCCTGTTCCATGGCTGACAAGGAAAACGGCCTTGAAGATTTTTGCCGAATGGGATAGATGATAGACTGCTGTCCGCAGGCGGACAGGCTGGATGGTATTGTCATAAACCCGTCATTACGAGAGTAATTCACAGCAGGAGGATACAGTGAAAAGAATTTTCGGTGCAGCGTTGCTGCTGTTTTTCTCCCTGGTCACATCCTTTTCGGTTCATGCTGAAGGCTATGTCATCTCGGTCAATCAATTTGTTGAACACCCCGCGCTCGATGCGGTGCTGCGGGGAATGAAGGACTACATGCAGGACAATTCCGTAGCTGTCGACTTCAAGGTGCACAACGCCCAGGCAAACATGGGAACGGCTAACCAGATTGCCCAGCAGATGATAGGGGAAAAGGCCGATCTGCTGGTGGCCATCGCCACGCCCTCGGCTCAGGCCACCGCCCAGGCCCTGAAGAAGGCGCCCGCGGATCTGAAAAGGCCTTTTCTCTTTACCGCCGTAACCGATCCGGTTGCCGCCGGACTGGTTAAGGATCTGCAGCGGCCCGGCGGCGATATAACCGGGGTCTCCGATCTTCTGCCGGTGCGCAAGCATCTGGAGATGGTACTGGAATATCTTCCTGATATCGAAAGGCTGGGAGTAATGTACAACGCCGGCGAGGCCAACTCCAAGGCCACCATGGAAACCATCAGAGAACTCAGTGGGGACATGGGCTTTGAAGTGGTCGAGGCCACTGCCGCCAAAACGGCCGATGTCTATCAGGCGGCCAAAAGTCTCGTCGGCCGGGTCGATGCCGTCTTCATCCCCACCGACAACACCATCGTTTCCGCGTTGGAGTCTGTTCTCAAGGTTGGTGTGCAGAACAGATTGCCGATTTTCGCCGCCGACATCGACTCCGTCGAACGGGGCGCGGCGGCGGCCATGGGCTTTGACTATTACCGCCACGGCTACCAGACCGGCGCCATGGCCGAAAAAATACTCAAGGGCGCCTCACCTGCGACGCTGGCCGTCGAGTTCCAGGAGGATCTGCAGCTGCACATCAATGCCGTCTCTTCGCGGAAAATGGGTGCTGAGCCTCCCTCTGCTCTGTTGGAGAGAGCGGCCAAGGTTTACCGATAAGAGCCGGACAGCATGACAGTCTATGCCGCGCTGGGGGCGGTTGAACAGGGCCTGGTCTACGGCATCATGGTCATCGGCGTCTATCTCACCTTCCGGAT
>JBEPWT010000139.1:0-7793 GCA_041642275.1 Desulfopila sp. | reverse complement strand
CAATCGTCCGCAGCTGTTCCGGTGAGAAGGGCTTGGGGATGAAGTCGAAGGCGCCTTTTTTCATGGCCTCGATGGAGTGCTCCACCGTGGCGTAGCCGGTAATGACGATAACGGCGGTGTCGGGATGCCGCTCCGTCAGCTCCGGCAGCAGCTCAAGCCCGGATATGGCGGGCATCATCAGATCGAGCAGGATGACGTCGAAGTGCTTCTCTTCGATCATCTGCAGTCCGAGCTCACCGCTGCCGGCGGTCTCAACCTCATAGCCTTCGTCCTCGAGCACCATGGTGCAGGCATCCCTGATCCTGGCCTCGTCATCCACCACCAGAATGCGTGATGTCGCCTTTTCCGTTTCAGCCATCCTCTCTCTCCTTGTTGCCCCCAGGGGGAAAAGCAAAGGGTATAAACATACGCTGCATGAGTATGATCAATCGCAAAAAACCTTATAACCCGTAGTATTACAGAATCATGGCTCAACCAATGGAGTCAAACAACAGACCATCGGAATCGATCATCGCCGGCAGCTTAATGGCAATGGTAGTGCCGGCGGGCCCGGTCTCCTTCACATAAATCCTGCCCCGATTTTCCTCGAGAATGCCATAGGACATGCTCAGCCCCAAACCGGTGCCCTTGCCCGGCGCCTTGGTGGTAAAAAAGGGATCGAAAACCTTGGAGAGATTTTCCTCCGGTATGCCGCAGCCGGTATCGCATACTTCGACATAGCCGATTCCTGAACGCGGTTCGCCCGAGGTTCGCAACGTCAGCGTTCCATTGCCGGACATGGCATCTATGGCATTGATAATCAGATTGATGATCACCTGACACAGCTGGGATCTGTCGGCCTCGATATAGATGGGGGAACCGGTGAGATCCTTGATGACCTCGACGTGCATGAACAGTTTCTGGTCGCGTATCAGGCTGAGACTCTCATTGACCAGGGCGTTGAGCAGGAACACCTCTTTTTTCGGACTGGTCTGCCTGCTGTAGGCCAGCAGGTTTTTGACGATATCCCGGCAGCGCTCGGCATCTTCAAGAATATAGTCGAGGTTTTTCTTCACCGGATTGGTGTTTTCGAGCTTCTCCTGCATGATATTGCCGTAGAGCAGAATCGAGGTGAGGGGATTGTTGATCTCATGGGCGACACCCGCTGCCAGACGGCCCAGCGAGGCCATCTTCTCGGTCTGCATCACCTGGTTCTGGGCCTCCTTGAGCTTTTTTTCCACCGCCAGTTTTTCCCGCAGATCGTTGAATATGGCGGCCGTAGCCGACTCCTTGCCATCCTCGTAGATAATGGCGGCCGTCATCTCCACCGGTATCTCCTCCCCGTGCCGGTTGCGGATGTTAACCTTGGTAATAGGCAGCTTGCCCCTCTCGCCGATACCAGGATGGCGGAGCTTGCGCATAATGTCGCGGGCGACGCCCTCGGGGTAGAAATCCTCTATATTGACCTTGTCGGCTTCGACGACGCTGTAGTCGAACAATTGTTCGGCGGCGGCGTTCATCATGATGATCTTGCCCTGGCGATCAGCGGCCATGATTCCCGAAACCGAGTTCTGGACGACATTGTCGATGAGCATCTGCATGCCGCTGAATTTCTTCTCCAGCATTTTGACCCGGGTGATATCGCGGATTGACTCGATGACATAACGAACTTCGCCCTCATCGCCGACGATCGGCGAAAAGACCCGGTCCTCCCATCTTTCGTCGCCGTCGCCGCAGTCAAGCTGAAAGACGATGGACTGCCCTTTCTTGGTGCGGACCGCCTGGTACAGCGGACAGTTTTTCTGGGTTTCGCAGGGAAATTTCTGGCTGGGAAAGTAGTGGCGGTTGACATCGCTGCAACGCTTGCCGACGATATCTTCGGCGGTGCTGTCGATCTCCTCGATAAAGCGCTGGTTGACGGCGACGATAGTGCCGTCCGGCCGGAGAATTCTGGAGGGGTAGGAAAGCGAGTCAAAGACACGCAGGCGCCAGTCGAGTTCAGTTTCCTTCGCAGTCATAACCGTACTACCTGGTAAAAGTTGCCTTCGTTAATGAGCGTTGCCGGTCACTGCTCTTCCTGCCTCCGCCGACGAAATCGGTCGCCCCCCGAAATGCCCGCCGCTATGATCAGGGCAGAGTGCAGACATTTTGCAGACATTCGGCCAATCTTCGTCCCTGGCCGGCAACCGTGGCAAAATGGACGCTGGTGCCGGTGCAGGCGACAGCCTCGATTACCAGCCCGCTGCGGCAGGCCTCGCTATAGCACATCTCGGCGATGCCATAGCGGTCTTGAAAATGGGGCCCGTGAAAGCATACCAGTTCGGCGGCCGATTCTGTAAAACATCTCTGTTGCCGATCAGTATCCGCCATCTGCTGCAACGGTGCGCCTATTTTTTCGCTCACCTTCAAATCGGCGGCAATGACCATGCCAATGCGCTGCTGCTCCACCTTCTGGAGCAGCAGCAGCCTGAATTTGCCCTGCAGAGTGGCAAGCCCGGCAAAGGCAGCGCTGCGCAGCAGGGGGGCCGGCATCTCAAGGCGCAGCAGACGCAGATCGGTGACGACCTCCATGCCATAGATGCGGATTTTGGGCTCCCAGTAGACCGCGGCCGTCTCCACGGCTTCGCCGTCAAGAACCACCACCGGTCGCAGCGGCGTGTGGTTTTCCGGCAGCCGGCACATGGTAAGCACCGCTTCGACGCTGCGCTCAAGCTGGGCGAAATCGATATGCACGACCAGAGCGGAAACCGAGGTGGATATACCGTGAATGGTTATGCCGGCCCTCTCCAGTGCCATGATGATACGGATAATAAAGGCCAGATTACAGCCGTGGGGAAAGAGCGTCAGGGTTCCCGCAGCCATGCGGACGCTGCACCGCTGCCCGGAAACCGTCGCCAGGGCCGGGATCTGCTGCAGACGGTGAAAATCGTCTGCGGCAAAGCAGAGTGTCGTCTGCCTTGCCGCCTCCCTGTTTCCCTGGTGCAGGTGCGGTATGTTGATTTTGGCAGCGGTGGCGCTCTTGAGAAGATCCACGAGCAGCGCATCGGCCGGCGTCGAGCCCAGCAGATCCAGCTGGACCAGTTCGCCGCTCAGTTTGATACCGCCTATCCTGACTGTATCAACCATAGCCACCTGCATGCCGGCCTTAAAGAGAAAAAATCACCGGCCGCTCCTGCCGTCTGTGTTGCGGTCGGTGTGCCGGTCTAGAGATTGTCTTTGACTATTTCAACGAGCTTGTCAAGATCGATCGGCTTGGGAACGTAATCATCGGCCAGGGTGGTCTTACCGCCCATATGGGTATAATTGGTCGAACTTATGGCATCGGAGACCGCCGTCAGCAGGACGACAACGATATCTTTGTACTCTTCGGAATTTTTGAGCTCATCGCAGAGCGCATAGCCGTCTTTTCTGGGCATCATCACATCCAGGATGACAAGGGCCGGCTTTTCCTCCTTGATCCTGTCAAAGGCCTCGACGCCGTCGTAGGCCTTGGCCACTCGAAAATCTTCGCTTTCCAGCTTCATGGAGATCATTTCCACCAGATCGGTATCATCATCAACCACGAGAATGAGTTGCTTGTCGCTCATTATTTGATTCCTCCTTTTGCGATATCTACGTTACCCAGCTCTTCTCTCTATACCTGAGGTCGCGGATAGAGGCCAGCTCTTTTCACTATTTCCCCAACCTTTTCTTCCCACTCTATGGCCATGATATGAAATCCGGCAACGCCTTCGACATTTTTCAATCGCTCAATGGTTTCCACACAGATATCCACGCCCTCATCGGCCTGTTTTTCCTTGGGAACGGCGGCCATGCGCTCGACTATCTCCTGGGGGACGTCCATGCCCGGAACCCTGTTTTTCATGTACCGTGCCGCTCCCACCGACTTTATCGGGGTAACGCCGGCGAGAATAAAGCATTGCTCATGCAGGCCGCGGGCCCGCACGCCCTCCATCCACTTTTCGAATTTGTCGATGTTGAAAATGCACTGGGTCTGGATAAAATCGGCGCCGGCATTTATCTTTTTGGCCAGGCGCATGACCCGCAGTTCAAAGGGATCGGCAAAGGGATTGGCTGCGGCGCCGATAAACATCTTCGGCGGCGGTCCCTTCATCTCCGCGCCGCCCTGAAAGCGGCCCTCGTCGCGCATCTGCCTGACCATCTGCACCAGCTGGATGGAGTCGATGTCATGAACATTGGCGGCCATGGGATGATCACCGAATTTCGTATGGTCGCCGGAGAGGCAGAGTATGGTGTCTATTCCCAGCGAGTAGGCGCCGATGATATCGGCCTGCATGGCCAGACGGTTGCGGTCGCGGGTGACCATCTGCAGCAGCGGATGCAGCCCCTGCTGCCTGGTGATCACCGAGGCGGCAAAACTCGACATCCGCACCATGGCGGTCTGGTTGTCGGTGATGTTGACGGCATCGACAAAGCCTTCGAGATATTTGCTTTTGGTGACCACTTCATCCGGCAGAGCGCCGCGCGGAGGACCACACTCCGATGTTACAGCAAGATGACCAGCGGCGAGTACTTTTTCTAAATTGCTCTCTGTTTTCATTCTGCCAAATCCTCTCTAATAATCTTTCGTGGTCCACCACCTCCGCCGGCTCTCCAGTCCTTGGCAGGTGTGATTTCAATAAAACTCTCCTCTCTGCCCAGCGCCTTGAGACGGTCCCAGATGAGCTGCCAGGCGCAGTCGACATCCTCGCCTATCTCGCAGCGTCCATTGGCGGAGCCGCCGCAGGGACCGTTCATCAGCTGTTTGGCGCAGCGGGCTATGGGGCAGATGCCGCCGGTCTCGCCGAGCATGCAGTTGCCGCAGCCCTGGCATCTCTCCGCCCAGACGCCCTGGCGTTCGGAGGCCCCCATGAACTTGGTGTTCACCGCCGGAAAGACGGGTTTGTCCTTGAAGCGCATGGCCAGTTGCTGGACGCCGCAGCCGCAGGCCATGGACATCACGGCCTCCGCCTGGTCGATCATGGGCACCAGTTCCTCCACATATTCCGGATCGCACTGGCGCTCCAGGGTATGCTCGCGGATTTCGATGGAGTTGCCGGCCTTGAGCATGGCCATCTGCAGACCCGAAGCCAGAAGACCCACCTCCTTGCGGCCGCCGGCGGCACAGACCGTCACGCACTCGTTGCAGCCAAGCAGCAGGATGCGCTTGTACGGTTTGACGTATTCTATCAGTTCCTCTAAGGGCTTACGTTCAGCGGTGATCATAGTGATTTACTCTCCTTGGCTAAATATCAGCATACCGCCTCACCGGCGGCGCCGGCGGCGGTTTTGATCGGGCTTGGTCCGAGTTGACGGATCTTCTCGGTTATTTCACTGGCGATCTGGGCAAAGCGCTGGCCCATGCCCGCGGACACATGGACCATCTGCAGCCGCTCACCTTCGATGCCTATCTCCTCGAGATAGCTCTTGACATAGTCGATTCGCCTGGCGGCCCGGAGATTACCATTCTTGAAATGGCAGTCGCCCTCGAGACAGCCGGCCACGTAGACGCCGTCGGCGCCTTTTTCAAAGGCCTTGACCATATGCAGGGCATCGACCTTGCCCGAGCAGGGCACGCGGATGATCTTGACATTGGCGGGATAGGGGAGCCGCTGACTGCCGGCCATGTCCGCGGCCGTGTAAGCGCAGTAATGGCAACAGAAGGCCACTATCACCGGTTCAAATTTTTCCATTATATTTCAGCCTCCAACCTGGCAAACAAATCTTCGATTTTAGCAAGTATCCTGTCGTCCTCGAACTGCATCAGCTCAATGGCCTTGGCCGGGCATTCGGAAGCACAGAGACCGCAGCCGTGACACTGGGCCGGGTCGATTTCAGAGTAGCCCTCGGCATTGATAAAGGGAACCCCAAAGGGACAGGCGCGAACGCAGATCAGACAGGCGGCGCATTTATTGCTGTCGACTTTGGCCGAGGCGGCGCCGAGATTGATCGAGTCCTGGGCCAGCAGAGTCTGCGCCCGGGAAGCGGCGGCCCGTGCCTGCACCAGCGATTCGCGGATCAACCTCGGCGAATGGGCGGTGCCGGCCACAAAAAAACCGGGCATGGCCATATCCACCGGCCGCAGCTTGACGTGGTCCTCGAGAAAATAGCCGTCGTGGGTCCGCTGCAGCTTGAATATCATCGCCAGTTCCTCGGTGGAATCCATATCGGCAACCAGGCCGGTACTGAGGCAGAGCATGTCGACTTCGACCTTCAGTTCCATGGTCAGAATCGGATCGGTAAAGACCACCTCGACCGCCGCTTCCGTCGCTCTGACCACCGGCTTGTGATCGACGTCGTAGCGGACGAAAACCACGCCCTTTTCCCTGGCCAACTGGTAGTATTCCTCCTGGAAACCGTAGGTGCGCAGATCGCGGTAGAGCACGAATACCTGGAGATCAGGATTGATCTCCACCATTTTCAAAGCATTTTTCACCGCGCTCTGGCAGCATATCCGCGAACAGTTGGGATTGTCTCCTTCACGCGAGCCGACGCACTGGATCATCACCACGTTCTGCCAGCCCCGGACCCGCTCCGGCTCTTCATCGAGGATGGTCTGTATCTCCAGCTGGGTGGTCACCTTGTCGTTTTTGTCCAAAAGATACTCATCGGGCCTGTTCGGCATGGCGCCGGTGGCCATGATGGTGACCCCATGCTCGATCTGGCGATAGAACATCTGCTTGCCGACCTGCATGCCGGTCTTGAACATGCCGGGCATGCCGGCATGGTCGACGATGATCGCCCCTTTGATGACCTCGACGTTGTCATGGCTTTCCACCCCGTCGACCAGCGAGTCGACCAGCGCCTGGATATCGTCGCCCTCCAGGGTTTTCTTCAGTGACCTGGCGACACCGCCCAGAGAAGGTGTTTTTTCCACCAGGTAGACCTTGAATCCCTGCTCGGCCAACTCCAGGGCCGCGGTCATGCCGGTGACGCCGCCGCCGACCACCAGCACGCCCTTGTTCATGGGCAGGCTGTGCTCGGAAAGAGGTTTCGAGGCGGTGACCGCCGCCACGGCCATTTTGAGCAGATCCTTGGATTTCTCCGTGGCCTCGGCGGGCTTCAAACCATGTACCCAGGTGGACTGGTCGCGAATATTGGCCATCTCCAGCAGATATTTATTCAACCCCGCCTGGCGGATCAGCTCCTGAAACTTGGCCTCGTGGGTGCGCGGCGAGCAGCCGCCGATAACCACTCTGTTGAGGCCGCCTTCGACGATGGCCTCTTTGATCTGCAACATCGACTCCCGGCTGCAGCCATGGCCCTTGGCCTCGGCCACCGTCACATGGGGCAGGGCGGAGGCAAAACGAACCAGCTCTTCGACGTTGGCCACGGCGCCGATATTTTCACCGCAGTCACAGATGAAAACACCTACCTTGGCTTCCTCGCCGCTGATATCCTTTTCCGGAACCAGCGGGCTTTCTTCTTTCAAAGCCTGCGAAGGGGCGATATCCTTGGCCGCCATACAGGCGGCGGCACTGGCCTGGACCATGGTTTCCGGGATGTCCTTTGGTTCCTGAAGGGTGCCGCAGACATAGATACCAGGCCGCGATGTCGCCACCGGATTGAATCCCCCGGTCACCGGAAAATCGTTGCTGTTGGTCTCCAGGCCCAGCTTTGCCAGGAGGGCGCGAACGTCTTCCGCCACCCTGAAGCCGGTGGCGAGCACCACCATGTCGTATTTTTCGGTTATCTGGCTGGCATTGCCCTCCAGCGTGTAGGAGAGCTCCAGTTCATTTTCACCCTCGGCGGAGAGAATGGAGTGCGGCCGGCTGCGGATGAAGCGAATGTTGAAATCGTTTTTGGCCCGCTGG
>JBEPWT010000138.1:0-7973 GCA_041642275.1 Desulfopila sp. | reverse complement strand
TAGATATTGCCCTGATGTCCGACGCCGACGGCGTTCATGTCGGCCAGGGGGATCTGCTTCCGGCGGAAATACGGAAAATAGCACCGGATCTGCTGATAGGGCTTAGCTGCAACAGCAGGGAAAATGTTGTTGCCCTTGCAGAACTCGGCGGTGTGGAGACGAACCCGGTGAGTTACTTTAATATCGGTCCCCTCTACGCCACTGCCACAAAAGAGGGGTTGCGGGATTTTCTCGGCCCGGAGGCCGTCAGGGAGTTTTCGGCTCTTTGCCCCTTGCCCTTTTCTGTCATGGGGGGTATCAAGGAGCAGCATGTCGAAGAACTTGTCAAGGCCGGAGCCCGTCGCATTGCCGTTGTCACAGCATTAAGCCAGGCGGCGGATATTGAACGGGCAACCGCGAAATGGATGAAACTGATTACCTCGAGCCAGCAGCATGTCTGATTTACCGAAAAGAGAAAACCAGGATCTCGTAGAAGAAATCAAGGTTTTTATTGAGTATTCCGTAGCCGAAGAGGAGCAGCAGAGGGCAATTTCAGCCCTGGAGCAGGTGCGGGAAAATACCGTAGCTCTTTGTGTCATACTCGACTTCTACAGGCGTCTTCCGGAATTTCGGCAGGAGGCCATCAACAATGTTTCCCGTATAATCTCACGCCACGATGCCTATCTTCTTGCCGTCCATACGGCAAATTATGAATACCTCTATTTTTACAATGAGGAAGGGCCTGTCTTCCTCGGAGAGAAGAAAGAAGGTATCGCCGAAACTGAAGTGCTCAGCTATTTCGGCTATTCGAGCAACGAAGAATTTCTGAAAACAGCGGACGACCGGAGAGTTCTGGATGAAGATCGGCAGTTTTTCTGTCCCGCCTGCGGTGTTGCCGAAGGGGAGGAGCACCTGCTTGGCTGTCCGGTGGAGATCTGCCCGTGGTGCGACGCTCAGTTTACCTACTGCAACTGTCGTTTCGACCAGCTCGGGGTTGAAGAAATAACCGAGGAGCGGCAGCTCGAGCATCTCGAAGTCGTCCTCCAGGAGAAGGGACGCATTCCCTTCTCAGCCGATGATGCACCCGGCTATCCCGGTGGAGGCGAGGGAGAGGAATAGGCGCGCAGTTGTACTGCCGTAAAGCCAAGGCGGGGAAATACCCCGCCTTGGTGTGTGCTTGGTGTGTGCTTAGTGTGTGCTTAGTTGTGTGCTTAGTTGAATTCTACCTTCTTGAGATACTTGTAGAGCTCAGAGTCCGACGAGAGATAGAGAGAGGTGTTGGAACCCAGGGCCTTCTCGTATGCTTCCAGCGATTTCTGGAAGGCATAAAATTCAGGGTCCTGAGTATAGGCATCACCGTAGATGCGGGTGGCCTCGGCATCAGCCTTTCCTTTGACCCCCAGCGCTTCCCTGTTGGCCTCGGAGGTGATCTCTTTCAACTCTCTCTCCACCGTGCCGAGGATCTCGGCCTTCTTGCCCTCGCCGAAGGAGCGCTTTTCAGCGGCGATGCGTTGCCTCTCGGAGATCATCCGGTCATAGACCCGGAGTCGCACCGATTCGATATAGTTGACGCGCTTGAGCATGACGTCGGAGAGCTCGATGCCGTATTGAGGAGTGACGTTGGAGGCCATCTCCAGGATCCGCTCAGAGATTTTATCACGTCCCATTTCCGGCTTGGTCCCCATTTCCTTGGTGCTGGGAGACATGGTCGCTTCCGACCAGTCGGATGAACGGATGATTTCTATAAGATCGTTCTTGTTGACCATGTCCCGGACGGTACCGTCGATGATGTCGTCGAGCAGGGACTGGGCCCGGTCCAGCGTTTTGACGGCCTGCAGGAACTGCAGGGGGTCGGTGATCTTCCAGCGGGCGGTGACGTCGAGGAAAACGTAGGTCTTGTCGTTGGTCGGGATCTGGTTGGGATCGCCGTCCCAGATAAGGATCTTTTTCTCGAAGTATTCCACCTGGTGGAAAAAGGGTTTTTTCAGATGCAGACCGGCGTCGAGCTTTGAGGCGACGGGGGCGCCGAATTGGGTGATGACGGCCTGCTGTCCTTCTTCCAGGATGAAGAAACCATCATAGATGATGACGATGGCCGCCAGAACCAGGCCGACGAGCAGGAATTGCGCAAGTTTTTTCATTATTCTGTCCTCTTGTGATATCTATTTTTCCGATTTGTTGAGATTGAGACCTCTGTCTCCACTCAGATTCAGCAGGGGTATGGGCGATTGCTGATTCTCGTCGAGGACGTAGACCTTTTCCACGGTGGGCAGAACCGTCTGCATCGTTTCCAGGTACATACGCTTTCTGGTGACATCCGGGGCGTTTCGGTATTCCTTGAGAATATCGAGGAAGCGCTGGCTCTGTCCCCTGGCGTCGTTAACCCTCTGGGCGGCGTAGCCGTAGGACTCCTCGATGATTTTTTTGGCATTACCGCGCGCCTGGGGAATGACCCTGTTATATTCGGTCTCGGCCTCGTTGACCAGTCGCTTCATGTCCTGGTCGGCCTCGTTGACTTCGTTGAAGGCCGGTTTGACCGTTTCAGGAGGGTTGATGTCCTGGAATTGCACGGTGCCGATACCTATGCCGGCTCTGATGTCGTTGAGTTCCGCCTGCAGCTCCTGCTTGACCGAAGCCGCCAGCAAATCGCGGTTGCTGAGGACATAATCGAAGTCCATGTTGCCGACGATCCTGCGGGTGACGCTCTCCGAGAGATCCCTCACCGCCTGGCGCACATCCTTTACCATGAAGAGGAAGTCCCCGGGATTGTTGACCCGGTACTGGACGATCCAGGCAACATTGATGACATTCTTGTCGGCGGTGAGCATCAGTGATTCCATCTCATGATCCTCCCGGGAAAAGGTGCTGCGCTGACCGGGTGTCAGTCCGCGGAAACCGAATTCTTCCTTGCGGATGTTCTCAACATCAACCTTGAAAAGATGATCAATGTAGGGGATTTTCAGATGCAGGCCGGGCTGGGTTGTCTTGTTGTATTTGCCCAGCCGGAGAATGACTCCCACCTCTCCGGGGGTGATTTTGTAGATAGACGACATGATCCCCTGAAAAAGGATGATCACGAGCACGACGGCGAGAATCTTGCCGATCCCCGAGAGGGGGTTGAAGGGCTTTCGAGGTCCCTGTTCATCATCGCCGCCGGATGGCTTCTTTTTCCGGTCGGAAAAAAAGTCCTGCAGCTTTTTGATAATCTGGGCCACCATTTCTTCGGGCGTCTGGGGTTTCTTTTTCCCCCATGGAGGCTGTTGATCATGGTTGGACATAAATCTCTCCTGAATTCAAAGTTGTCTTCCTTTCCCGGCACCTTGCCGAGCAGAGGTGCCGATTTCGGAAAATCAAGGCTGTTCTGCACATTCAATCGACTACAGAGTAAGTACGTATTACCGTTTTGCCATTGAAAACGTATAATCCATGAAATTACCATGAATAAAAGGTGATGAAAAGAAGAATCGGGAGATCAAGGAGCGGTACCGTACCGATTGGAAATTGCCGGTGGCCAGCCGCTATCGAAACGAGACTTCGAGGAGACAGCCTCTTTGGCAGACCCGCACCTGGCGCCTCAATAGATGCGCTGCAGAGCATTGTGCCAGCTGAAATAGACCGCCAGCCAGGTGAACATGAAGAGGGTCGTCTGGAGAAAGGAGGAGTGGCGCAGCCGCAGAAAGAGGGGGGTGATAAGCACTCCGCCAATGCCGAAACCACTGAACATCCCGAAAAGGTGGGCGCCAAGATCGGTTCGCACCCCGGAGCTGCCCGTCATGGCCAGAAGTGCGGCCCCCGCCATGAAAGGGGCGGCTATCTGAAGTTTTGACACTTTTTGGCTGGCGTGATAGCTGAGCATGACCTGCATGCCGATAATGGCAAAGACCGCCGTTGAAAAGCCGACGAAATGATGGCCCTCTCCGTGCAGCACGACATTGACGAGGTTTCCAAGCCCGGAGGCAAGCAGTATGGCGAACATCCCCAGTCCCGGACCAACTGTTCTGCAGAAAAAATGGAGAAGAAGGGCCCCGAAAAAGCAGTTGCCCAGCAGATGGGTCAGATCGGCGTGCAGGGTCAGGGCGGTGATCAGGCGGAAATATTCACCCTGGCGGAGAATAGCCGTGGAGTCGCCGGCACCTTCGATAAACCACCGCGAGTGCCGGTTCCAGGGACCGGTGACGAAATAGAAAAGCATCAGAATACCGATAACCAGCAGGGTCGGCGGGAACAGGGATGATGTCACTTCCTCTGTTACGACGGCAGGTGGCGGCCAGTCTTTGTTTTCCTGACGATACCGTTCGATATGATGCTGAGCACTCTGGAGGTCCTCGTCGGCGACGCGGAGCAGATACCGGCCGTCGCTCCTGACGACTGAATGGGATATATCGACGGCGGAAAGGACCAGGGAGAGGGCGGCAATATCATCGCCATTGTCGGATTCGGCAACCGTCCTGTCGATAATCTCATCGGAATTCATTGCAGTGGGGATGCACTGACGGGTCGAGACCGCATAGGCGAAAGTAGTTAAAGGAAAAAGATGCCGCACCGGCCGGCGGTACAATGCAACAGCCCTGTGCTGGCCAAAAGTATGCCTGTTCGCCCGGGGAGACGCTGAAAAGGCCGCCCGTACAGGACGGCCCGTCAAAACATTCTCCGGTCAAGGATCAGGCGAGACTGTCGATGGCGACGACGGCGCCATATTGCTTTTTGAGAGCGAGCAGAGCCTTTTTCTGCTCATCGTAGACTTCGTAGAGGCGTTTGGGAATATCCTCTTCCTTGCTGTAGGCTTCTTTTTGAAGATCGATGAGGTCGACGATGTTGTCGACGTAGAGGGCGAACTGCATGTCGTAGAGCGATTTAGGATACTCCTTGTTGATGCCGGCAAACAGCTTTTTGAGATCCTCGTATTTCGGCAGCATGCCGATGGGGGTCCTGATGGCCTCGACATCGTCGTTGGCGTAAAGCTCCAGCCAGCCCAGCCAGACCTTCACATCCTTTTTTTCTCCCAGCAGGCCCGTACCGCTGCCGCCTCTGTTGTCATGGGTAAGGAAATAATTGAGACCGGCGAGAACGGGCTTGTAGCCTTTAGCGAACTTGTCGGAGTTGAAGAACCTGAACTGGGCTTCCATATAGTCGGCCAGGGCTCCGGGGATAAAGGGAGCGTTGGCCCAGGGCTGACGTCGTTTGCCGGTGGCGCCGACTTCGGTCGCCGTCGCCTGGGAGACGATGGAGGCGCCGATAATCACTCCCTCGTCTGCGGTTTTGGCAACCCAGACCGGCGGCATGGTATCGGCATCTCGACCGGAATAGGTAAAGACCTTCAGCGGCACCCCGGCCGGATCCTCGGCCAGATCGGTGGCATGGTTCTTTATGGCCTCGGCCAGCAGGGTGCAGCGCGAATTTTTATGGGACATGGGGATGAGATTGCCATCCTCGTCGGTTTTGCCGGGATACCATTCGCCTTGAAAATTGACGCCGTGGCTGGGAGTCGGTTCACCATTGCCGACCCACTGGGGGACGCCGTTGTCGTCAATGAGCACGTTCGACCAGATGACTTCGGTGCCGTCGCCGCGCAGGCACTCCATGAGGTAAGGGTCGCCTTCACGGTTGACGTCCTCGACTATGCCGAAAATGCCCTTTTCCGGATTAATGCCGCGGACAACGCCGTCGGCGTCGATCCAGATCTGGGCAAGGTCGTCGCCAATGAAATCTGTACCGACCATGGCCGTGGTCGTTTTGCCGCATCCCGAAGGGGCGGCGCCGGCGAAGAAGGTTTTGCGGCCGCCGGGTCCGGTCATGCCGGTGATGAACATATGTTCTGAGAGCTGTTCCTCTCTTTTGTAATAGGTGGCGTAATCAACGGAAAATCGATGGTTGCCCTTTTTCAACAGCAGGGTGTTGCCGGCGTAGGTGCAGAAGGTCGAGAAAGTGGTCTGCCAGCTTCGATCCATGAATATCCGGGCGTTGGGTACATCTTCGGGACGGTTGGGGCCTTCGGAATGGACATTGGTGAAAAACAAACCGGCCCGCTCGGCCTCGGCGTCGAAATCTTCATGGCAGTTGCGGTAGAGGAGTTCGGCCGAATGCATTACGTAGGCCGAGGAGGATATTTCAATTGCGGGTATGGCGGCTTCGGCGCCAGCGGGGCCGCGACTGAAAAAACCGACCATCATGGTCTTGTTCTCCATGATGCCGATCATGTATTCCTTGACATAGTCGAGGGCCTCAGGGCGCAAAACAGATTTGGCCAGTGAGCTCATTTGCTCGCCTTCGTTGATGATATAATATGTCTGATTGACAAGTCGGGCCTGGTCCTGGGGTAAGTCGAAGTGGATGGTGTGGCCTTTTTTGGGGAGTTTCTTTTCTTCACCGACCTCCAGGGCGTAGTCGCGAATCCACTGCCTGTCTTTTTCGCTGCCTGTGTCGATAAAAACCCGTTGCGGCCTGCACATGACGATGGCGTTGGCGACCTTCAGCAGCGCCTCTTCATTCTTGATGAGGCCGATCTTGTCCCGGTTATCCGCATCCAGTGCTTCGTGGATCACCTTCATTGCCTCGGAGACAGTGGCCACTCCGCCGACTGTGGCAAGGATATCCTCTCCCTTTTTGAGCTCAAGCATTATTAACTCCTCAATGTTCCATGGTTAAAAATGAGTAATAGAGTATTGTTCCCCGTAAGCTGCAGGGGTTGTTCAAAAAATAATGATCCATATTATTATTTTTTGGTTAGGGCGTCAATGATTTAAGGACCTTTTGCACAATACTTTCAACTATTTTGAAGACGGTGGACATTAAAATTGATAGAATATGGTTTCCGTCGCCTATGTCCTTGTAGGTATGCGTTAAATACGATAAGTGCCCGGGGTTGACCATGGAGATGGCAGGGCGGGACCGCTCCCCTGCCGCTATTTCCCGGAAAACCAGTGTGAACCATGGTGATGCTGCCACTAACTATGGTTCCGAGTGGTTCTCTTTCAAGGTGTGACAAAGATATATGTGTCGGAGAGCGAAAGGACGCTTTGTCGCCTTCACGGCGAGTCCGCCTGTAGAGTCCGCCTGTACAGTGGCATGAGGTACCGACGGGCATGGACAAAACCGCCAGGGCAAGTGCGGCATTGCGCTAAAGCGTTGTTCATGCTATACGGGGGCTGGAAAATGTATTACCGTAATGACAACAGCGGTGGAAGCGATGGCGGGGAGTGGAAGAGAATTGTCATTCTCGCCAAAAAGCAGGGGAATGAGCAGGCGAATGCGACTGCTGCGCAAACACGCCGGGCTGTGAATGCGGGGCGGTCACAAAAAAAGGGCTGTTTCTCGGCGAGAGAAAACAGCCCTTTTCGTAAATTTGGTGCCGAAGAGAAGACTCGAACTTCCACGAGGATACCCCCACTAGACCCTGAACCTAGCGCGTCTACCAATTCCGCCACTTCGGCAACGCTGAAGAATATGCTTTCTGTCCGGTTTTTTGTCAAGACTTTCTTGGTTGTCGAAAGAAAAAATATCCGCTTTATGAACTGTAGATGAAGATAATTAGAAACATTGAAGATATACAAGGGGATTTCAAGAACCCCTGCGTAACCATCGGCAATTTCGACGGGGTGCATCTCGGGCATCAGCAACTTTTCGATGCTGTCCGGCGGCGCGCCTTGGACAATGAGGGTACGAGCATTGCCATCACTTTCGATCCCCATCCTCTCCAGGTACTCAAGCCCGGGGGGATAAAGCTGATTTCCACCATCGAACAGAAGATTGAGCTCATCGGGCTTTCAGGTATCGACGTCCTGATAGTCATCCCCTTCAACCGCCATTTCGCCAAAACCTCTGCCGAATCCTTTGTCGACGAGATTCTTCGTGAACGCATCGGCGTCACCGATCTCTTCGTCGGCTATGATTACGCCTTCGGCAAGGGCAGAACGGGCAACATTGATTTCCTGCGCCGGCAGGGCAGAGAGAAGGGATTCAGGGTCACCGTCATCGAGGCTCACTACAAGAATGGC
>JBEPWT010000137.1:0-7998 GCA_041642275.1 Desulfopila sp. | reverse complement strand
GGGGTGAAGACATTTTTACTGCGGCTTGAAGAGCGCTGCTGGGCGCAGTGATTGAGATAGGCATAGGTTTCCGACAGTCCCAGCGGATGAAGGCTGAAATGCCTCTCCTCGACATCCTTGAAGTTGCAGATAGCGAGCTGTTTGAGGTTTTCCAGAAGACTCGGTCGACCGGCGAAGACGATCTGCAGAAAAACAGCGCCATCGTTGATTCTGTCGAGCATCTTGCGAATGCGTTCTATGGTCGCCAGATACATTCTCTCCGACTGGTCGAAAACGACCACCAGCCGGCTCTCCCGTATCTCCAGCTCGGCGGCGATTTCATCGACGAGAACTTTGCTCGAAACCGGTTTGTCGGCATTGTCCGTGCCGACCTCGAGCGCCAGAACCCGGATGACATCGTCGAAGGATTCCAGCGGCGTCGGCAGATAGACGGAAAAAACCTCTGGGGGCAGTTCCTTTTCCACCATTCTGCAGATCATGGACTTGCCCACTCCCTCCTCACCGGTAATGGTGACCACCGCCGCTCTCTCGTCAAGAGCCCTTTTCACCTCGTCCAGCAGCTTTCTCCGCTGGGCGCCCGAGAAGAACAGGTTGACGTTGATCCGGTCCTGAAAGGGTGTCCGGTCGGAGGAAGCCGGTTTTTTGTCTCTATCCATACTCTGCTTTTTGTTGCTGGTAAAATCTCAAAAAATCTCTACATTATGCTTCAATGCAGAATCAGTCAAGGCTGGTGGAAAGCCCCATAATAGCACCTCGGTTCCAGAGAAGCAACTGCAACCGTTTTCAAGCATTATCTCAGCAGTTGAAAGTATTTCAAAGAAGACCGGTTTTCCTCCGGCCGCGGAGTTCTCTGCCAAAAGGCATACACTGTGCGGCCGGCGCAAACTGCACTGGCACGGCGGGTGAGGCAATGGTGATTGACAATGTTTTTTTCCACGAGTAGATTTGGCCATGCCTGTTTTTCTTTTGACTGAAGAGATACTCTTTCCCCGTCCGCACCTTGCCGAAGAAAACGGCCTGCTGGCAGTCGGCGGCGATCTGAGGCCGGCGCGTCTGATATCGGCGTATAGATATGGCATATTCCCGTGGTACTCCCAGGGGGATCCCATTCTCTGGTGGTTCACCTCCCCGAGACTGGTCCTTTTTCCCGATATGTTCAGGGTGCCAAAAAGGTTGGCCCGCTATATGAGAAAGCCGCTTTTTACCGTGACCTTCGATAGCGCCTTTGAACAGGTAATAGAGTCATGCGCCGCCATACGGACGACAAAGGGCCAGGAGACCTGGATAACCGACGAGATGAAGGCCGCCTATCTGCAGCTGCACCGGCTGGGCTATGCCCACTCGGTGGAATGCTGGCAGGAACAGTCCCTGGTCGGCGGCCTCTACGGCGTATTGCTCGATCGCGTCTTTTTTGGCGAGTCCATGTTCACGATTGTCTCCAACGGATCCAAAATAGCCCTGGTTTCCCTGGTCAGCCAGCTGCGCCGCAAGGGCTGCAGACTTATCGACTGTCAGATGACCACGGAGCATCTTCTCCAGTATGGAGCCCGCGAGATCTCGGGCCGAGATTTTCAAAGATGTTTGAATAACTCTATCGAAAACATATCCCCAGACGGAAAATGGAACTATGAACCAGACACATAGAGCGGAAATGTGCGACGGCTGCGGCGTAAACGTACACGCACATGAAATTGACGGCAACGAATTTTGCGATGAATGCAGACTGCTGGCTCTTTCACTTTGTACCAATCCCGAGAAAATAGCCAGGATAGCCAAACTGATGAAACTCGACACCGCCATCGGCAAAACGCTGCCGGGGCAATCGCCCAAACCGCGATTCGATGAGTTGCCGGAAGTACTCGATGCCGTGCGCTTTCGCACACGCGACCGTGACATGAACAAATGGTATGTATCGGTCAGCGAAATAGACGGTCAACCCGTCGAAATCTTCGCCTCCACCGCCTTTGATCGCGACCATCACCTGCAGTCGCGCATTTCCAACCTGACCACCATCACCCGGCTCATCTCCCTCATCCTCCGCCACGTTTTTCTCGGCGAGGTGCTGACTCTGGAAAAAACCATCAAACAGCTCCACCGAAGCTCCAGGCAGCAAAACGATCTCCCGGACATGTTGACCAAAGTGCTGAGCAAGTACAGCAAGACCGCCCATCGGGGCGACCCCGCCGATCTGGCCTGAAGCGCCTGCAAATATCCATCAGGCAGTGCATTTCTGAAAGGGACACCGGACTCTTTGCGCTTTCCACAGTCTCGGGCCGGCGGCAGAGGCTTTGGTTGTTCGGCATCAATAGTCGAACTCGAACTCGAAGTCTATTCCCGATTTCTCAAAATGGGTAAGCACATTCTGGAGGACTGCCAGATTCGGCACCTCGAAGATAAGCTCCCATGCCGGCGTTTTCGTTGGCTTGGCTGAAACCACCGTTAACTCCGAAATATGCATTTCCGTGGGCGCCACACCGGTTATCATCATTATTCTCTGGCGCTTGGCCCCGAGAATATGTATGGACTGCGCTTTTCGCACCGGCGTCTGGGCGGCCTTCCAGATGACGTTTACCGCGTCTTCCCGCAGGAATTTAATCTCTTCGAGCCGGGTGCACCCTTTTCTATGAATGGAGAGCCGCTCTCTGGTAAGCAGGGCGAAATTGTTTTTCTTGGTGGGCAGGGGCTTACAGCAGGCCGAAAGCTTTATGGAAACGGGGTCCAGGGTGGAGAGTTCGACGCTGTTGTACTCTTCACCGGCGGCGACGGTGTGGAGACCTTCCAGGTCGAACTGGCTGCGGAAGCGCTGTATTATCTCGGGCAAACGCAGCCGGCCGTCGCCGATGTGTTCATAGAGGTCCTCCGCCTTCTTAAAGGAGTACATATTAAAAATGTGTTGTATTTCAAAACTTTCTAAAATGTCAGGGGGAATACCGTAGCGCTTCATCTCCTGGGTCAGCGTCGCATATCCCACCTCTCTTGCGACTTGGCGTCTTCTGCCCCGGAAGCCTTTGGAGAGTTCGGCGCGGGTGCGCGGCGTCTTGCAGTGATTGAGTATATCGGGATCGAACTGGATGGGCCGGGCCGAGCGGATGATGCGAACCATGTCGCCGTCCTTGAGGGTATAATCAGCCTCCCGCCGCGTGTTGCCGACCATGGCTCCTATGCAGGAATGGCCGACGTCGGTATGTACCCGGAAAGCGAAATCGAGAACCGTCGAGTTGAGCGGCAGACAGATCAAATCACCCTTGGGCGTATAGGTATATATCTCTTTTTTGCCGCTGGCGGCGATAACATCACGATAGGAAACCGATGCATCCGAGCCTATGACATCGAAGAGCTCTTTGATTTCGTGGATAAACCTTCCCTGCTTGCGGTTTTTCGAGCTCCAGTTGCGGAAGAGTCCCCGCTGTGCTCTGCGCGCCATCTCCTCGGTTCGTATTTTAAAAAGGTATTTCTGACCCTTGATAATGGCCCTGGCGTGAAGTCCCTGATAACCGGTGGGTTTAGGATTGGCGATAAAATCTCGAATGGTGCGGGGTATGGGCCGGAAGGTCTGGTTGACCAGGCCGAGAATCCGGTAACATGTCTGCCTGCCTTCAACGACAATGAGAATTTCATAGGGAAAATCTATTTCCTGGAGGAGAATGCGGTTATTGTGATCATAATAGGCCCACAGCTCCTTGACCCGCAGTTCGACCTTGGCCTCTATGCCGGCTTCCCCAATTTCCCGTTGCAGGCTCTTGATGATTTCCTTGGGTTCGAGGGCCTCCCGGAGTTTGGCGATATGCGCCGCCAGCTTCACCCACTGTTTGGGAAACTTGTACGTCAAGGCCAGGTTGTACATCTCCCGCTTCATATTGAACAGGCCGAACACCGTCGCCAGGGGAGCGTAGATATCCAGGGTCTCGTCGGCGATCTTCTGCTGCTTGCTCTTGGGCATGGCCTTGAGGGTCCGCAGATTGTGCAGACGGTCGGCGAGTTTGACCAGCATAACCTCAGGACGCAGAGCGGCGCCTGAAAAAATCTTGCGGTGGATTCTCTTGTAATGGGATTGCTTATCGCCCGAGGACCTGGTGATTTTGGTACAGCCCTCGACGATGGCCTGGACATAGGCGCCGAATTTTTGGCCGACCAGCTCTCCGGTAACTTCCTCGACATCCTCTACCGTGTCGTGGAGAAGGGCGGCGGCCAGAATTTCGGGGTGGAGGATATCCATTTCGGCGGCGAGGATCTTGGCCACCGAACAGGGATGGAGAATATAGGCGTCCCCGGATTTGCGCCACTGGTCGTCGTGGGCTTCCGTTGCGAAATTAAGTGCGTCCCAAAAAACATTTTCGTCATCCCTGCCGCCGATATAGCCCTGCATTTGTCTGCGGTATAATTCCAGGTCAAAAGGAATATGCTGCATATACCCGACTACCTCGTCAGCCTACCGGAAGGTATGAACTTTTCCGTGTAATCTCTTTTTTGGGGTTGATTCCCAGTGCGATCATGAGCAGTATTCCTCTATTATATATTGTACAGTTATCTATTGTACGGTCATTATCCCCTCGGCCCGGACACGAGGGATCGAAGCCCTAAAGCGTGCTCAGCCCCATACTGTAAGTCTTTCTTGCCGACAATGCCCTACACCTTAACAAAATTCCACAATCAGGGAAAAGAAAAAACCTAAATGCCGAAAAAAAGAAAGTTTTTTAAAACAGGAAAAAATGTTGGGGCAACCAAACACGGCCGTAAAAACGACCGCACGATCCGGCAGCATTCTCTTACCAAAGCCGTCTTGACCATTCTTGCCAAAACAGAATCCCCACTCACTCTCAATGATATCCACAAAAACCTCGGCGAGCTCAGTCCTTCCAAAAAAGATGTGGAGGATGCCATTGCCGAACTGGTCCGCAGGCGGGAGGTGGTGGCCGACGGTAAAAGAAGTTTCCGCCTCGACCGCCAGGGCAACATCTTCAAAGGGAAGGTGGAGAAGCATCCGCGAGGCTTTGGTTTCATTACCAACCTCAAGCCGGAGAAAGCGGCGGATTTTTCCCGAGACCCCTATCTCTCGGTCCGGGGAATGGGTACTGCAAATCATGGCGACACCGTTCTTATCCGCGTAACCTCGGTACGTCGGGACGGTCGCCCGGAAGCCGAACTGGTGGCCATACTCGAACGCTTTGCCGAATCGATCACCGGCTATTACAAGCCCGGAAAACCGCCGCGAGTTGTTCCCGAAGACCCCAGATACCCGTCACATATCAGCGTCATCGATTCCGTTGAGCAGGTAATACCGGAAAACCATGTCGTACTCATAACCGTTCTGCCGCAAGTCTCCGAAGAAGGATTCGTCCGCGGACGCATAACCGAAGTACTCGGTTCGCCCCAGGACATCGATGTCCAGATGCGCATGGTCATCGAAAAGCATGACCTGCCCCACGTTTTTCCACCGGAAGTGGAAAAAGAGGCCGCCGGCTTGTCCATGAAAGGGGCGCAGACCAAGGACCGGCTCGACCTGCGCCACATTCTGCATGTGACCATCGACGGCGAAACCGCCAAGGATTTCGACGATGCCGTTGCCGTTGAAAAAACCCGGGGCGGCTACCGTCTCTATGTCTCCATAGCCGACGTCTCCCACTTTGTCCGTCCCGGCGGCGATCTTGACAAGGAGGCCTATCTTCGAGGCACCTCCGTCTATTTTCCGGGCCGGGTCATTCCCATGCTGCCCGAGAGGCTCAGCAATGATCTCTGCAGCCTCGTCCCCGATGAGGACAGACTGAGTTTTTCCGCCATTCTCGATTTTGACCGCGAAGGCAATCTCACATCCAAGAAATTCGGCAAGTCGATTATCCGCAGCAAGCAGCGCTTCACCTACACCACGGTCAAAAAGATTCTCATCGACAAAGACCGGGAGGCCAGGAGCAGCCACAAACCATTTCTGACGCCGCTTAAATGGGCGGAAGAACTCGCCCGCCTGCTTCATGAAAAGCGCATGGCCCGGGGGTCTATCGGCTTTAATATTCCCGAACCTGAGATTTTTCTTGAAGAAGACGGCAGAATCGAAACCATCAAGAGAAAGGAGAGGAACTTCGCCCATCAGATAATTGAGGAATTCATGCTCTGTGCCAATGAGGCAGTGGCGAAAACGTTTTCCGACCGCAACCGTGAGTTCGTCTACAGGATTCACGAAAAGCCCTCGCCCGAAAAGGTCGAGGAGTTCGCCTCTTTCGCCGAAACACTGGGGATCGACCTGCCCGATGTCACCGCCGAGCCTGAATGGTTTGCCAGAGTGCTCGGTATCGTCGGCAACACGCCCGCCGAATACGTGGTCAACAACCTGCTGTTGCGGACGATGCCGCAGGCACGATACGACTCCGAGAACAAAGGCCATTTTGGTTTGGCGGCCAGCGACTATACCCACTTTACCTCCCCCATCAGACGCTACCCCGACCTCATGGTCCACCGCTTTCTCCAGGGTCTGCTCAACCAGGAGACAGCGGTCGTCCAGAAAAAGGAGGACATCTCCCTTGAGGAAATGACCAGGCATCTCTCGGAACGGGAAAGAGCCGCGGTGACCGCCGAGCGCGATATCGTCGACCGCCTGAAGATGTTCTTCATGGAGCGTTTCGTCGGCGAGACCTTCGAGGCGGTAATCTCCGGAGTCAGCGACAACGTCCTCTTCATCGAGCTCATGGATTTGTTTGTCAGCGGCTCCATCGCCATCTCCGCCCTGACCGATGACTACTACCTCTACGATGAGAAGAGATACAGGCTGATCGGTGAGATCACCGCCAAGACCTATCAACTCGGCGACGTCCTGTCGGTAACCCTGGTTGATGTCGATAGAAGACGCAAGCGTCTCAATTTCGCCCCCGAGCACCTCGTACGTTCGTGATAGCCGAAGAGGATGCGGGCTCATGTAAACTGCGCTTTTCTTTTGCACCTTGACTTGGTACAATAATTCGCATAAAGATATTTATACGTTATACGTTAAAAAGCATTCATCACAACGCATCTTATACCTGTAACTCCACAACTGCAGGCAGGAACGCCAATATCGGAGGAAGAAAACCATGGAAGGAACCAACTGGCTCATGACTGTACTCGACAATCCCTTTGCCAAAGGTCTCGCACTTGGCATCCTCATCTGTGTCGTCATTTATGTTCGCGGTTTTCTCCGTCGCCGCGAATTAGCCAGGGAGGTTGACAGACTCCGCTCACATTTGCACACCAAGCTGGAAATCGATTCTTCGGAAAATGAACGCAGAAAAAGCGAAATCGAGCGATTGAAACAGGAACGGGACAATCTGCGCATCACCGTCCAGTCGTTAAACCAGAAACCGGGGCGCAAGGAGATCCGCCAATACTTCATATATCAGACGGCAATTGATATCATGTTTGAAAAGGCCCCCGGCTTTGCCCCGGCCTGGCAGATAACTCTCAAGGAAGCAGAAGAGCTGTTCGAGAAGTCCGAAAGAGGCGTGGTGCCGCTGCTCAAAAGACTGATGCCCTCTTCGGCCGATAAGCAGGCGGAGGAGTATGAGAAAATCAGCCGCATCTCCATCGAAGACGGCGTCAAGGCCGATCAGGGCAGCTCGAAATAACTTCGCCTCCGGCGGCGTTCGGGCTTCCGTTCAGGCTTCGGAGGGGCATGGCGTTGACGTCGACGCAGTGCCCGAAATGCTGGCAGCCCAGGGTCGATGACGTGCCCCTGGGATGCCTGCATCGCCGAATGTAACAACATGGATTGAGAATCCGCGTTCAGGGGCCGTTCAACCGATCTACAGCGCCCGGCAGGACCCTTCCGCCTTCCCCCCACCCCAAACGCAGATACAGAAGAGAGAGTATTCGTTCTCCGTACTTTGTATTTCTGTGTCTTTTCCAACATACGCCAATGCCTGCGGGTAATCCACTTGCCGGCTGCCCCCGGCTCTTGTAGCGCAGCACGCCATGTCCTCCCGCAAAGCCCTTGACTTTTCAATAAAATCCCGGTCTGTTGCACTATTCAACCGT
>JBEPWT010000136.1:0-8041 GCA_041642275.1 Desulfopila sp. | reverse complement strand
GTCCATATCCTTTCTGATCTTCTTCTCCAGTTCCCGGGCGATCTCCTCGCCGCGGTAGAAGCTCACCGGCACCGGGCATTTGCGGAACATGCTCTCGGCCACCGAGCCGGCGAACATATGCCGCAAATCCCGGGCCTTGGTGCCCATAACCACCATGTCTACCTTCTCAGACACCACCAGCCGCAGGAGTTCTTCGGCCGGATCGCCGGCGAGAAAGACATAGTCGTAGTCGTCATCGCCGAGGCCCAGCTCGCTGACGAGCTTTTCCAGCAGTGCGCCCCGCTCTTTCTGGATGGTGGCGATATAGTGGTCGGCGTCGACCTTGTAGCCGTAGCTGGCGATGCGCTCAACCGCCTTCAGGTCCCGCTCGTTGACGACGTTGACGATCAGCAGCCGAGCGCCCAGCGGCCGCGCCAGCCCGAGCGCGTATTCGAGGATGCCCCGGGAAAACATGGAAAAGGCGATGGGAACGAGTATTTTGGCGATCATGCTGTGCTCCATGGAAAATAGGCCGGCACCGCCGGCGGTATTCAGGCGGCCTCGGCGGCCTGCGATATTTCACTGCGGCTGCGGCGCCGCTGCAGCCAGTAGATAAGGGCGAAAAACAGCACCGCCGGGATGAACATCAGCTGTTTCGGCGGAATATCGGCATCCGTCTGGACGTTTACGATCTCCTGTTCGAAATCGATGCCCGCCTTTTCGGCACTGGAGCCAAAGCCGACGGTGTCGACGACGACCTTGCCCTCCTCCTCCCGAGTGGTAAAACCGATGGCTGCAAGGCGCTCCTCGCCGGTGGACTCGTCGCCCACGGGCAGCATCATGGTCTTGGTATACTCCTCGCCGTGGAAATCCCGGCCCCGGACCATCAGCCGCAGCTGCGAGCCCGGCTTGAGATCGTCGACGACGGCCGCAAGCTCGCTGGCCGGCAGTTCCTCAAGCGGCGGATAGAGGCGGTCCCAGAAATAGCCGGGCCGAAACAGGGTGAAGGCGATCAGCAGCATGGCCGCCGTCTCCCACAGCCGGTTGCGGGTGAGCATATAGCGCTGGGTGGCGGCGGCGAAGACGAGCATGGCCATAAGCGAGGCAGCGACGACGGTGACCAGGTGCAGCCAGGTACCGATGCCTATGAGCAGAATCTCGTTATTGAAGATGAAGATGAAGGGCAGAATGGCCGTGCGGATGTCGTAGGTAAAACCCTGGATGCCGGTACGGATGGGATCGCCCCCGGAGATGCCGGCGGCGGCGAAGGCGGCCAGGCCCACCGGCGGCGTGTCGTCGGCCAGTATGCCGAAGTAGAAGACGAAGAGATGGACGGCGATCAATGGCACGATCAGGCCGCTTGCCGCTCCCAGGTTGACAATCACCGGCGCCATCAAAGAGGAGACGACGATATAATTGGCCGTGGTCGGCAGTCCCATGCCGAGCAGCAGGCTGATCACGGCGGTGAACAGCAGGATCAAAAACAGATTGCCGCCGGAGATGAACTCGACGAATGCCGTCATCACCAGGCCGATGCCAGTGAGCGTCACCGTGCCGACGATGATGCCGGCGGCAGCGGTGGCGACACCAATGCCGATCATGTTGCGGGCGCCGGAAACCATGCCCTCGATGAGATCATGCAGCCCTCTCTTCACCGAGAACTCAGCCTCCCGGGTCTTGCGGAACATTCCTTTCAGGGGCCTCTGGGTGATGACGATGAAAATGAGCAGCACCGTCGCCCAGAAGGCCGACAGCGAAGGCGAGAGCCGCTCGATGGTGAGGCACCACATCAAAACGACGATGGGCAAAAGGAAATAGTAGCCCGCCTGGGCCGTGGCCCTAAGCGGCGGCAGCTCGGTTATCTCGGTGGTCACCTCCAGCTCCGGCACCCTGGTGGCCAACCACAGCAGAAAAAGATAGGCCACGGCCAACAGGACGATGACTACCCCGAAGGTGGCCTCACCGGCGACGGTCTTGATCCAGCCGAGGCCGAAATAGGTGGCGCCGCCTATGATGATCAACGACAGCACGGTGACCACAAAGCTCATCAGGTTCTGGGATATGGTCTTACCCCGCCGCCGCTTCAGGCCCTTCAGGCCCATCTTGCAGGCCTCCAGATGGACGATGTAGATCAGGGCGATATAGCTGATGATCGCCGGCAGAAAGGCGTGCTTGATCACCTCGACATAGCTGATGCCCACGTATTCGACCATGAGAAAGGCGGCCGCGCCCATGACCGGCGGCGTCAGCTGGCCGTTGGTGGAGCTTGCCACCTCGACGGCGCCGGCCTTTTCCGGTGAAAAGCCGACTTTTTTCATCAGCGGGATGGTGAAGGTGCCGGTGGTCACCACGTTGGCGATCGATGAGCCCGACACCAGGCCGGTCATGGCCGAGGAGACCACCGCCGCCTTGGCCGGACCGCCGCGCAGATGGCCCAGTCCGGCAAAAGCGGTGCGGATGAAATAGTTGCCGGCCCCGGCCGCCTCCAGCAGCGAGCCGAAGAGCACGAACATGAAGACCATGGAGGTGGAGACCCCCAGGGCGACGCCGTAGACGCCCTCGGTGGACAGCCAGTAATGCGACATGCCCTTGACCAGACTCGCCCCCTTATGGGCGATGACATCGGGCATGGAGGCGCCGCCGAAGGTATAGATAATGAAGATGGTGGCCACCACCATCAAGGGCGGGCCCAGAGCCCTGCGGGTGGCCTCGAGCAGCAGGATCAGCCCGGTCACCGCCACCACCAGGTCGAAGGTGGTGGGCGATCCCGGCCGGGTGGACATCTGATCGTAGAAGAGGAAGATGTAGGCGGCGCAGAAGGCTCCTATCAGACCGACGATCCAGTCCTGGATGGGGATAGAATCTTTGGGCGAGGACTTCAAGGTGGGAAAGGCGGTGTAGGAGAGAAAAATGGCAAAGGCCAGGTGGATGGACCGGGCCTCGGTGTCGTTGATGATGAAGATGTTGAAGATGAAGGGCAGGGGCGAGGCGTACCACAGCTGGAACAGCGACCAGGCCAGGGGCACGAAGAAGAGTACCCGCTTGGGTATCGTTCCCGTGGGATGGCGCGCCCCGGTATCCGCCTTGGCGATTATCTCGTGCAGCTTCTCTTCCGAGAGCTGCTTGTCAGTGGCCTTGCTCATGGTGCGCTGTTCCCCCCTTGAATGAAGGCTGATACGTGGTGGTAACTGATGCGCCCGCGGCCGGCTCAGCCCTGCCGGCTTCCGGGGTCTTGGCTCTTTCTCACTGCAAGAGGAGAAGGGGACGGAGGCCCGCGCCTCCGTCCCGTGGATCGAAAGAGCCGGGGAAAAAGGTCTTCCCCGGCGGCACTGCTGCAATGGTACTGCTGCAATGGTACTACTACAGTGGTACTACTACAAAGGCACTACTGCAACGGCATTCCTACAGCAGTCCCGCTTCTTTATAGTATTTCTTGGCGCCCTCGTGCAGCGGTGCCGAGAGACCATCCTTGACCATCTCTTCTTTCTTGAGTACGCCGAAGGCCGGATGCAGTTTCTTGAACTGCTTGAAGTCCTCGAAGACCGCCTTGACGACGTTGTAGATCACCTTGTCGTCGACCTTGGCCGAACTGACGAAGGTGGCGCCGACGCCGAAGGTGGTGGTGTCTTCATCGGTGCCGCGGTACATGCCGGCCGGAATGGTCGCTTTACGGTAGTAGTCGTTTTCGGCGATCAGCTTGTCGATCTCCGGGCCGGTGACGTCAACCACGGCCGAGTCGCAGGCGGTGGTGGCTTCCTTGATCGAGCCGTTGGGATGGCCGACGACATAGACAATGGCATCGACCTTGTTGTCGCACAGGGCGCTGGACTGCTCGGCGGCCTTGAGTTCCGAGGCCAGCTTGAAATCATCCATGGTCCAGCCCATGGCCTGCATCACCACCTCCATGGTGCCGCGCTGACCGGAGCCGGGGTTGCCGACATTGACCCGCTTGCCTTTGAGGTCCTTGAAATTCTTGATGCCGGAATCGGCCCGGGCCACCACGGTGAAGGGTTCGGGATGGACGGAGAAGACGGCGCGCAGATCCTTGTTGGCGCCTTCATCCTCGAACTTGGAGGTGCCGTTGTAGGCATGATACTGCCAGTCGGACTGGGCAACACCCATGTCGAGCTCGCCGGCGGCAATGGCGTTGAGGTTGTAGACGGAACCGCCGGTGGATTCAACCGAACAGCGGATGCCGTGCTCCTTCTTGTTCATGTTGACCAGACGGCAGATGGCGCCGCCGGTGGGATAGTAAACGCCGGTGACGCCGCCGGTGCCGATGGTGACGAACTGCTGGGCCTGGGCCGCCGGCACGCTGCTCAGCGTACTGGCAAAACCGAACATCGCTGCTGCTGCGAGCAATAAACTTTTTTTCATGCTGCCTCTCCTTGGATTCGTGGTTGATGTTGCTTCCCGAATGGAAGACTGACGCTTTGGAAAAAAAACAGGGTTCACAGGCGCCCATGTGCAGGCTGCCTGCTCACGTCGAAGCGATTTTCCCGAGTAAATACGGGCGAATTACTTCAAACGTCCCTAAAATAGTCGCAAAAATAGCTCCAAATGTCAAGTATTTTGACACTTTCAGTCTTTTACATTGTCCTGCACCACTTTTTTGAGCTGCTGGCGCTTCTTGCTTGACAAAGGCTGGGGGCGGAGGTAATGAATGGGAAAAATAGCCCCTGACTTGGATATATCCCCCCGCCGGGCAGCGGCTCTCCGGGCAAAGAGGAGAACAAAGGTCGGTGTTTCCACAGCTCAAACAATGAAGGAAAAGTGTAGTGCCCACTTCCTGCAGTTCCAACTTCACACATAGGGCGATTTGTGCAGCAGCTGCGTCCCCGCCATTCTGCGCCCGCCTGGTTTTTCGAGAACGCCTTTTTCAACACCCATTCACAGAGCGGCCACTTCCGTTACGGCGGATACCGGCCGCTTTTTTTGTCAGACAGTGGCGGAGCCACCAGTATTGAGTGACAACGACAAAGACATGCATACTTCAGCCCCCCCCTTACCCGACCGGCAGACCATGGATTACGACGACGAAATACTCTTCTCGAACTTCACCTACAATCCCGATTATTATTATTTTCTCTACATAGGCGACCTCAAGGCCTATGGCCTCAACACCTTTCTTCAGGAAACCCTCAACCGGCGAATATACAACAAAGAGGTCCGTTTCATTGCCGTAATACCCGATATCTGCATTCAATACAACTATGCCAGCATCTTCGTCATCAACCCCGAGGCCAGGGAGGGCGCCGTCGATGAAGAACTGGGCAGGCTCAACCTCGCTCCTTTTCGCAAAAGCTGCCGCATAAAATATGACCGGTTCATCTCCGCGGTTTCCGCCAACAAAGCCATTCGCCAACTGATCAATACTGTTCTCAAGAAACAGAACCAGCTCTATATAAGCCTCTACGAATCCATAGAGGAGCTGACCCTTGATGAAATTGAAGGAGTGACCATTCTCGGCCCCGACAAGGCCATCGCCAAGCAATTCAATTCCAAAATTTTCCAGTACCAAACACTCGAAGACGTCGTTCCCATGGCCGAATACCGCATCTGCGACGGCCTCGATTCGCTCCTGCAGACCAGTGCCAGTCTTCGCCGGCAATGGAGTGACGGTATCTTCATCAGCGCCCCTTACTCCGCCGCCGGTTCCAATTCTGCGGTGACCCACAGCCAGGAAGAGGTTGCCTCTATATTTACCGCTGACGATAGTTTTTATCTCGTGTCGCGGTATATTCCACACAAATACGATCCGACGGTGCTGGCTGTTGTCGCCAATGAAAACGATGTCTACATCGCCGGCATCGCCGATCAGGTGATCGTCGACGGCAATCGCTTCGTCGGCTCGCTCTATCCGACGGAGGTCGACGAAAAAAGCCAGCAGACACTCAGAGACTACACCGTCAGGGTGGGCAGAATTCTCGGCCAGCACGGCTATCGGGGCATCTTCGGCTGTGATTATCTCATCGACGACCATGGCAACGTCGTCTTTCTGGAGATCAATGCCCGCAAGCAGGGGACGACGCTGGAGTTCTGTCTGACTCTCGAGCAGTCGCTGCCGGAGGGCAGTCCTTCCATCATGGAACTGGAATACTTTGCCGTCACCGAGGACCGCTTTCCCAAAAACACCAGGGAGCTCTCCTCCAACCATCGCAATCTCCACTGGGGAACATACAATTACAAGATAGATACCCAGAAACGGACGACGGGATATATTCCCCAGAACATCTATGAACGTGAAACATTTAAAAAAGTTGCCAACGGAGAACTGCTCAAGGACTTTGCCATTCTCGAACATGTGGGCACCAATTTCTATGTCATGCCCGGAACCTTCCTCGCCAGAGTCGTTTCCGTGGCCACCAACAGGGAGGATGTCAACGAGGGTTTATGCCAGGGTGTAGGATTTATACAACAAACAATTGAAGAGGCCTAATCACTATCATGGAACCGCACATACGCAGCGACCAGGACTGCCATAACGCACTGGACAAATATACTCTCGATCTTATCGCCGAGCTCTCCAAAGACACTCCCAGAGACAACGGCCAGGCCCCCACCGTGGCTCTGAAGAGGGAGCTTTCCCAGCTGGTTGAAAAGGCCTGCAAGAAAAAACTGACCGCTCCCATCATCAGCCTTTTCCAGGAACTCCTCAAACAGCGGCTTGCCGGCAACAGTATCCGGGACTTCGGACTGACGAAGATTGATCTATGCAACCTGGCGCTGAAACATCAGCAGATCGACGAGCACATGGTTTCCCTCGGGGGCCGTCTCACCCAGGCACTGCCCATCGCCGGCAAGGCCAACGCCCGCGTCGAGGACTATCTCGCCCGCAAGGATCAGGAGGCGCCAAGCGGCATCGAGCTCTGGCAGCAGATTCAGGAAAACGGCGAACGAATCCGCGGGAAACTGAAAATGAGCACCGAAGAGTGGCTGAGCTACAAAGGGCAGATCAGAAACTGTATCACTACTGCCGAAGAACTCGCCGAACTCATCGATCTGCCGGTCGAGGCCGTAGCTTCCATAGGCCGGGTGACTAAGAATTTTCGCATGCGGCTCACCCCCTATTACACCTCCCTCATCATGCCGGGCAAGGTCAATGATCCCGTGATGCTGCAGGCCGTTCCCACCGGTGAAATGGTGGACAACGCCGGCATCGAGATTCCGCCGGTGGCGGCGGATCACTCCCCGGCACGGCTCATCGACCAGTTCTATCCGCGAGTCGTCACCATCAAGGCCACCAATATGTGCGCCATGTACTGCACCCACTGCCTGCGCATAGCCCATATCGGCAGAAAGGACAATACCTACTCCAGGGAGGCCTACGGCGAAGCACTTGACTATATCCGAAAAAACGAGCGCATACGGGATATCCTCATCACCGGCGGCGACGCCTTCGTTTTGCCCAACTCCATTCTCAAATGGCTGCTGGCAGAACTCGACGGCATCGACCACGTCAAGGTCAAACGCCTGGGCACCCGCATACCCGTGACGGCCCCCATGCGCGTCGACAACGAACTACTCGATATAATAGAGGAATCAAACGATCAAAAACCTATCCGCGTCGTCACCCAGATAAACACCGCCCAGGAGATCACCCCCCTCTCAGGCGATGCCTACCGTCGTCTGAGCAAACGCTCTTTCACCATTTTGAATCAGGCAGTGCTGCTCAAAGGCATTAACGACAGCCGGGTAAAAATGTGGAAACTCTGCGAAACCATACACGAAGCCTACGTTCGTCCCTACTATATCTTCAACTGCAGCTACCGCAATCCGCAGTTCAAACATTTTCGGGTGCCGCTGGAGGTGGGCAGAGACATCGTCGAGTCGATGTACGGCAATATATCAGGCGACGCCATCCCACGCTACATCGCCACGGCCGGCGGCAAAATTCCTCTGCACCGGTCCAACGTCATCGAGGTCGAGGACAATGAGTACATTCTCCAGAAACCCTGGAGCGGCACGCAGGTGTCCTACCCCGATGCCGACCCGGAAATATACAGGAGCGAGTCCTTCGCCTTTGCCAAGTACCAGAGCTGATACATGCAACAGCAGATCC
>JBEPWT010000135.1:0-8058 GCA_041642275.1 Desulfopila sp. | reverse complement strand
CGGCATTATGCCCCATTACTTCGACGACAATTATACGGTGATGGCTGTGGGCGGTGGAATGCAGCCGGTCTATGGCTTCGGTGGCAATCTCCATGGCCGTGTGAAAACCGAAGGTGACATCGGTCATAGCGACATCATTGTCTATGGTTTTGGGCAGAGTGAGGATATTGAGCCCTCTCTGAGCCAGCCTGTAGGCATTTTTCTGGGTGCCGCCGCCGCCGAGACAAATGAGTACATCGAGGTTGTTGCGGAAGTAATTATCGCAGATGACGTCGGTCATGTCGACTGTATCATCGCCGACGGGCATTTTGTGCGGTTTGTCGCGGCTGGTGCCGAGAATCGTCCCACCCAGCGTCAGGATGGAGGAGAGTACCTTGAGGTCAAGGCGCATGGTCCTGTTCTCCATAAGCCCCCGGAAGCCATCGCGAAAGCCGATGATATCCATACGACTGCTGTTGATGGCAGACTTGCCGATTCCGCGAATGGCGGCGTTCAACCCCGGGCTGTCGCCCCCTGCCGTCAATATTCCGATATGTTTATTCATGGTCTGCTATCATTTATGGTCAGTATTGCAGCATTTTGACAGTGACGGATTGTGCCTGGCGTCGCTGCCATCCTTGCCGGTCGGGCGATTGAGCGAGGGAAAATCACTAAAGTAGGCAGTATCTGACTTATCACGTTTAGATAACTTCTTCAAGTACTGCCACAAAGGTTTGATCGAAAGGAGCAGAAGAACGACGGCGGCGGCAAGTTTCAGCCCGAAGGGAAGAATTTCCCCCGCCTCGCCGAGAATGGCCGCCGGCGATATATTCGCCAGGCGGTAAATGAAGTCGACCGCCAGGCCGAAAAGAACGGCCATCACCGAAAGAACGGCCAGGTAGCGGACGACGCTTTTTTTGCCGAGAATACCGACCAGAACCGACAGCGAGGTAACATTGGTTGCCGGCCCAACGAGAAGAAAGACCAGGGCCGCACCGGGACTGACACCTTTGAGGATAAGTGCTGCGGCAATCGGCGTAGAAGCCGTGGCGCAGATATAGAGGGGAATGCCGAAAACCAGCATCAAGAGCATGGACACCAGGCCGCCGCCGAGCCAGGACGCCATGAAGTCCTCGGGAACCAGCGCCGTAATTATGCCCGCAAGCACAAGCCCTATAAAAAACCAGGCGACGATATCGCCCCAGACATCGACGACGGCAAAGCGCAATCCGGCGGTGACTCTTTCCCGCAGACTATGATGGGCCTTATGCTCATCCGGTGGGCAGTCTATGCCGTCGCAGCAGTTGTCAATGGGGCAGTTTTTGGCTACCCGCAGCGTCTTCTCGCTCTCGCTGAAGGAGAGAAAGTTCTCGAGAGCGCCGGCCGACATCGCCGTTACAAAGGCGGCCACCGGTCGGACGACGGTCATGATGGGATCGAGCAGTGCATAGGTTATGGCGATTGAATCCACGCCTGACTCCGGCGTCGATATGAGAAAGGCGGTAGTCGCCCCCTTGTTGGCCCCCTGCTTCTGTAATGATGCTGCCGCCGGCAGCACTCCACACGATCAGAGCGGCAGCGGTACCCCGAAAAAGGCGGCCTTGGCCACCGAGCTGTACTTGCCTTTGCCGAGATGATTGAGGATAGTCTCAGGATTGAGAAAAACCTTCAGTAGGCCGGCAATGGCAATGCCGCCGAGTATGTATACAGAGGAGTCGAGGAGGATGTTCCATGACTCCCCGAGAATTTTCACTGCAAGCTGTTCCATTTTACCACTTTCACCATGTTTATTGCTCTCGTATATGTTCGAGTCCCTTGCCGATTATTTCTCCTACATGCTCATCCACCAGTCGGTAGTAGAGAACGGTGCCTTCCCGCCTGTTCCTGACGAGGCGGCAGTTGCGCAGATAGCGCAGCTGATGGCTGACGGCCGATTCGGAAATATCGAGAAAGGCCGCCAGATCGCAGACGCACATCTCCTGCTGCCCCAGAGCCATCAGTATTTTTATTCGGCTCGGATCGGCGAAGGTTTTGAAGAACTGGGAAAGTACCTCAAGTTCGCCATCTCCGAGACTGCTGTTTCTGGCAGCCCGTATCGTATCCATATGGATAATTCGGGTATCGCACCTGTCTTTTGTCGTCATCGTCTCAATCACCGGGCAGATAAATATATGAGTATGTGCTCATATACTACATAAGAATCGCTGCTTGTCAAGAAAGATAATCTCGTAAACAGTCATCGAAGCCGCCGGATGGCTTCTGGAAAAAGCTCGATATACGGCGTAGTACATGAAACGGTGATTTGGATTTGGCAGGACATGTGGTACGGCAAATTACCGTTTCAGATCTACAACGACGGAGATCGAGCATTTTACCAGCCCATCAAGAAAGGGATGCATTTTCCTATGGTACTGGTACAATATTGCCCTTTCACAACCATTCTCCTGCAGGTATAGATACGAAACCATGCCAGACGCCATCTCCGCCGACACCGGTACCCTCTACATCGTCGCCACTCCCATCGGCAACCTCGAAGACATCACCCTGCGCGCCCTGCGCATACTCAGGGAGGTCGACGTTGTCGCCGCCGAAGATACCCGGCACAGCAGGAAACTCTTCACTCATTTCAACATCCAAACCCCGCTTATATCCTACTACCGGGAACAGGAGCAGCAGAAAGCCGATCACCTCCTGCGTCTTTTGACCGAAGGCAAAGACATTGCGCTTATAACCGATGCCGGCACCCCTGGAATTTCCGATCCAGGCAGCGCAATCGTGCGTCGGGCCCTGGAGACGGGCATCACCATTGCGCCGATTCCCGGCGCCTCGGCCCTTACCGCCGCCCTCTCCTGCGCCGGCACGGGCGAAGCACCGATACTGTTCCACGGCTTTGCCCCGGCCAAGAACAGTCAGCGCAAGCAGCTTCTCAAGACCCTCATTCATGCCGATTATCATACGGTTTTCTATGAGTCACCCCACAGGATCGAAGCCTTTGTCGCCGAGGCCCTGGAAGTGCTGGGGGACCGCCAGGTCCTGCTGGCACGCGAGCTGACCAAATCCTACGAAGAAGTGGCCCTTTTCACTCTTGCCGGCCTCAAAAAGCACCTGTCGAAGACAAAAAACCGCGGAGAATACGTCCTTGTCTTTTCACCGGCGAGCACGTTACCGGACGAGGATTTGAACCTCGATGAACTCATCCTCTGGTACCGCGACAACACGCAGCTTTCTCTCAAGGACAGCTGCAAAACCCTGGCCGCAGATCTGGGCATTTCCAAATCCGGAATATACAAACGGGCCCTGCAACTCTGGGAACAACAGCCTCAAAAAGACTGACAGATCGGCAACAGCCACGCAACCTTAACCACAAAACAGATGCAGGACACACAGTCATGGAACGCTACCGCAATTGTGTAACCCCCGAAGGTGTTTTTCTCTACGGTATACACAAACCATCCTACAGCGTCAAAAATCTCAGACAACTGACCAGTACCAGCCAACTCGGCCGCTGCGACGACGGCACGATCATTGAGAACAGACGGAATTTCCCCTCAGGAGACGTCCATGTAGACACGGCTACCTGGATTTTCGAAATTGCCAACCCGCTGCCCTTCCGCGGTGTCACCTTTATCGACAAAAGCTGGGCCGATGCCCGGGCGGCAGAGCCCTCGAAAATACATCTTATAAAACGTCCCCCGCTTTCCTTTCATTCCTTTCTCCGCGAAAGGGACATGGACGCCGGCCTGACAGGCGATCTTCCCCGGCCGCTGCTGCTTTGCCTGGCCACCTGCTCCACCGACACCGCCGACCTCGCACGGCTGGCCGAGCTCTGCTGCGAGTTCGTCTTCGCCGAAGATGGTGAGGTGGCCGGTCTTTCCTACAGCCGGACAACGAACGGACACTGCAGGGCCGACATACACGACCACGACCTCTTCGAAGCAGTGGCCAACAATCCGGTGCTGCCCGACTCCTACAAGAAGGCCATGGTCCTGCGCCCGGGCGCCCAGGGCGCAAGCGAAATCGTCGGCGAATATCGCAGCGGCGATACATCGCATATCTACGAGTATCTCAGACGAAACTCCTACATAGCCGGAGGCCATTTCGCCGCAAACATGGCAGAAGATGCCGTTCGTTACTCCATCACCAGTCTCAGCAGCACGGATATGGATGGCCTGCGGCATCTCTACTACCAGCGGATGTATATCCGCCTGGCGCAGATGCTCGGTATCGATCGCGACGGAGAAAACTTTTCAGGTGAAGAGGATCTGGAACAGCTGCGCCTTGATCTGCTGGAGACGATCGACAATGGTGGTTCAGCCAACCTCGCCACGCTCTGGGGCTGGAACTTCGGCTTCGATTATTCTCCCACCGACTACCGCCTGCATGCCTCGCATCAGCAGATTCACCAGCAGTACGCCGTCATACCGGATACGGTCGAGGGCTACAGCGGTACGCTTGACAAGCCGGCGACCACCCTGCCGGCCTTCAGCTGCGGCGATATGGTCACTGCCGCCATTGACGACTATCACCGCCATACCGGCAGCAGCCTCTTTCATGACCATGTCAGGGCCATGGCCGCCAACACCCGCCTGGACGGCAGAGAGGACCTGCCCGCCTCCCTGATCGTCTGGGAGGATGAAAACGCAGCTGTTTTCGTCCCCAAGGCCCAGACATCGCAGTGGGAACTGCAGATAATGACCAAAGCGGACAGGAACGGGCTCTTTGCCGGCAACATCCTCGAGACCGACACAGCCGGCCGCCTTTCACTGAACAGGGCCATTCTCGCAAGTCAGCAGGCCCTCGCCTGCCTCGGCGCCAGGATGGTCACCTCCATAGAGTACGCCAAGCGTCTGGGCGATCGCCGCCGTTTCGACCAGCCGCTGCTCTACTCGCTGCTGCCGAAACTGCCCTATTCCATGGGTGCCTTCAGCGAAGCCCAGCTCCGCTTCATCAACTCCCATTATCCGGAGGATTTTGCCGCGGTCTGCAGAAAGCAGCTCAGATAGCTTGATCGTTTCCACAAAAATCATTAGAATCACCGAGAATGGAAAAAGCGTTGTCCGGGAGACAGATTGAATTTTTCCTGGAAAGACCGAGGGGCCCTGATGTGTTTGCACGGTGTTTTGTGAAAATACGTCTGTCTCCCGGATGCGGAAAAGAAAAGATAATAAGTGCCCTGGCTGCCGAGTCACTGGCAGCACGTGCAATCTGGCTGAGTCTCGTACATACAGCCAATTTTTTCATTCCTGCCATGTCGGCCGTGATGACCGTGAAAAAAGAGCGGCCCCTCCTCCGGGAAGCGGATGGGCTGAGAATGAGTCATGATACGATAAGAAGACAGTCACTCTGGCCGTCTCTTTGGAGAAAAGCGCAATGACAAAAGATGGATATTTTGGCAATTGGGGCGGGGCTTTCATCCCCGAGGTACTGCACCAGACCTTCAAGGAGCTTGGCGAGTATTACCGCCAGGCCAAGGAGGATCCGGCGTTCTGGCAGGAGTACCTCGATCTGATGTCCACCTATTCCTGCAGACCGACGCCGCTGACCCATGCCCGCAATCTCTCCAATCATTTTGGCGGTGCCCAGATCTATATAAAACGCGAAGACCTCAACCATACCGGCGCCCACAAGGCCAACAACGTCATGGGCCAGGGACTGCTGGTCAAACGCATGGGCAAAAAGCGGGTGATCGCCGAAACCGGAGCGGGCCAGCATGGCGTGGCCGCGGCCACCATGGCCGCCAAATTCGGCTTCGACTGTACCATCTACATGGGCGAGGTCGATGTACTGCGCCAGCGCCCCAATGTTTTCTGGATGGAGAAAATGGGGGCCACGGTCGTCGCCGTCAAAGACGGATCGCGGACACTTAAAGACGCCATCAACGAGGCCTTTCGCGACTGGGTCACCAATGTCGACACCACCCACTATGTATTCGGCACCGCCTGCGGTCCCGCTCCCTTCCCTGAAATGGTATCCTGGTTCCAGTCCATCGTCGGCATCGAGGCCATAGAACAGATACATACCCATCATGGCAGGAACCCGGTCCGGGTCTATGCCTGCGTCGGCGGCGGCTCCAACGCCATGGGCATTTTCGGCCGCTTTCTGCTCGAAAACGGTGTCGAACTCGTCGGCGTCGAAGCCGGCGGCCAGGGTATTGCCAGCGGCAGGCACGCCGCCAGGCTCTGCGGCACGGACGCCTCCCCCGGCGTCGCCCAGGGTTACCGCACCATGTTCCTGCAAAACGGCGACGGCCAGATGCTGGAGACCCATTCAGTCGCCGCCGGGCTCGATTATGTGGGCGTCTCCCCCATCCTCTCTGACCTCTGGGAGCAGGGCAAGGTCCGCTTTGAATCGGCAACGGACGACGAGGTCATGGAAGCTTTGGACCTGACAATGAAAAAGGAAGGAATCATCCCGGCTTTGGAATCGGCCCACGCCTTTGTTCAGGCCTTCAAGGAGGCTCCTGACCTCCCTGCCGATGAGGCCATAATCATTAATATGTCGGGACGCGGAGACAAGGATATCTTCACCATAGCCGACGCCTTCAACGATCCTTCCTGGAAGGAATTCATTATCCGCCGCGGCCGGGAATACAGTAAGTAAAAATACGGCCTGCCTTCAGCCGGCGGCCTCAATCATCGGTGAACCATGCAACTTGAAGACTATTTGAAAGATAGGCGCAAACACCAGAATATCCTGCTCATGACCCATATCGTTTTGGGCTATCCATCCTTCGATGCCAACCGCGAGGTGGTCCGGCAAATGGTGGAAAACGGCGTCGACTGCATCGAGATGCAGATACCCTTTTCCGAACCGATGGCCGACGGACCGGTGATCATGAAAGCCAATCTTGACAGCCTGGCAGGAGGGACGCGGGTTGCTGAGTGCCTTGACTTCGGAGCGGAGATGGCACGCACCCACGACATCGCCTTTCTCTATATGACCTACTACAATATCGTTTTCAAATACGGAGAAGAACAACTGATCGAGCGGTGCGCCGCCGACAATATCCAGGGGCTGATCATCCCCGACCTGCCGCCTGATCACAGTGAGCTCTTTTTCAGCCAGGCCCACGCCAAAGGCATTGCACCGATTCTCATCTACTCTCCGACCTCCAGTGACCAACGCATGAAAGAGGTCGATGAAGCCGGAAGCGGCTTTATCTACTGCGTCGCCAGACGGGGGGTCACGGGCAACAAATCGGAGCTTAATGTCGATTTCGACACCTATTTGCAGCGCTGTCGCCGGGCCACTGAAAAGATGCTGGCCGTGGGGTTCGGCATCCAGAATCACGATGATATCGCCGCCCTCACGGGCAAGGCCGATATCGCCGTTATCGGCTCGGAAACCATTCGCCTGGTGGATGCCGAAGGGCCGGCCGCGGTCGGAGGCTTCATCGCCGGACTAAGGAGTTGAGCCATGGCCGCAAACGATCTCAACGACAGACTGCAGACCACCGCCATCCTCTGGAATCTCAATGATCTCTACAAAGGTATCGACGATCCGGCTGTGGCCGAAGACTGCGACTGGTGCACCAAAGAAAGCCAGGAGCTGGTGACAGCCTATAAAAATACCATAGCCGATCTTGCCGCCGAAGCGCTGCATACCTTGACAGAGCGCCTTGAGCGCCTGTATATCCGGCTGGGCAAACTCGCCACCTTTGCCTTCCTCAACTATACGACGCAAGTCGACAATACTTCCGCCGGCGCCTTTTATCAGCGCATACGCGAACTCACCAGCGAGGTCGAGGGCCGCCTCATCTTCTTCGAACTCGAATGGAACGAGGTAGGTCGCCAACAGGCACAGCAACTGCTCGAGCAGGACGTCCTCGACCATTATCGCCACTATCTCCGCTCCCTGCGCCGCTACCGTCCGCATCTGCTGAGCGAGGCCGAGGAGAAGATTCTCATCGAACGCAAAGTCGTCGGCCGCAGCAGCTGGACCACCCTCTTCGAGAAGGTCTTCGGCAATCTCCGTTTCGGCGAAAACGGCAGAACCGAGGAAGAGGTGCTCTCCGATCTCTACAACGACAACCGGGAGGTGCGCAAAAAGGCTGCGGCCGAAATGACCGAGGGGCTGAAA
>JBEPWT010000134.1:0-8069 GCA_041642275.1 Desulfopila sp. | reverse complement strand
CATCACTGGCCGGGCAATGTCCGGGAACTGCGCAACCTCATCGAAAGGGAGATGATCTTCTGCAAAAGCGACTGGATCTCCCTGGCCCACAATGCAGCCGACGCCGCCGAAGACAACCGCCTGATGACCCTGAGGGAGCTGGAGCGCCAGCATATCGCCAAAGTCCTCAAGGCCACCGGCAACAATAAATCCAGAGCCGCCGAAATTCTGGGAATCACCCGCACGACCCTGCGCTCGAAACTTGAAGCTGGTTAATTTCTTACCACCTGATCAAATATTAACCAGCCCACAACAGCCTTCCAAACCAGGCCAATTTCCATCGTCTTAATGTTACACTACTTTTTCTTTTTCCTTTGGTATGGCAGCCGTCTTGCAAGACTGTTCTCCGGTTAGAGAAAAAACAGCACATTCCCCGGTAATTGATCAATTTCTTCCTGCAATTACAGACGGAACTCCCCATGACAGCGCAAAGGAGACTCCACGGTGACTATGAAAAAAGTTCTGATTGTCGACGACGAAGAAGACATGCTGTGGATGCTTCAGAGGAATCTGGACAACGGCATCCCCAACATCGAGACCTTCACGGCGCAGTCAGGAGATGAAGCTCTCGACATTCTCGAGGAATCGGAGATCAGCCTGGTCATAACCGACATCAACATGCCGGGCATGAGCGGACTGGAACTCCTCACGGAGATCAACAACAAGTGGAAGGAAACCACGGTCATCATCATGACCGCCTATCCCTCCAACGCCTTTGCCAACAAAGCCAAAAAGGAAGGCGCCGTCAGATTCGTGGAGAAGCCCTTCGACATAAACGATATGCGCAAGATCGTCGAAGATGTTCTGGAAACCAGCAAGGCACCGAGCAAGCCGAGCAGAGGCATCGCCCTGCTTGACATCATCCAGTTCAACGGGCTGGCCAAATCGACCTCGGCGCTGAAAATCTCCACAGGTGAGCACGAAGGCATGATTTTCTTTCGTGACGGCAAGGTGGTCCACGCCTCCTTTGGAGACCTCAGCGGCGAGGAAGCTTTTTTCAGGATCATCGAAACGCAAAAAGCCGAACTCCACAATCTCAACAACGTCGAGCCGCCCCTGGTGAGCATGGGCAAGACGGTGGAATCACTACTGCTCGAAGCGGCGGTAATGAAAGATGAAGAAGGCGCCGAGCATGCCTCGGGCATCAATGCCATCGCCTTCTCCGACGACAGCCCCGCCGGTGAGCCAGCGGCGGAATATGAAGAAGAAGCACCGGCAGACGAGGCGGTCGTCGCTGCTGCCGAAAAAGAAACTGCTGCCCCTATACAATCAGAAGAGTCTGAAACTACAGAGGATGACGACATGACAGAAATCCAGAAGATCCTAGCGGAGTTTACCAACATCGACGGTGTTCACACAGCCTGCCTGGTCGGCCGGGATGGTTTTTTACTCGACAGCCTGGCCCGGACCGGCATCGACGCGGAGATGATCGGCGCCATCGCCTCATCCGGCTTCGGTTCCGCAGAGACCATGGGCACGCAGCTGGGTCAGGGAGAACTCAGCATGACGATGCTTGAATACACCGAGGGACCGGTTCTGTTCGCTCCGGTGGGAACGGAAGCATTCCTTGTCATCGTCGCCGACAAGGACACCAACCTCGGCTGGATCAGGATCGCCATCAAGAAGAATTCAGCCAAGATCGAGAAGGTGGCGGCGCTGTAGCTTCCGAAGATGTTGTCTTAAAAGGCGGCCCGCCCTCCAGCGGCAAGCATGTGCCGCCCACCGCCGGTGGATGAAGCGGCGGCAGCCGAAAGACGAAATACCAATAAAGCGCCAGAAGAACGCTGGCGCTTTGCTCCGCCCCGGCAAAAAGCGCAACTCGCCTCCCGGCCACGGGCTGCTGCCGGAAATATTCCTACAGATGCTCGAGAGCCTCGCGCAGCCCCACGAAGCGGGGTTCATATTTTTTGATAAGCATTCTCGCCTTGGCCAGCCACTCCTTCTTGCTGGTCATCAGAAAGATGAAAAACGGCTGGTCCGGCATATGCCTGATGATAAAGTGATACTGGTCGGTGGTAATCAGAATGTCATCTATGAGCTCATCATCGGCCAGAAGGTTTATTGCCTTGCTGTTGGATTTGACAATTGAGGCAAGATAGGCGGCGGCGGCGGCCGTTTCGATGCCTTCTCTGCGTGTTGCCTCGGCTATGGTCATGCCGTCATCCACCGTGACCACGGCCACGGCGAGAATATGCGGCAGCTCCTGCGCCATCTCTTCAACAAGGTTTTGGATTTTTTTTATCATGGATTGCCCGATATTCTCTGAAATAAAGGTGATACAAGCGTTGGTTTCTAACGGATTCTACCACTAGCACCGGATGATGTTAACAAAATTCTAACACGCTTCATTTTTTACAGGTGTTTCCCGGAAGCGGCCCCGCTGCAAGGCCCGGGGCCCGCCAGGCAACGGCGACGGCCGCATCACCCACTGCGTATCACACACTGCGTATCACACATTGCATATCAGACACTGAGAAGCTTGCGGCGATGAGCGAAGATGGCGGTATTGACGGACGCTGCGGAACATAACTGGCTGACAGGTATCTGCAAAGGACAAGGTCGTGCCCGGCAACCTTGAAGAGCGACAACCCCCGGAGCCTCTGCCAGGCAGAGTTTAAGTGCATCAGTCTTTGGAGGAGAGCGATGTGGGGCTGTCCAGATGTTGCGGGCACAACCTTATACCGCCGAAGAACAGATCGCCAAATTCGGCGGCGCAGGCGGCGGGCACGGGATTCCCGCCACCGGTAATTAATATGCAATTTTTGCTCCGAGCCAAAGACAAAAAGACATGTCGTGTAGTTTCATGGACATATGGCTTTATCAGCCGTCGCCTCCATCACTCCTCCGCCGTCTATTTTCGCACAGATGCAAAAATGGCGTCGCCTTTCCCTGCCTGCCGGCAAAATCCGACCGCAGCGCATCTTGCATATATGCTGCATTTTCAGTATATTATACACAGCTCCACCCCTCACAGATATCTTCGCACATACGCGAAAAGGCCTGCACCCACTGCCGCTGCTAATATTTTTTCCTGATTACCCCTGAAACTCAGCCTATCCCAATTCCGAAGAGACAGGGTGCTCTTTACACGGGTGTCTGCAGCCAGGACGGCTGCAGTGGGCCCCCAGGGAAGGGTTTACGGGGTCCCGGCAAAAGAGTTCCCTGTCTCAAAAAGAGCTGCTGATCATTAGGGGCAATCAGGTATTTTTTCCATTTTCAACGCGGATTTGAGCATGGAAAACGGCTGCGGGTCAGCCGAATGCAGCGTCACGGAGACGCACCCACGGGAAATGGTGGTGTTTCTGCTGTGACACTCCCATCAGCGCAGGTGGTATTTTTTTATCTTGCGATAGAAGGTGGCGACATTGACACCGGCGCGTTCGGCTGCCTGCTCGACACTGTTGCCGACCTGGCGCAGCAGATCGGCAAAATACCGGCGTTCGAAGGCGCCGAGGGCTTCGCTGTACGTTTCCGGTTCACCGCTGTCTGCGCCAGTGCCCTGCCGGCCTTCCAGATCCATCAGTCTTTCCAGTGCTTCGACGGGGATCAGGCTGCCGCTTTCAATGGCCAGCACCGCCTCTATGACGTTCTTCAACTCCCGGACGTTACCGGGCCAGTCATAACCGATGAGAACCTCACAGGCCTCCGGCGTAAAGCCCTTGACGCTTGTATTGAAGCGGCGGTTCATCTCATCGACGAAATAGGAGGCCAGCAGCGGGATATCCGTTCTTCTCTCCCGCAGAGGCGGTATCTTCAGTCGTACCACGGCCAGACGGTAATAGAGATCGTCGCGGAAGCTGCCGCGCTCCATCTCCTGCTGCAGATCGGCGTTGGTTGCCGCCAGGATACGGACATCGACCCTGGTCGGCCGGGTCTCTCCGATCTTGTAGAATTCCTTTTCCTGCAGAAATCGCAACAGCGCCTTCTGGACATTGAGCGGCAGATTGCCTACCTCGTCGAGCAGCAGGGAACCCTGATCCGCCATCTGCAGGAGTCCTTTTTTCTCCTGTTCTGCACCGGTAAAGGCTCCCCTGGCGTGGCCGAAAAGCTCGCTTTCAAGCAAGGATTCCGGCAGAGCGCCGCAGTTGATAGCGACAAAAGGTTTGCCTCTGCGGGCCGAATGCTCGTGTATGGCGCGGGCGACGAGTTCCTTGCCGGTTCCCGATTCGCCGCTGATGGTCACCGGAATGTTGCGGACGGCTATTTTGCGGGCCGTATCGAGAACGGTGAGCAGGGCCGGGGATTTGCCCACGACTTCGCCGAACCTGTCCTGTTCCGACAGTTCCTGACGCAGCTGTCTGTTTTCCTCCAGCAGAAAGGTCTGACGCAGCCCGTTGCGGACCCGCTGGAGAAGTTCCTCGGGCTCGAAGGGTTTGGTGAGAATGTCAAAGGCGCCGAGACGCAGGGCGTGAATGGACATTTCCACCGTCGCATAGCCGGTTATCATGATCACCGGAATCTCACTGTCGCTGCGTTTTATGATTTCCAGCACTTCGAGCCCGTCTATCCCCGGCATCTTGACATCGGTTATCACCAGATTGATCCCCGGATGAAAGAATTCCAGGGCCTTTTCAGGATCGGTGAAGGTGCTGACTCTGTAGCCGTTGTCCTGCAGGATAGCCTCCAGCATTCTGCAGAGCCCCTCTTCATTATCAATGACCAGAATATGCGCGCCTGCCATGTCTGCTCCACCTCAGTGGGCCGGCAGACGGATGGAAACCGTCGTACCGACACCTACCGTACTGTTGATTTTTATGCTGCCGAGGTGGGCCTCGACAATCTGCCTGCTGATGGCAAGGCCAAGGCCGGTGCCTTTGGCCTTGGTGGTAAAAAACGGTTCGTAAACCTCCTGGAGATTGGCCTCCGGGATCCCCTGCCCATAGTCTTCGACCTCGATGAGCAGCCACTTTTCCGCCGTCGAGGTGCGGATGCGCAACACTCCGCCGTTCTTCATGGCCGCGGCGCCGTTGAGAATCAGGTTCATCATCACCTGCCGGAACTGATCGGCATCGACCTTGACGACGGGAAAGTCCGCAGCCAGATTCTTGTCGATGGTGATATGTTCCAGTTCGGCATGCCCCCGGGCAAAATCGATTATCTGCTCAAGGAGATGGTGGATATCCGCCGCTTTTCTGGAAAGCTGCGGTCCCTTGGCATAGTCGAGGAGATTGCGGACGATCTTGACGCAGCGCTTGGATTCCCGCCTGATCTCCTGCACAAAGTGGAAGTTGGGATCATTTTCGTCCAGTTTGTTCTCCAGGTGGCAGGCATAGCCCAGAATTACGCCCATGGGGTTGTTGATCTCATGAGCCACCCCCGAAGAAAGCACGCCGATGGAGGCCATTTTCTCCATTTTCGCCAATTTGTCCTCAAGCGTCTTGTGGGAATGGATTTGATCGGACATGGTGTTGAAGGCCAGGGCCAGCTTTTTCAACTCCTCCGCCTCCGGCACCGATATCTTGCCCACCAGCCGGCTTCCCCCTGCCCGCTCGATCTCTTCGATGATTTTGAAGATCGGATAGGTAAATCGTCTGGCTGCATAGAAGGTCAACAGACCGGCGGCTCCGGAGATGAGAAAACTGAGAAAAATGACGCTGACGAGAATATGCTTTTTCGTCAGCGCCGCCGAACCGAAAAGTTCATCTTCATACGCCTGAACGAAGACCACCCAGTCCCACGGCTTGAAATATTCAAAGCGGGTGAGGGTCGTCCGCTCCTCATCCCCCCCCGCCTGAAGCTGGATGGCGCTGAGCCAGCCGCCCTTCTGCCGCTGCCGGCAGACTTGCTGCAGTTTCAATCGGCTGCCGGCATCGAGCATGGTATAGAGATTTTTGCCCTCATGACGGGGATGAATGACCAGCGTACCGCTGCAGTCGGCGGCGTAGATGAATCCTGTCTCACCGACCTTTTTCTCCTTGAGCTTTTTCTTGAGTTCGGCAAAGGCCTGGTTTTCGAAGGGCCGCTCATCATAGATTTCATCGACATAGCTGCCGGCCGCTATTACCCACCCCCACTGGGGAAAATAGCGGTAGGCCACCACCTTCTCCCTCTGCCGCTGCTCACCCAGCAGAGCATTTTGCCACGAGTACCTGGTGTACATCACCTGTCCGGCGGGCGCTTCGACGGCGCTGTCGCACATTTCCTTGATGAAAAGGCGCCCTTTTTCGTCTCGGGAATCATAAATATTCCTGCCTTCGGAGACGGGATGGACCAGCAGGGTGCCGCCGCTGTCCATAACGGTGATATACCCGCCCTCGCCGACGCCGGCATATTTTAAGCCATTCTTGGCGGCAAGTTTGACACTGTCCAGAGGCAACTTCTGGTGCACGGATTGCTCGTAGTGGGTTTCCACCAGGGTGTATGCCAAATCGACGATGTCGCGCAGCTTCTGCCGCACCGCATCCTCCCGCTCCTGCTGATATACCTCGTACTGGCGGTAGTGAACGTCGATCAGGTCCAGAGAAAAATCCCCCATGTGACGGAGATCGTCGCGGCTGGCACGGGTCAAGCCTTCGTAGGCCAGCTCCATGGAGGTGTTGGAGATGAAAAAGGCGACCAGGACCAGGGGGACAAGCACCAGAGGCATGACCATGATCAGCATTTTCCAGCGCAACTGCAGGTGGCGAAACCAGTGCATCCCTTATCTCCCCGGTGGACTCACAAAGCTGTTTGGGACAGGTGCCGGCCATGCCGGCCCATGCCACCATCACGATACCAGAATATCCCCCTATACTCAACTGCCGCCTTACCGACCTTCCCCTCCCGGCTGAGACGAGATGTTCAGCGACGTCATCTTTGTCAACAGCCGCAGGCTGAAACAGGGCCCCTGCCTGGGAATTTTTCCACGCCGATGGTTGACAGCACGCTACGGCGGGAGTATATCACGCATCGGCCTTGCCTTACATATACGGAGTCTTACATGCAGATAGTCACATACCTCAGCCTGGTTCTAACCATGCTGTTCTGGGGCGGGACCTTCATCGCCGGCAGGGCGCTGGCAGGGGAAGTCAACCCCTCCAATGCGGCCTTCATCCGCTTCGCCCTGGCCACCGTGGCCCTGTTTTTTCTCACTCTCTCGGCAGACGGCAGGATTTCACTGCCGCCGCGCAGGAAGTGGCTGCCGCTGCTGCTGCTCGGCTGTACCGGCGTCTTCAGCTATAACGTTTTATTCTTCACCGGTCTTCAATATATCACCGCCGGCAGGGCGGCGCTTATCATCGCCCTCAACCCCCTGGCCATATCGCTGTTTGCCTTCATTTTTCTCAAGGAGCCGGTAACCCCTCGACAGGCTTTCGGCATTCTCCTCTCGCTCACCGGGGCGGTCTTCGTCATCAGCAACGGCCATCCCGGCGAACTCTTCACCGGCAGCTTCGGCAGGGGCGAGATCGCTCTGCTCGGCTGTGTCGTCAGCTGGGTGGCCTACTCCCTCATCGGCCGCACGGTCCTCACTGAGCTCTCGCCCTTCGCCGCCGTTTTCTACTCCTCTCTCATCGGCACTCTGCTGCTGCTCCTGCCCGCGGTCAATCACGGGCTGATGACCAATATCGGCCATATTTCGCCGCTCAACTGGCTGGGTCTCAGCTATCTGGGAATCTGCGGCACAGCGCTGGGATTTTCTCTCTACTACAGGGCCATCAAGTCCATCGGAGCCACCCGCTCGGGGGTTTTCATCAACCTGGTGCCGCTTTTTTCCATCATTTTTTCCTGGCTGCTGCTGGGAGAGGCCATCAAAGGCATTGTCGTCATCGGCGGTTTGACGCTGCTGACAGGGGTAACCATCACCAATTACTCACGCTCCAAAGTGTAGAAAACACCATTGCGCCAGCCGACTGCGGCTTCGATCATCGCCTGCGGAAATAGACGAAATTCCCCGCTTCACGGCGACGGCTGCCGCAGGTGCACCAGGAGATCAGCCAGAAAGCAACAGGAGAAGAATCATGCGAAGCGTGGTGCAGCGTGTCAGTGAAGCCTCGGTCAGCGTTGATGGTACAGTGGTGGGCCGGATAGGAAAAGGCGTGGTGGTGCTGCTC
>JBEPWT010000133.1:0-8215 GCA_041642275.1 Desulfopila sp. | reverse complement strand
TATTTATCTGCATATGTTGTCAGCCTTTGGTGGTTGCGCGGTGAGCAGGGCGACCGCATGGCAGCCGATGCCTTCCTCCCTGCCGGTATAGCCCATTTTTTCGGTGGTGGTGGCCTTGATGTTGAGGCGTGACGGTTCAGCGGCGCAGGCCGCTGCCAGTGTCCGCCGCATGGCGTCGATGTAGGGGGCCAGCTTCGGCTGCTGGCAGACGACGGTGATGTCGAGGTTGCCGACCGAAAAGCCGTGGCCGCGCATGGTTGCGCAGACCCGTTCAAGCAGCAGGATGGAATAGATATCTTTGTACTCGGCGGCGGAATCGGGAAAATGGCTGCCGATATCGCCGAGGCCCAGGGCGCCGAGGATGGCGTCGCAGACGGCGTGGGTGACGACGTCGGCATCGGAATGGCCGGCCAGGCCCCGATGATGGTCGATCTCGACGCCGCCGAGCACCAGCCTGCGCTCCTTCGCCAAGCGGTGGGCGTCGAATCCGTGGCCGATGCGCATGGGGGGGGCGGGATCAGCCTGCCCGAGCAGTTTTTCGGCCATGATCAGATCCTCCGGCCGTGTAATTTTGATATTGCTCTCGGAGCCCATCACCAGGCTGACGGGGATGCCGGCGATTTCCAGAAGCATGGCCTCGTCGGTGACGTCGACATCGCCGGCGGCGGCGAAGGCCCGGCGCAGCAGGGACAGGCGGACGGCCTGGGGGGTCTGCGCCTGCCAGAGCCCATCCCGGTCAACGGTGGCGGCTATCCGCCGGTCCGTATCGCCGCGCTTGAGGGTGTCCTTGACCGGTACGGCGGCGATGGCGGCGCCGCTGCGTCCGGCCTCGTCGAGGCAGCGCCTGATGACGTCGCCGGCGACAAGTGGTCTGGCGCCGTCGTGGACGAGAACGATGTCGATGTCATCACCAAGCTGATCGAGACCGGCCCTGACCGAATCCTGACGGCGGCGGCCGCCGGCGATAACCTCGGTTTTCGCCCCCAGCCGGTATTCTTCCAGAAGCCGGCGGGTGGAATCGAGGCGGTCTGCGGCGACGGCGATGACGATGCGCTCTATCTCGGCGCAGTGGTCAAAGGCGGCGATGCTGTGGATGAGGACGGGTCTGCCGGAGAGTTCGAGGTACTGTTTCGGCAGGGAGGCCTGCATTCTGGTGCCGCTGCCGGCGGCGGGTATGATGGCGGCGGCCTGGATCATCGCGTATGTCCGGTGACGGTCGTATTTTTTATAAACGCTTTGGCGCCTCAGGCGGCACCGGCAGAAAAAAATTGGAGCGGGCTGTAAGCCGAATTCTGTTCCCCGCGAGGGGCCATGATCATTTAACTGGGATGCCGGTCGCCCGGCACCTCGTGCAACCTACCCGGAGGCGATGGACGGGCCGCCCTTAAAGCCTCCCTATTTGGTCTTGCTCCGAATGGGGTTTACCCTGCCGCTCATGTCGCCATGAGCGCGGTGAGCTCTTACCTCACCGTTTCACCCTTACCTGCTGGGCAGGCGGTTTGTTTTCTGTGGCACTTTCCACCGGTTGCCCGGTGTTCGCGTTACGAACCATTCCGCCCTGTGGAGTTCGGACTTTCCTCTCCGGCGAAGTCGCCGGAGCGATCATGCACCCGCTCCAAAAATCGAGTCGTGCTATTCTTCTTCCGTTACCACTTCCTTGTGGTAAATAATACGTTGACAGACCGGACAGTCAAGCATCTGATCGCCTTTGAGTAACAGATTGAACTGCTGCGGCGGCAGACTCATGAAACATCCCTGGCAGACGCCTTCGTCGACGTTGACCACGGCCAGGCCGTTGCGGTGCTTGCGCAGGGTGGAGTATTTCTTCAGCAGCCGTGATTTGATGTTGGCGGCGTGCTTCTCCCTGAGGGCGGCTTTTTCCTTCTTGCCTTTGTTGATGTCCTCGATGGCCTTGCGCACCTTTTCCGTTTCCTCGGCCACCAGCGCCTTTTCCGCCTTGAGAAGGTTTTTTTCCTCCGCGGCCTCGGCGTTGAGCTTTTCGACCCTTTCCAGCAGCTCGACGATGCGTTCCTCGTTTTCCTTGGCATTTTTTTTGCCGTCTTCGATCTCCTTGAGCAGAGCGGTCTGTTCACGGCTGGTCTGCACCTGCATCATCTTCGACTGCCGCTCCTTGACATAGGCCATTTTGTCGCTCATCTCGTCTTCCAGCGTCCTTCGTTCTTTCTCCAGCTGGTCGATGGTCGTCGTCAGGTCGTTGATGTGGGCTTCTTTTTCAGCGAGTTTCTTGATGCGCTCGTCCAGAGCCTCCTGCTCCTGTTTGATCTCGTTGTCGATTTTGTCAATTTCAAGGTCAATGTCCTGCAAAGAGACAAGCTGCGCTATTTCTTCCTTCAAGGTTCTTCTCCTGTGCGTTGTGGTTGAGTGTTTGCAAAAAGCGATCTATGGACAAAGACGAAGGGCGGAACCTCCGTCTCCGTGAGTTTGATGTCGATTTCCCAGCCGCCTTTGGCCGCCGCCTGCTCCAGCTGTTTTGCCAGCTGTGCCGTTGCCGGTTTTTCCGTGGCATAGTGGGTGCCGTCGATGACGGCGAAGCCGGTTTCTTTGGCCCAGACGGCCATGGCGTGCTTGACCTCGGCGGTGAGGTAGACGTCGGCCCCACGGGCAAAGGCGATCGGGGCCAGATCGGAGCCGCTGCCGCCGCAGACGGCCACTTTGGCTATCCGTTCGGGCATGGTGCCGGCGATATTGACCGCCTCCAGTTGAAGAACATGAAAGAGCCGGCGGAGAAACTCCTCGGCGCTGAGGGGCGTCGGGTAGCTGCCGATTCTTCCCAGGCCGGTGTTTTCTTCCTGCTGCTCGCCTGCGGGCAGCAGCGGCGAAAGCGACTCGAGGCCCAAAAGTTCGGCCAGCACGTCGTTGACGCCGTCGGTTGCCGAGTCGAGATTGGTGTGGCAGCCGATAATGCTGATGTCGTGAGCGAGCGCCTTCTGCAGCAGGCGACCGGCGGGGCTGGAGGTATCGATGGCCGAGAGCGGTTTGAAAATGACGGGGTGGTGGGTTATGATCGTCTCCGCACCCACGGCCACCGCCTCTTCCACCAGGGCGACGGTGGGGTCGAGACCGATGAGAATGGAGCCGGCGCCGGCCGAGGGATTGCCGACCAGCAGGCCGACGTTGTCCCATTTTTCCGCCAGTCGCTGCGGCGCCAGAAAATCGAGAATTCCGAGGAGATCGGCAACGGTCGGTTTCATTTTGCGCTCCTCTGGTAATTTTCTGAAAAACCAATAAAAAAAGGTACTTTCCCGGGGAGAAAGTACCTTTTAGGTTCAGTCCGGCCGCTCCCGGTTTTCCTGCCCGGGATGGCCTCGCCTGTATGGGCGGTCTGTTGTTCCGCCTCTCTGTATGTGTAGAAGATTAATCTATTCAAGGAACCTGGAGTTGAGGGTCAGATCCAAAATTAATATGTGGTGGGCGCAGTAGGACTCGAACCTACGACCGACCGGTTATGAGCCGGTGGCTCTAGCCAGCTGAGCTATGCGCCCCTTTCGGTACGGTAAACATACAATACTAATATACTTGGGCACAAAGTCAACCAAAATGAGGCGATTGACGTGGGGAAAAGGAATAATTATTGAGTAGTGGAATATTTGTCGGTGGCGACGAGCCCTGTCTCGGCCTTTTGCCAACAGATGGCGGTGCAGGTCCTCCTCGTCTGGCAGACCATCTCAACTCGTCAAATATCCGGGCTAAAAAGGCGGCCAGGGTCATAACCGCCAAGAAAAGAGCGGGCGAAAGCTATACAAGCGCTTAAAATGCAATAGAGTTAGAAAAATAACAGAGGCGTGCCGACAAGGCAGGCACAGCCGCTTTATCCCTTTGAGGATCTCGTGATATACAACAATCTTATCTATTTTCTCACGGCCATCTTTCTTTTCAGCGTCGCTTCCGTGCCGGTGAAGCCGGCGCTGTCGCCGCTTCCCGCCCTGCTGGTCTTTGCCGTCGTCGTTCTGCTCTACGACAGGTATGCCAAGAGAATCTTCACAAAGGCGGCTACCAGCCGTTCGGCCGACTATTTCCGGGCCGAGAAGAAGACTTCCATCGCCGCCCTGCTGGTCTTCGCCTTCATGGTTTTCGGCCTCGACCTCAAATATTATCTGGACTTTTTCTCCTTCGGCGAGGCCCTGCCGGCTTTTGTCAATATCGCCGGGCTGCTGGTCTTCCTGCTCCTGTTCACCATTCTCTGGGCCAGAGCCAGGAAAAGCTACCAGCTGGTCTTCGCCCGCCGCTACCGGCCCGATACCTTTATCTTCTCCAACCTCAAGGCCAATCTGCCCATCGTCATTCCCTGGATCATCCTGACCTTCTGCTACGACCTCGTGCTTTTTCTGGAGTTGCCCTGGCTGCAGGAGATCATGGCGACGGCATGGGGCGATTTCGTCTTCTTCGGCAGTTTCCTGTTCTTCGTCATCATCTTTTTTCCGCCGCTGGTGCGCAAACTCTGGGGCTGCAGGAGGCTGGAGGCCGGGCCGCTGCGCGACCATCTTATCGAGTTCTGCCGGCGGCAGAATTTCGAGGCCGAGATCTATATCTGGCCCCTGTTCGAAGGACGGGTGATCACCGCCGGGGTCATGGGCATCATACCCGGACTGCGCTATATTCTCATCACTCCGGCCCTGGTGGAGACCATGACCGCCGAAGAACTGGACGCCGTCATGGCCCATGAAATAGGCCATGTGAAGCGGTTTCACCTGCTGCTCTATGTCTTTCTCGTCGTCGGCTTCGCCGTGGCCGTGGGGCTTTTGGCCGAGCCATTGTTCTATCTGCTTTTTTCCCGGGACTTTTTCTATACCTTCATCGGCGCCACCGGCCTGTCGCCGGAGGCGGGGCGCAATGCCGCCGTCGCCGTGCCGACACTTATCTTCTTGCTTGTCTACTTCCGCGTTATTTTCGGCTTTTTCATGCGCAATTTCGAACGGCAGGCCGATCTTCACGTCTTTACCGTACTCGGCGACTCCAACGCCATCATCTCCGCCTTTGAGAAAATCGCCGTTTTGAGCGGCAATATCCGCGACGAGCCCAGCTGGCACCATTTCGGTATCGGCGAGAGGGTGGATTTTCTTCTCGAATGCGAGCGCAAACCGGCGCTCATCCGCAGGCACAACCGCAAGGTGGGGCTCAGTCTGGCGGGTTATGTGCTTGTCATGGTCTCGGTGCTGCTGCTCGTTCATGCCGTACCCTACGAGGGGGCCATCGCCGACTACGAGGAAAAATACATCCGCGCCGATCTCCTCCACGACGCCAGGCAGGAGGAACAGCCGGGGCACTGGCTGTTTTTCGCCGGCAATTTTCTCCTTGAGCACCGGTATGAAAAAAGGGCAATCATCGCCTTCGAGCTGGCCGTGGAGATGGAGCCGGATCAGCCCGATTTGCTCAACAATTTTTCCTGGCTGCTGCTGACCAGCAATGATCTCAGCCTCCGCGATCCCGAAAGGGCTCTGGACCTTGCCAGAAGGGCGGCGGAGCTCAAGCCCGGCGGCCATATCCTCGACACCCTGGCCACCGCCCTGTGGGCCAACGGCCATGTCGACGAAGCGGTGCGGACCGAGAGACAGGCGCTTATTGCCGACCCCGAGCAGGAGGAATATTATCGCGCCCAGATAGAAAAATTCAAAAGCGAGGATTACCGGGAGCTGACGCGGGATCAGGCCATGGAAGAGACCGGGGCGGAGACCAAGACGAAGACGGAGGCGGCGAAAAGCTGATGCCCTGTCTTGGCGCCCACGAATCGGTGGCCGGCGGTCTTCATCTGGCCTTTGCGCGTATCGCCAGCGTCGGCGGCCGGGCGCTGCAGATATTTACCCGCAACCAGCGGCAGTGGCGCCACCCGGAACTTGCGGCGGCGGAAGTGGAGGCCTTTACGGCCGCCTGGCGCCAGCATCCCATGGAGGTGGCCTCGCACGGCTCCTACCTGATCAACCTGGCCAGCGCCGAATTCGAGCTCCGAGCCAAATCCATCGACGCCTTGGTCCGGGAACTCGAGCGCTGCGCCCGGCTGGGCATCCACAAGGTGGTACTGCACCCCGGCTCCCATGGCGGCATGGGTGTGGAGGCCGGCATCGAAACCTTCGTCGTCGCCCTCGATGCGGCCTTCGAACGGGCCCGTTCGCAGACCCGGGTACTGTTGGAGACCACGGCCGGGCAGGGTACCGGTCTTGGCGGCAGTTTCGAGGAACTGGCGGCGATCCTCAAGTTGTCGAAATATTCGGCCAGGCTCGGCGTCTGCTTCGACACCTGCCATGTCTTTGCCGCCGGCTACGATCTCGGCACGCCTGCGGCCTACCGGCAGACCATGGAGGCCTTCGACGGCATCGTCGGCTGCGAGCGCATCGAGTTCTTTCATCTCAACGACTGCAAAAAGGAACGGGGTTCGAGGGTGGACAGGCACAGCCATATCGGCGAGGGGCATATCGGCCTGGAGGGCTTTCGCTGCCTGCTTGGCGATGCCAGGTTCGCCGATCGCTCCATGACCCTGGAGACCCCCAAGGGCAAGGACCTCGATGAGGACCGCAGAAATCTGGCGGTCCTCGCCGGCCTGCTCGACCCCCGGTAAACCGGCCTCGGCCGGCCCTCTGCCCGAACGAAGCACCCTCTCATCTCCCGCGCATCTCCCGCGCCTGCGAAAGGGGCTTGCGAAAACGTGCATAAAAGTGAACAATGCGCCATTCAGGATTCCGATACCGTAGGAAAATAGGTGGTGTGAATGAAGTTTATCTACAGCGACGCCCTTCTCGAACTGCTGGTCAAGGCCAAACTGCTCAATGCCAAGCAGGCCAGGTTCATTACCCTGGAAAAGGGCAAGCGGCGCCAGAAACTGCTGAAGCAGTTTGGCAAAAGAGATGAGATTGATCCCAATTTCCCGGATCTGATCGATATTATCGTCAGCTACAACCTGGTGATCGGCGGCAGCGGCGACAGGGTACTCGACGAAGAGACCATCATGCGCGCCGTCAGCCGCGCCTTCAAGCTGCCCTTCAAGAAACTCGATCCGCTCGAGCTCGACATGGACGTGGTCACCAAGACCATTCCCAAGAACTTCGCCATTCGCCAGCTGATTTTGCCCTTCAATATCCACGACGGCGTTCTCGAGGTGGCCTCCTATCATCCGGACTGCCAGACGGTGATTGCCGATATCGAGCAGGCCAACCAGATGCGGGTGCGGGTCCATATGGCCGCCAAGAGCGAGATCAAGAAGATCATCTCCGAGTTTTTCGGCTTCCAGTCCTCCATCAGCGCCGCCGAAGACCACTTCACCACGCCGGGCGTGGCCACCTCGGTGGATATCGGCAACCTCGAGCAGTATGTGAAGCTGACCTCGGCCAAGGGCATCACCTCCTCCGACCAGCATATCAAGTCGGCGGTCAACCATCTTTTCCACTACGCCCTCGACCAATACGCCAGCGACATCCACATCGAGCCCAAGCGCGATATCTGCATGGTGCGCTTCCGCATCGACGGTTCTCTGCACACCATCTACAAGCTGCCCAAGGCGGTGCACTCGGCCATCGTCTCGCGCATCAAGTTCCTCTCCCGCCTCGACATTGCCGAAAAGCGCAGGCCGCAGGACGGCAGAATCAAGATCGAGAGCAGCGAGGGCAAGAATGTGGAGATCAGGGTATCGACGGTGCCGGTCTCCTTCGGCGAGAAGGCGGTGCTGCGTATTCTCGACCCGGACGTCATGTTCCAGGATCTGCACCAGCTGGGATTTTCCCAGCGGGACCGGGTGGTCTACAACCAGATGGTCACCTCGCCGCACGGCATCGTCCTGGTCACCGGGCCCACCGGCAGCGGCAAGTCGACGACGCTTTATTCGACCCTGAAGGCCATCGCCACACCGGAGAAGAATATCGTCACCGTCGAGGATCCGGTGGAGATGGTCCATGAGGATTTCAACCAGATCGCCGTGCAGCCGCTGATCGACGTTACCTTTTCCACCATCCTGCGAAACATCCTCCGCCAGGACCCGGACATCCTCATGATCGGCGAGATCCGCGACCTCGATACCGCCCGGCACGCGGTGCAGGCGGCCATGACCGGTCATCTGGTTTTCTCCACCCTGCACACCAACGATGCCGTCTCTTCCATCATCCGTCTCATTGATCTCGGCGTCCAGCCCTTTCTGCTCTCCTCGACCCTGCTCGGCTGCATGGCCCAGCGCCTGGTCAAGAAGATCTGCCCGCACTGCCGCGAGGAGTTC
>JBEPWT010000132.1:0-8246 GCA_041642275.1 Desulfopila sp. | reverse complement strand
TCTCCTGAAATACTCACCATGATAGGGGGAGCCAATTGCGAAACCACTATGGGGATAGCGACCCACCAGAATTTTGGCTTTGTGGATTTTGTGGTAAGCGGCGAGGCAGACGAACTCATCGTCCCCCTGGTAAAAACTCTTATCAGAAAGGGAGCCGACCTTCGCCGGGACGAACTTCCCCACGGCGTTTTCGGGCCTGCCCATCGCCTGGAAGGCTACTGTTGCCCGAGTGTAGACTCGGAGGTAACGAACAGCAGTGTGCCCAGAGCCAAAATCTCTTCTTTGGCCACTATTCCCTGTCCAGATTACAGCGCCTACTTTACCACCCTGGAGACAATGTCTGATCTGAAAGGATCGATTGTATCCTGCCTGCCGGTGGAGTCCTCGCGGGGATGTTACTGGGGAAAATGCCACTTTTGCGGGCTAAACGGCGTACACCAGGGACAGATGACCAAAGACGCGGATCAGGTTGTCTCAGAAATTGGCGAACTCTATAACCGCCATGGCATCGATAGAATAGAGGCGGTGGATAATGCGCTGCACCCCTCGCACGTAAATACGCTGTTGAAACAATTGGTTGAACGTGGCAGCAGATACCGAATCTTTTACGAAGTACGCACGCACTTTAAACGGAATGAGGTCAAACTGTTATCTGAAGCCGGTGTGAACTGGACCCAGCCGGGCATCGAAAGCTTGCATCCCGAAGTGTTGCGGCTCATGCGTAAAGGATCCCAGGCATGGCAGCATATTCAGTACCTCAAATGGGCGCGGCAGTATGGCATTCGCTCGGTCTGGAAAATCATGTTCGATTTTCCGGGAGAAAACGATACGTGGTATACCCAGATGGCTGAAATGATTCCTCTGCTCACCCATCTGGAGCCGCCGGACGCCATCAACCAGATTCGATATGATCGATACAGCACCTACTTTGAACAGGCCGCCGACTATAATCTCGATCTGCACCCTTATCCTCTCATTGCCTGCCATTACGATCTTCCTGAAGAAGAATTGATGGATCTGCTTAGCTTCTTTGAAGATGCCCGGCGGGTTCGGCGCGATACCGATCCGGTATTATCCTGTCTTGTCGGGATGGACTCACGGCATGGCTTGCGCCAGGTCCGCCAGGCAGTGAAACAGTGGCAACAACTCTTTTGGGCCAACGAAGATGACCGGCCGGAACTGATGATGGCCAAAAAATCCGTGCCATTGCTTATCGTCGATACGCGCCCTATTGCTGTTCGCAACGTCCATGAACTCAACACAGTAGAAAGCGAAATCATTCTTTTTTGCGATGCGGCTCAACCAATGGATCACGTTCTATCCGTCATTGCAGACAAAACCGGAGCCTCCGGCATGTCAATCGAACAGGCTGTCAGGAAATTGCTGGATCAACGCCTGTTGATTGCTGTCGATAACCGGATCTTAAGCCTGGTGCTGGAACTGCCTTACCGACCGTTGCCTAAACCGACTGATTATCCAGCCGGCTACTGGGTCGGCGCCAGACCGACCAAGGCATGATGGAAGAAAAAGGAGATTTTTATGCGGCTTACCATTTGTGTTTTACTGGTCTTCGTTTTGACCGCCGTGCTGCCCGCACTTTTCGGTAAAAAAATCGCTGCGTGGATTCCATTCGTCGTGGGCTTGCTGGGCTTTTCCTATCATTTTCTCTACAGAGAAGACACATCGTTTCTGAAAATGATATTCTCCTGGGGCAGTCCGGTCCATTATATACACGCTCTTGTTATAGTTATAGCAGTGCTCGGGTTGACATTGGCCATTGGATGGCTGGCCGGCAACCTCAGTCCTCGTAAAACGATGACATCTGTCGATTGGCTCAAGCTCCTAGTAAATATACCAATATCCGCTCTGATAATGGGGATCATCGCCGTATTCACTGAAGAGTTGTTTTTCCGGGGTGTGGTCCAGAAAGAATTACACGACGTGTTTACTCCCTATTATGCCGTTGTCCTGGCAGCCCTTATATTCGGCTTATGGCATGTGCCCTTCGGAATCATCTACAACCTGAAAATTGAACAGGTTGTGCTGTATGCCGTGGGCACATTTCTGGTGGGATGCATTTTCGGCGGCTTGTATTATAAGTCCCAGTCCCTGCTGGTTGCCGGTCTTGCACATGGACTGTGGAATGCCATAGTCTATACCTTCTACGGGTTGGGCAGTGAAATGAAAGGCGTTCTGGTTGTTAAAAACGAAACCATAAGCCATCCGGAGTATGGTCTGATTGGGGTAATTGTGTTGACTGTGGTGGTTATGTCCTATCCGCTTTTCTCAATCTTTAAGTAGGTCAAAAACGAGTTTGATTACCCCCATTCCTACCAAGAGAAGCGTTATTTTCTCTCGAAGATATCGGCAACCCGATCCTGGAGGACGGTGACGGTGTCGCTTTCTCTATCGGTTTTGGCAAAGCTGTCTTTTGCCTTGGAGGCGCAGCTGCCGCAGGCGTTGAAGGGTACCGAGAAACCGTGGATATGCTGATGCAGTCCCTCGGCTGTCACCTCCGTGAAGCCCGGACAGCGACTGCAGAGATGATAGACTCTGGTTTCCGCCGCCTGAAACATGGTGGTGTCGTAGAAGATGCGTTTGCGCTCGACGACCTGCTGCTGGCCGGCAAACTGTTTTTTGGCCTCATGACGCCCGGCAAATACCCCGATTGCCTGGTCGCATATATCGTCGATGTAGCGGTTCATCTCCGCCGACTGGACAAAGCGTTCCGGCATGTAGTCCGGCTCGCGGACATGGCTGGTATCCATGCCGGCCATGGCCAGGATGATGCCGAGATTGGTATAGGGCAGCGCCCCTTCAAGGGCATAGCCGCCCTCCAGAACACAGATATCGGGATTGAGGTTGCTATTGAGCCTGGCATACCCCTGGGCGGTGAAGTTCATATTGGTGATCGGGTCGGAATAATGGTTGTCCTGGCCGGCGGAATTGATGATCAGCTCCGGCTGGAACTCCTCGAGCAGCGGCAGCACCACTCGCTCCATGACCGTGTCAAACCCCTCTTCCGAGGTGGAAGGGGGCAGGGGAAGATTGATGGTATACCCCGGAGCCGACGGTCCGCCCGACTCATGAACGAAGCCGCTGCCGGGGAAAATAGTGCGCCCGTCCTGGTGCATGGAAATAAACAGGGTATCGGGGTCGTTGTAGAAAATATCCTGGGTGCCGTCGCCGTGATGACAATCGGTATCGACAATGGCGATTTTGCGCACCCCGTAATGTCTGCGGATATACTCGACCATGATGGCCTCGATATTGACGATGCAGAAACCGCGATCACCGAAGACCGTCTGCATGGCATGATGCCCCGGCGGCCTGACAATGGCGAAGGCACGTTCAACCTCCCGGTCCATCAGTGCCCGTGCCGCCCGAATGGCGCCGCCGGTGGAAATGAAATGGGAGGCGGTCATCAACTCGGCCGCCGACGGTACACAGAGATGCACCCGGTCGACATCTTTTTCCAGAGCCATTTCCGGATTGAAAAAATATATGTTTTCCACATCCTCAAGCCCTTCCTCGATGAGCTGGTCCTTGGTGTAGAGCAGCCTTTCCTCGCGTTCGGGATGGGAGGGCGAGATGCACCAGTCGAAAGCGGGAAAGAGCACCAGTCCGGTTTTGCGCGGAGCCCGCGGCATGAAAAGAGTCATATGTTACTCCGTAATCTCGGTGAGTCCCGGCCTGATCTGCGCCTTCAGCGATATAATCCTGCCGGTGGTGGCAAAGCCGCGAACAGTATTCATCTGCATGCGTTCGATAAAATCGATCTCCACCGGAGCCTCGCCTCCCAGCTCTCTGGCCAGCATCCTCACGGCCTCTTCGAGACGCTGCTCGGCACTGTCCATGTCAAAGAGCTTGTCTATGCTTTCCAAAAGGCTTATCTCGGGGATGGTCAGGCGGCGCTGGGTGGTGTCGGCATAGAGACTGGCCTGCACGGTCAGCCGGGCCCTGGCCGCGCCCACGGCATTGGCAACCTCGTAATCGGCAGGTACCAGGCAGGGCAGGTTGAAGGCGGACTCGAGGGTGGCCTGCAGCGCCGCCGCCGGCCCGCCGATAACAATGAGATTCTCGGGAGTGATCTTTTCCCGTTCGAGAAAATCGGCTACCGTATACACCGGCCGGCTGAAAACCTCTTCTATCATGTTGCCAACCACCCCATATACCTTGTCGGCAAAGCATTGCAGCAGTTCTTCGGCGGTTTTTTCGGCGGACTCCCCGGGCCGGAGCATCTCCATCGCCTGACGCGCCCGATCTTCCCGACCTTCGCTGATTCTGCCCAGCACCCGCATGGCATCGGTTGGCGTGGGGGCGCCGCCGCCGAAGGTCATGGGCGCGCCTCGCCTTTCCGGGCCGATCCGAAAAGCACCGTCTTCCCAGACCACTGAGCTGTCACCGCCCAGTCCCACGCTTCGAGTTAAAAGCGCACGAATCAGCGTCGGCCGGCCGCCGACACTGGCCCCGTAGGGCTCGAGCAGGGGAATGCCGTCGGCCAGCAGGGCGATGTCGGTGGTGGTGCCGCCTATATCGAGCAGAATTGCATCCCTGTTGCCGCCCACCAGTGCCAGGGCCCCCATTACACTGGCCGACGGACCCGAATGAATGGTCTGGCAGGGAAACTCACAGGCGCCGTCAAAGGAAATGGTGCCGCCGTCGGCCTTGAGGATATAGCAGGGACAATCGATATTGAGACGGGAAAAGCCGAACTGCATCGCCTGGCGGAAAAGATGAAATCGGCTCTTCAGGGCGCTGTTGAGCCAGGTCGTATAGACCCGACGCGGAAAATTCGGCATTCCGGAAAGCCGGTGCCCGAGACTGATGTGGTTGAAGTCATCTGCAATTTTATTTCTTACCCACAGTTCATGCTCATTGTTTCTGTGAGAAAATTTGGTGACGATCCCCACGGAGTCGATGTTTTTTTCCCGCATCGCCACCGCGGCCTCTTCAACCTCCGCCAGCGAGGGTCCCCGCTGGACTTGCCCCCGATGATCCACCGCTCCCGAGAGAAAATGGACATCATCGCCGCAGCGAAGAAATTCCGGATTCATGCCCGGACCGGCCTGGATGAACATGCCGACCCGGTCGAGGCTTTGCTGGATCAGCGCATTGGTGCACAGGGTGGTACTCAGATGTATCCGCCTGAGCCGGCTCTTGTCAGCCGGAACGAGGGCTTGGAGCAAGGTGATAATCGACTCCTCCAGTGCTTCGCCACCCAGGAGCACCTTTTTTTTGGCCCGGATGGTTCCGCCCTGCAGAAGGACGCCGTCGGCATGGGTACCGCCCACATCAATTCCAATAATCATCGCGCTTCCTTGCCGTTGAGTTTAGCCATAGCGGCAGGCCGACTCCCGCCACCATAGAGCCGCGGCGTGCAGACAGATCCTAGCCCGCCGGTTTCGTGCTCCACACTCTCTTTCTTTCTTGATACTATTCAAAGAAGAGAAGAAACACAAAGAGATTTTCCCCTGCACCCATCTTCAACGCTGGCAGTGGTTATGCCGACATTCTTTTGCCGCCCGGCGGATGACGGCGCCGCCGGGAGATACAATTTTTTGTACTTTTACGTTCTCCCGGGGACGCTATTTGTGGTATACTGGCCGATGAGATTGGTAATTGCGTATTTGAGCATCTGAAAACAAGGGGATAGTCAGCATGGAGCAGATAAACACCATCATGGTGGTGGGCGCAGGTCAGATGGGACGGGGCATCTCTTTGCTGGCGGCACAGTACGGCTTTCAGGTGCTGCTCCACGACCTGCTCGAAGTCCACCTGCAGGAGAGTATTTCGGCCATCGGCCTGGAACTGTCATCGGATTCGAAATGCTCAGAAACGGAGGCCGCCAGAGTCACCGCCAGGATCCGTCCGACCTCCTCTTTACAGGACAGCGTTCTTGCCGATTTTGTTATCGAGACCGCCACGGAAAACATCACCATCAAAAAGCAGATTTTTACCGCCCTTGCCAACTACACCACAGAGCATACCGTTCTCGCCACGAATACCTCTTCATTGTCCATTTCCGAAATCGCCTCGGCCACCGACTGTCCCGACCGGGTCATCGGTCTCCATTTCATGTATCCGATTATGTCCATGCAGCTGGTGGAAATGATACGGGGCCTGAAAACCAGCGAGCAAACCTGCAACATCACCAGGACAATCGCTCATGAGCTCGGCAAAGAGGCGATAGAGGTCAACGATTATCCGGGATTTGTCTCCAACCGGCTGCTGATGCCGATGATCAACGAAGCCATGATACTGGTCTTCGACGGTGTCGCCGATGTCGAGTCGGTCGACAGGATCATGCAGCTGGGCATGCACTATCCGCTTGGCCCTCTGCAGCTGGCTGACATGATAGGCCTGGACACCTGCCTCTCCATCATGGAAATTCTCCACCGCAGCCTCGACGAGCCGAAATACCGCCCCTGCCCGCTGCTCCGCACCATGGTCAAGGCCGGCAAACTCGGCCGCAAGTCCGGAGAAGGCTTTTATTTTTACGACAATTAAGCTCTCTGCTGCCCGCAGGCTTCGTATGTATTTTTTTCCCGTCGCTCAGCCATCGGAAGAGGAAGACTTGCGGGATTCCTTTCTGATTTTGAGAAGCTGGATTTTGCGCTCTTTGCGCAGTTTCAAAAACCAGAGAAAGCGTGCGAGGAGGATGTAGGAGAGCAGTGCCGACACAGACGCCACCGCCAGAGAACCAACAATCAAAGGGAGCAGCATCTCCCGCCCGGCCTGGAGAAAAATCTTCAGCTGGGCGCCGACCTCCCAGAAATCCAGCCTGGCCATTTGGCCGGTGATTTTCAGGAAATAGCCATACACCTCTCTCACCGACGGGCCGTCAAAAACACGACTGCCCACCCAGTAGTTGAAAGTGAAAAGCGGCGGTATCGTCAGCGGATTGGTAACCATCACGGCGATCAGGGCCGCCGGCCTGCTCAGCTTAAAAATCGTTGCCAGAAAAACGGCAACGACGATCTGCACGCCAACCGTCGGCGTCAGGGCCAGAAAAAGACCGAGACTGAAGCCGCCGGCAATGGCCTCGGGCGAGCCCCGAAAGCCTTTGATGAGACGCAACAGCGGCCTCAACCGCAGGAAAAGACCTTTCAGGGGTACTGATGATTTTGCCCCAGCCATGATAGCTCTATCTGCCGCCGGCGGATACCGGTGAGATATCTTCGGCTTCACCCTCGAGAAAATGAACGGAGCAGCCGCTCGTGTTTACGGCTTTTTTTTCGTGATATTTCTGCACCTTGTGCAGGGCAAACATTTTCCCGTTGAGAGAAGGCAGCGGCAGATCGAAAGAGCTCAGCCGCAGCAGATCGGTCACCGTCAGCCCGGCTCGATTGGCCCGGGCCGGTTTTATGAGCCACTGGTTCCCGGGCCCGTTGAGATCAGAGCTGTTCAAGACTGGAAGAATGTTTGTAAACCGCCTCATATCTCACCGTATTCGCATTGGAAATACAATGTATTGATTGATCAGCATTTTTTCTCGATTATAAATACGGCCAGCGGCCTGGGTACTTGCAGACGGCAGCCAAGGCAAAGCCAAGGACGCTGGACGGCAGCGTTGCTGGCGGGCAGATACAGAGGCGGCTTTTTACGAGCATGCCGGCGGCCATGCAGACCAACCCCATCATCACTTTCCGCCGGGGCCGCACATGGCCAGACAGAGCCAGCCGGCAATGAAGAAGAAGCCGCCGGCCGGTGTGATATAGCCCGCATCGACCGAGGTAAGGGCCATGAAATACAAACTGCCGCTGAAGAAGACGATGCCGGCAAGAAAACAGCAACCGGCGACGACGGCCATTGTCTGTCTTTTTTTTCCCGAGGGCAAAAGCAGGGCCGTGCAGAGCAGGGCCAGGGCATGAAACATCTGATAGCGCACCCCCTTGTCTATCCACACTCTCTGGATCTCATCAAAGGCCTGGGAATGCGCTCCGACCGACCCCATGACCACGGCGACTGCCGCCAGAAGGGAACCTGCGGAAAAAAAGAGACGGGACATGAACTCCTCCTCATTATATACTTATCTGATTTTCTTTGTATGTATAAAACATAGAATCAGATGGAATACAACTCAGCTTCTTCTCAAACCTTTTCCCGATATCACCCCAAAAAGGAGGAAGAAACATGCCGAAGAAAGCATTTCAAGACTATTATCCCGAATCCTATAGCCATTGCTACGGCTGCGGCAGTAAAAACGATTTCGGCCTGCAGGTCAAAAGCTATTGGGACGGGGA
>JBEPWT010000131.1:0-8305 GCA_041642275.1 Desulfopila sp. | reverse complement strand
GACCAGCCCTACGCCATGTCACAGCTCACCGCCCTCAACGACATCGACACCGATTCGGTGATCATCGCCTACGGGCCGGTGGAAGCCCTGAATTTCCGTATTCCCCAGTCGCCTGAGAAAATAGCCGAAGCGGCGGAGTTTATCTCTCAGGTCCATCCCAAGTGGCCCATCGTCTACGGCGGTGCCCTCCATGCCGACAATGCCGCACAGTATGCCGACATCGACGATATCGCCGGTCTGTTTATCGGCACCGCCAGCCTCGAGGCCAAGTCCTTTCACGCCTTTGTCAAGGCCATGGGCGCGGCCGCCTAGGAGTCCCAGCCCGGATATTTGATTTTTCCCCTCCGGGCGAACCTGACAGTTCACCGTCATTCTTTACGTTTTTTCGGCAGCAGGAAGGAAATGACGAAGCCGGCGGAGTAGATGGCGGCCAAGACCAGACCGACCAGGCCGATGTTCCCCAGGAAACCGTGGTCTCTGGAGATATGATCGGCCAGGATGAGAATGGATGAGCCGACGATCAAAGCCGAGATGATCATCGCCAGTCCCATCACCCGGCTGGCGAGGTCGATTTTTTCCGCCAGGTGTTCGATGCGTTTCAACTCGAGGTTGAGAGTGAACCGGCTGCGCTTGACCTGGTCCAGCAGACGCTGGAGATCAAGAGGCATGCCCTCCATCAGTTCCAGGTAGTTGGTGGCACTTTTCAGTATCCGGTCACGGATGGCGGTATAGCTGTAGCGCCGCGATACGACTTCCCGTATCTGGGGTTCGACGTGGCCAAGCACATCGAAACCGGGATCGAACTCTTCGGCGACGCTTTCAATGACGGTGAGGGCCTTGGTCAGCAGCAGCAGATCGCTGGGGCAGCGAATATTGAAGCGGCGGAGCATGGAGAAGAAATCCTGGAGCAGGGTGCTGATATCGATGCGCTCCAGGGGGCTGTCCTCCACCTGACTGACCAGATGCTGCAGCTCCGCCCTGAAGTCCCGGCGCGAGGTTACGGCCGGATCGGCATCGGTGAGTTCCACCACCACCCTTCCCAGCCGGTCGAGGTTGCCGCGGGTGATGCTGGAGATCAGGTCGATGAGCAGATCGGTTGTCTTGCGGTCGAGCTGGCCGGTCATGCCGCAGTCGATAAAGCAGAGCCTGTTTTGGGGCAGCAGAAAAATGTTGCCCGGATGGGGGTCGGCGTGAAAAAAGCCGAACTGCAGGCACTGCTTGAAAACGGCATCGGTACCCCTGGCGACGATTTCTCTTTTGTCTCGGGCGCTGAGATCGGCGGGCGAAAGGGAGGACAGCCGTTTGCCTTTTATTTCTTCAAGGGTCAATACGCTTCTGGTCGTCGCCTCCCAATAGACCTTGGGAAAGAATATACATTCGTCGTCTTCGAAATAGCGGCGCAGCCGATCCGTCGCCTGTCCCTCGTAGATCAGATTGACCTCCTTGAGCAGTTCGCGGGCAAATTCCTTGGCTACCAGCATGGGGCTGTAACCCAGATTGGAGAAGTAGGCTTCGACCAGCTGGGCCAGACTCTGCATAAGCGCCATGTCTTCTTCGACTATCTGGCGGTTGCCGGGGCGGATGACCTTGATGACCACGTCCTGACCGCTGATCAGCCTCGCCTTGTGAACCTGCGCCATGGAGGCGGCGGCCAGAGGCTCTTCATCTATGGAGGAAAAAAGATCCTCGAGACGGCCGGCGAATTCTATGGTGAGCACCCCGTGGATTTTTTCGAAAGGAACAGGTGTACAGCGGTCATGAAGCTTCTTGAATTCCTCGGCCCATTCGGGGGGGATGAGATCGGGGCGGGTTGATAAAATCTGCCCAAGCTTGATGAAGGTGGGACCAAGCTCTTCCATGGCCAGGCGGATGCGTACGGAATTGGGCAGCTGTCTCTGGGAGATTTCCGCCTTTTCGGCGTCTTCTTTTTTCAGATCGAAAAACCTGGACAAGCCGGAGTCTATTATCACCCGGCGAAATCCGAACTGGGTGAGAACAGTGAGTATCTCAGCGAATCTTCTGGTGTTCTGGATGGTTCGCTTGATGGATTGGATTTTCATGCCGGGTCGCCCCTTCTAGGAGGCGAAAATGGAGAGGATGGCCGTATCCTTTTCGTGACTCTGGCCGAGCAGTTCAAACCAGGTGTGTATCTCTTCGCTGTCGCAGGGAAGATGATGGCGCTGCCAGGTATCGAACACCTCGAAGTTGATGCCCTGAATGTGTTTTTTCCTGTCACCCGCCGAAGGTCCTTCGGGATCGTGATAGATGTGGGCGACAATATCGGCGATTTCCAGGCATGAGGCCAGCAGTTGAAAAGCACCTGCCTGCTTTGGCCGATGATGGTAGCCGATGCTGTTCACCAGTTGATCGGGGAAGAGCCAGCGGTCGAGAATGCGTCGGGCGACATCGTCATGGCTGATAAAAAAAAGTTCGTTTTCCTTCTCCAAATTCAGCTGCCAGTCTGTCTCTGCGCTTCTCAACAGATGGGAGTAGATGTTGGGAAAGGTCAACAGCATGGCCAGTTTGCCGATATCGTGGATGAGGCCGGCGATGAACATCTCGCTGGCAGAGATTTCTATCCGCTCGGCGATGATCTTTGCCGCCAGTCCGCAGGAGAAAGAGTGCTGCCAGAGTTTGTCGACACCACCCTTGTTATTGGCGTCAAGTACTTTAAAGGAGTTGAAGACCGCCTTGCCCAGGACAATGTTTTTGACTTCGTCGAATCCCAGCACCATCACCGCCTTCTCGATGGTGCTCACCTCGCGCGGCAGACCGAAAAAGGCGGAGTTCGCTATCTTCAGAATAGTGGCGCACATGGACTGATCGGGCAGAATGGCGTTCATCAGATCATGGGCGGAACTCTCCGGGTCGGCTGTTACCTCCAGTACGGCGCTGGCCGTTGTCGGCAGGGCCGGCAGGGAATCTATTTGTGCGTAGATGGCATCGAGGTTGGCGTTTGACATGGTGGCTGGCAACATTTACTGTGCTATCATCTCTTCCACTCTTTTCCTGGAATTATTCAGGTCTTCTCTGTCTGTATCCAGTATACCCTTTTCTTCGATGACATCAAAGGGTTTCAGCAACAAGTAGAGCACAAGCAGGGGTATACCTGTTAAACCATTTACCGCACTTTTCGGCCCTGCTCAGGAGGACTTCTTCTCCAATTTCCTGCCGTAGACGGCGTAATAGGTCACCGGCACCACCACCAAAGTAAAAAGGGTCGAGGCAAAAAGGCCGAAGATCAGGGCCCAGGCCAGACCGGAGAAAATCGGATCGAGGGTGATGGGCCAGGCGCCCAGTGCCGTGGTGAGGGCGGTCAGAACGATGGGACGCATGCGGATGGCGCCGCTTTGCAGGATTGCCTCCTTGACCTCCATCTTTTCAGCCAGCGAGTCCTGGATGAATTCGATGAGCACCACCGAGTTGCGGATGACGATGCCGCCCAGAGCGATCATGCCGATCATGCTGGTGGCGGTGAAAAACACCAGATTCCGGTAGCCGCCGACCTGTTCGCCGCCGACGAGGTTGAGCAGATAAAAGCCCGGCATGATGCCGATCAGGGTCAAGGGTATGGCCATCATGATGATCACCGGCATGAGGAAGGAGTTGGTCTGGATGATCATGAGGATATAGATGCCGACCAGAGCGGCGGCAAAGGCCAGGCCCATGTCGCGAAAAACCCGCAGGGTGATCTTCCATTCGCCTTCACCGGCCCACTGCACATGTATGTCTTCCGGCAGGGGGGCATCGGCAAGCCTGCCCTGCAAATCGAGGATGGCCTCTGCCGGGGCAAGACCGGCCGTTTCGGCGATAACATAGACCACCTTTTCGAGATTTTTATGAAAGATGGTCTGTTCGTTGGCCACCCTGGTGACATGGACGAGTTCGGCCAGGGGCACCATGAGTCCTGCCGGCGTGCTCATGGGGATCTGGGTGAGGCTTGAGAGGTTGCTGCGGGCCTGGCGGGGCAGCATGATGCGGACGTGGAGCGGCTGACGTTCGTCGGCCTCATGGACCCTGGCAGGGGTGGCTCCGCTCACGGCCATCTGCAGCGTCCGTGATATAGCCGCAGTGGAGATGCCGTGCAGAGCCGCCTTTTCCCTGTCGATGATGAAATCGTAGCGATCGTGGGCGGCTTCGGCCATGTCGTCGATGTCGACCACCTGAGGCTCTTCGGCCATCAGTGTCTTGATATGTTCGGCGGCGGCGACAAGATCGTCGTAGGGGGTTTCGGCGGACCCGTAGAGTTCGGCGACGATGGTCGACAGCACCGGCGGACCGGGGGGAACCTCGACCAGCTGGATCTTGGCGCCGTGCTGGTCGGCGATGCCGACGAGAGCGTCGCGCAGGCGCAAAACGATGGCGTGACTCTGCATCTGCCGCTGGTCCTTGAAAACGAGATCGACGCGGATGTCCGCCTGGTGCGGGGCCTGGCGCAGGTAATAGTGGCGGACCATACCGTTGAAGTCCATGGGGGAGGAGATGCCGACATAGGAGGTGTAGTTGGTCACCTCCGGAACCGTGCGGATGAAGTTTTCGAAATGGCGGACCACGGCGTCGGTGGATTCAAGGGTGGTGCCTTCGGGCATATCGATGACAATCTGAAATTCGTTCTTGTTGTCGAAGGGCAGCATCTTCAGCGGCACCATGCGGAACATCACCAGGGACAGCGACAGCAGCATCAGGGCAACGATGACAACCAGCAGAAGCCAGCGTTTGGACCGGGAGGCCAGAAACGGAGAGACCAGTGGGCGATAGATGCGGAAAATCCAGGTGGGCGTGCCGCTGCCGTTCTGGTCGGCGGCCCCGCTGCTGCCCGAACCAGCCGGATGATTGCGCAGCAGCCGGTAGGTCATCCAGGGAACGACGGTGAGGGCGGCCAGGGTGGAAAAGGTTACCGTCAGGGGGACGTTTACCGACATGGGGGCCATGTATGGCCCCATCATGCCGGTGATAAAGAACAGCGGCGAAAAGCAGATGATGATGGCCAGCGTCGAGACCATCACCGGCGGCAGAACCTCGCTTACGGCAAAGAGGGTGGCCTGCAGGGGCTTGCGTCTGCCCATGAAGATATGGCGCTGGATATTGTCGACATTGGTGATGGGGTCGTCAACCACCAGGCCCAGCGACAGGATAAGGGCAAAAAGGGTAACGCGATTGATTGTATAGCCGAAGAGATAATTGCAGAACAGGGCCAGGCTGAAGCTGAGGGGCACCGCCACCGCCACCACCAGGGCCTCCCGCCACCCAAGGGCAAAAACGAGCAGGATGACGACGGTGATGATGGCAAAAAACAGCGAAAAGAGCAGGTCGTTGACCTTCTCCTGGGCTGTCTGGCCATAATTCCGGGTCACGGTTATGGTGACATCGTCGGGGATAATTGTGGACTTGAGCCCCTCGACTTCGTCGAGAATACTGCGGGAGACGTCGACGGCGTTGGTACCCTGCTTTTTGGCTATGGCCAGAGTGACGGCGGGCGAGGCCAGGGGGGCTTTTTGCAGACCCTTGTCCTGGCGGAACTGGTGCGAGTGGCCGAGGCGGGTGTAGCTTTGCGCTTCGGCCGGTCCGTCGATGATTTCGGCTATGTCGCCAAGATAGACGGGTCTGCCCTGGTGGACTCCCACCACCAGCTGGCGAACCTCGTCCACCGACTGGAAAAAGGAGTTGGTGGTGAGGGTGAAATTGGTGTTGAAGCGGTTGATGGCGCCGGCGGTGGATCCGGCATCCGCACCTTGCAGGGCCTGGTTGACCTGCTGCAGGGAGACGGTGTAGCCGGTCATCTTTTCCGGCAGCAGCTCAACCCGCACCTCCCGCTGGCGTCCGCCGACGATGTCGGTTCGGGAGATATTCTCGAGCTTGGAGAGCCGCCAGAGCATCTCTTCGCCGATGCGGCGCAGTTCGTGGTCGCCATAGCGGTTGGAATGGAGGGTGAGGGTGACGATCGGCACATCATCGATCTGGATGGGTTTGATGACCCAGCCTTTGACGAGGGGAGGTACCCGGTCGATATGCATGGTGATCTGGTTGTGCAGCTTGACCAGTGATTCGACCTGGTTCTCACCGACATAGAATCTGACGGTGACAATGGCCAGACCACGGCGGGAGATGGAGTAGACGTATTCGACGCCGTCGATCTGCCAGAGGAGCTGCTCCAGCGGGGTTGCCACCAGCTTCTCCACCTCCGCGGGTGAGACGCCTGGAGCCTGGACGTAGATGTCGGCCAGGGGGACGACGATCTGCGGGTCCTCTTCACGCGGCGTGATCATGATGGCCGCAGCTCCCAGGAGGAGGGCTATCACCAGGACGATTATCGCCGGAGTGCCGGCAAGAAAGGGACGAACAATGGCGGCGATCGGCCCCCCTGCCTTTTTCTCGTTATCTGTCATCGTTTCCTCGCTCACCGGCAACAACGATTTCCCCGCCTTCCAGTCCGGACAAAATTTCCACCTTGTCGCCGTAGACGGTGCCAGTTTTGACATAGCGCTGTTGCCAGCCGTCGCCGCTTTGGACGGTAACCAACTCAAGCTGTCCGGTTTGGCGGATAGCGGCAGAGGGAATCAGGATGACAGGTATCTCGAGGTAGGGGATCAGCAGCTTGCCGTACATGCCGGGATAGGTCCCTTCGACCTCGGGCAGGGAAGCCTTGACCACAAAGGTTCGGGTCTGCGGATCGATGAAGGGGACCACTTCGTCGATGACCGCTTCTACGGTGGTATCCAGGGCGGTAAGGTGGACGGAATGGGTTTCCCCTGGCCGTATTTTGCTCATAAGGCTCTCCCGCACATCGGCTTCGAGTTGCAGCGTGCCGGCGGTGCGCAGAAGAAGCAGCGGTTTTCCCGGCATGGCCATGTCGCCTGGGTCTATGAGCCGTTTGAGTATTTCGCCTTCAGTGGGAGCCGTGACGGTGGCATAGGCAAGCGATATCTCGGCCTCTTTCACCATTTCCTCGGCCACGCGGATGCCTGCGGCCGCACCGGAAAGTGCCTCCCGGGTCCGCTGCAGGGCAGCCTGGGCCTGGAGAAACTGAGACTGGGCCTGCTCGAGTTTCTGCTCGGTGGCCGCCTCGGCCTCAAAGAACGTCTTGATTCTCTGATAAGAAGACCTGGCTTGAGAAAAGGCGGCTTCGGCAGCGTTGATGCTCTGGTGCGCCTGCTCCCTCTGGGCGATGGCCGTCTGCAGTGATTGCCGGGCCTGGGAGAGCTTGGCGTTGAGCCGATCATCCTCAAGACGCACCAAAACATCTCCTTTTTCAACCTGGTCACCGGCCCGCACCAGAACCTCGATGACCTGGGCCGCCACCTGCGGTTCGATTCGGGCCTGGCTTGCCGGGATGACCGTACCGACTGCGTCATACCATTGAGTTACGGTGCGCACCTCGGCGGCAACGGTTGTCGAGCTGGACTCCGGTGCTGCTGGAGGCTGGACGGTTCCAGGAGAGATCGTTTTTTCAGATGAGAAAACCGTGAAGTAAAGAATGGCGGCGATGGTGCAGACCAGGATTGCCGCGAGAAGAATCTTCTTTTTAGTATTCATGCATGAACCTTGGCCTGAACATTTGATGGGTTGAGGTGCTGCTCATGAAGTGCTGTGGCCAGCGGAGCGGTGGTTGATTTTTATCCGCTGCCCGGGGCGTCAGAAAATGTTGCCCAGAGGCCCAGGGCCCGGACGACGTCGGCCCGGGCCTTGATGCGATCGTATCTGGCGGCGGCGGCACGGATTCGCGCGCGGCTGCGGTCGAGTTCGGCCTCGAGGAAGCGGGTAATGGTTACGGCGCCGCCCTGATAATGTTCGCGTACCAGCCGGAATGATTCCTCGGCGGCGTCGATGCTGTTTTGAGCCACCGTGTGGCGGCGTTCGGCCTCTTCCAGGTTGAAATAGCTCCTCCTGACGTCGAGCCTGACATCCTGGAGGGCTCCGGTGAGGGCCGAAGCCGTCGCTCCGGCCATGGCTTCGGCCCGGCTGACGGCCGCCGGCCGCGAAAAGCCGCTGAACAGATCCCAGTTGAGCTGCAGGGCGGCTCTCCAGTTTTCGCGACTCCTGTCGTAGCTGAGGTCGGGGTCGTCGAGATAATAGCTGGCGGAGAAGTCAAGCCGAGGCAGGTAGTCGCCCCTGGCCTGACGTACGCCCATCCTGGCTTTTTCAAGCTGCCGCCGCATTTTGTCCAGTTCCGGTCTGCAATTGACGGCCAGGGCCACCCCCGTTTCATAATTGTCCGGGATGTCGGGCAAGTCCTGGTTGACGGTGGAGAGCGCAGTATCTCCGTCCAGAAGCGTCGGGTTCATCCCCATGAGATTGGCCAGCGAGG
>JBEPWT010000130.1:0-8407 GCA_041642275.1 Desulfopila sp. | reverse complement strand
CCTCAAATTAACAGGGATTGTCTCAATGCGCAACAATATGAAGCCGTAACCACCGTTGACGGGCCGATTCTGGTGGTTGCCGGAGCAGGCAGCGGAAAAACCAGAACCCTTGTCTACCGCGTCGCCCATCTCATACACAGCGGCGTGCCGCCGGAGAGGATCCTGCTTCTCACCTTCACCCGCAAGGCCTCTCAGGAAATGGTCTGGAGGGCGGGCCGGCTGCTCAACGACTCCTGCAGCAGGGTGGTCGGCGGCACCTTTCACGGCATCGCCAATATGCTGCTGCGGCGCTATTGCTCCTCTCTGGGATTCGGTTCCTCGTTTACCATCATCGACCGGGCCGATGCCGAGGGCATTATCAATCTGCTGAAATCATCGCTCGGTTTTTCCGGCAAGGACAAGCAGTTTCCTTCAAAGCGCGTGCTCATCAACATGATCAGCGGCGCAGTCAACAAGTCCTGTGATCTTGAGGATCTCATACTCGAGCAGTACGGCCATCTCAGCGAGCACCTTGACGATATCCTGGTATTACGCAAACACTATGGTGAGTTCAAGTTCGATCACGGCCTCATGGATTACGACGATCTGCTGGTCAACTGGAAACGTCTGCTGGAGGAAGACCCGCAGGCGCGCAGGGAAATTTCGTCACGGTTCAGCTATATAATGGTCGACGAGTATCAGGATACCAACCTGATCCAGGCGGATATCGTCAGGCTGCTGGCCTTCGGGCACAACAATGTCATGGTCGTCGGCGACGATTCCCAGTCGATCTACTCTTTCCGCGGCGCCGACTTCTACAACATCATGCGCTTTCCCAAAAATTTTGAAAATACGCGCATTGTCAAACTCGAAGAGAACTACCGCTCCACCCAGCCGATCCTGTCGCTGACAAACGATATCATCCGCAATTCCGCGGAGAAATACACCAAAACCCTGTTCAGCCGTATAGAAGGGAAGTTTGTCCCCGAACTCTACGGCGGCCGGGATGAACGGGAGGAGGCACGCTTTGTCGCCGGCACCATCAGCAGACTGCATCAGGAGGGTGTGCCGCTGGAGAATATTGCCGTCCTTTTTCGTTCCGGCTTCCACTCCTACAAGCTCGAGGTGGAACTTGGCACCCACGGTTTTGATTTTGAAAAGCGGGGCGGCCTGAAGTTGACGGAGTCGGCGCATATGAAAGATGTGCTGTCCTTTCTGCGCATTCTCGCCAACCCCAAAGATACCCTGTCCTGGAACCGTATCCTTCTGCAGCTCGACAAGGTAGGGCCGAAGACGGCCCAGAAAATCACCGCCGCCATTGCCGCCAAGGATGATCCTTTTGCCGCTCTTGGCGCCTATAAGGCCGCACCGGCCTGGAAAAAAGGCCTCGAGAAGCTGAGTGTGCTTTGCCGGCGTCTGCTCGAGGAAAAACAGCCGGCGGCGCTGTTTGAGCTGGTGATGCAATATTACACACCGCTTTTCCAGCAGATCTATCGCGATGACTATCCCAAACGGGAAAAGGATCTCGATCAGCTCAAGGGCATCATGGCCTCCTATGATGATCTGCAGTCTTTCATCGACGACACCACCCTCGACCCGCCGGAAGCGGCGAGCGAGGGCGCCCATTTCAGCGACCGTCTGGTTCTCTCCACCATCCACTCGGCCAAGGGGCTTGAGTGGCAGGTCGTTTTCGTCATCGGTCTTGCCGACGGCAGGTTCCCCCACGCAGCGGCCGTGGTCGGCGACCAGTGGGAGGAGGAGCGCAGACTGTTCTATGTGGCCGCCACCCGGGCCAGAGAGAAACTCTACCTCTGTTACCCCAAAGAAATGATGAGTACCGACCGCCGTTTCAGGCGGGTGGGCATGTCCTCCTTTCTCAGGGAACTGCAGCCCGGACTCTACCGTATGTCCGGCGAGGGATCCCGTGCGGATGAGGAGCCGAGGTTCAGGACGGGGAAGAATGATGCAGCCCTGGCCACACCCAAAAGCCGGACGCCCAAGCACTCCCTCGATGATTTCTCTCCCGGCAGCAGGGTCAGTCATCCCTTTTTCGGCGTCGGTGTGGTAAAAAAACTGACAAAACCCCGCACCCTTGATATACATTTCGACAGACACGGTCTCAAATCGCTTCACCTTGATTACGCCAAGCTGACGATTCTCTGATCCACAATCACTTTGAGATTGTCCTTAACAAATTGATATTGAATGTTACAGGCAGAACTCCGTCTATTTTTCTTGGAATATTCGACAGATTTGATCGACGAAAAACGATAACGGCCGCAACGCGGGGAGGACAAGGTGACATTTCTAGAAGCGCAGGCCTACCTCGACAGCCTGCAGATGCACAAGATAAAACTCGGCCTCGAGGCCATGGAAAATTTTCTCGAGCGGGTTGACAGGCCGGACGGAAAACTCCGCTTTGTCCATGTGGCCGGCACCAACGGCAAGGGTTCGGTCGCGGTCAATATCACCGCCGTGCTCGCGCGGGCGGGCTACAGGGTCGGTCTTTTCACCTCCCCGCATCTCAGCTCCGTGCGTGAGCGGTTCCGCATCAACGACAGCTATATCTCCGAGGCCAAATTCGCCGAACTGGCGGAGCGGGTCCGTACCGTTCTGGGTCAGGAGAAGATAACCTATTTCGAGTTCACCACCGCTGTGGCCCTTCTCTGGTTCGAGGAGTCGGCAGTCGATCTGGTGGTGCTGGAGACCGGTCTCGGCGGCCGGCTCGATGCCACCAACATTGTCGTGCCTCTCGTATCGATCATCACCAATGTCAGCATGGACCACGAGGCCTATCTCGGCACCACCCTGGCCGAGATCGCCTTTGAGAAAGCGGGCATCATCAAGGAAAATGTCCCCCTTGTCACCGCCGTGGAGAATGATGTCGGGCGGGTAATTATCGAGCAGCGCTGCCGCGAGAAGCACGCCTCCATGCACCTCTTTGGTCGTGATTTTCTGGCAGAAGATGAAGACGACGATTTCTGGAGATGGAGACCGGTCGATGGCGGACTGGGGAGTCAGGTTTTCACCGGGCTGCGATGCGGCATGAGAGGCGATTACCAGCGGCAGAACTCGTCGCTGGCCGTGGCCGCCCTGGTGCTGCTGCAGCGGCATGGATTCGAGGTGGATGAAGAGGATATCCGGCGCGGTCTTGCCGACGTGCACTGGCCGGGCAGGCTGGAGTATATCAGGCTTGAGGGGCATGACAAAAACCAGGCCGATGGCGGCCCGGCCTCCCGCCGCCAGATCGTCAGGTATCTCATCGACGGCGCCCATAATCCGGCCGGGGTCGCCAGTCTGGCGGCGACACTGGCGAGGGAATACGAGTATGAAAACCTGATTCTGGTCTGGGGGGCGATGGCCGACAAGGATCTGCGGCAGACACTGCCGGTGGTCGCACCGCTGGCGGCTGCGATTATCCTGGCCAAACCGCAGGGGGAGAGGGCGGCGGAGCCGGAGATGCTGCGGCAGTCGCTGCCGGCGGATCTCTGGAACCGCTGCCGGCTGATTGCCGACGTGGAGGGGGCGCTGAGAGCCGCCGAGGAGCTGGCGGAGGCGGACGATCTCATTGTTGTTGCCGGTTCACTCTATCTCATCGGCGAGGTTCGCCGCCGGCTCGTCGGCCATATGGTGGACCAGGTAGACCAGGCGGACCAGGCGGATCAGGCGGATCAGGCGGATCAGGTGGAGCGATGAGCGATTACGATTTCGACGGCGTCGACGAAGCTGAAATCAGACGTCAGAAGGCCAAGGCCAGAGAATTGCGCAGGACTCGCTGGTGGCAGCAGAAAACCGCTGCCGGCATCTGCCACTACTGTGGCGGAAAAGCGGCTCACGCCGACATCACCATGGATCATCTGCTGCCTCTGGCCCGAGGCGGCAAAAGCACCAAGGACAATCTGGTGCCCTGCTGCAAGGGCTGTAACAGCAAAAAGCAGTCGATGATGCCTCTTGAGTGGCAGGAATATCTAGAGAAAAACAGGAGCTGACCAGGTGTTGCGGCAGGTGCGCTGCCGCACTTGACGGAGCGGTTTTTGCGTGTTAAACTGTCCTACAGTTAAACAGTTCGATAATAGAAGGGAAGAGGTGGATATCCATGGAACTCAATTTTACCAAGATGGTGCCGGTCAAATCCTATCAACATGTGGTCGAACAGATCCAGACGGCGATCTGCGACGGCACGCTGCAGGAGGGGGAAAGGCTGCCGTCGGAGTTGAAGCTCAAGGATATGTTCAACACCAGCCGGGGAACCGTGCGCGAGGCCTTGCGGGTGCTGGAACAGAAGGGACTGGTATCCATACGCACCGGCGTCAAGGGCGGCGCCGTCGTCAAGGAGGCCAATACCGATGCCATAAGCGACAGCATGGCCCTGCTTATCCGCCATCAGAAAGTCTCGCTGGTGCATCTGGCCGACTTCCGCACCTTTCTCGAGGGCTATGCCGCTGAAAGGGCCGCTGCCTTAGGCAATAGAGAAGCAATTGCCAAACTGCAAAATATCATCACCGCAATCCGGCAGCATGTAGAAAATGATCCCCGGGACTGGGAGGAATTTCATCGTCTTGATGCAATGTTTCACCGCAAGCTTGCGGAAATGTCTGAAAATCCGCTGGTCGTGGCCAATCTGAGCACACTTCACGAACACATCCATGTCTATTTTCAAAGTTATCTTCCTTTCTCCAGGGAGTTGCTGCACGAAGATTTCGAGGATCTCAGACGAATAGCCGAGGCCGTGGAAAAGGGGGATTCCGAGGCTGCAGGAGAAGCGGCACGGCACCATATCGCCAAATTCAGTGCATATATGGAGGCCCGGCTGACTACCTAGGTGCCGGCGCTGGCATCGGAGTTGAAAATGATATACATTATCAAATATAATCTCACCAGAGCGACGGCCTATGGAAGCTGACGGGATAAAAGGAACCATCTTCGCCATTAAAAAATATGCCATCCATGACGGTCCGGCCATTCGTACAACCGTCTTTCTCAAGGGATGTCCGTTGCGGTGCTGGTGGTGTCACAATCCTGAAGGCATCGATGGCGCTGTTTCGCTGGTCTGGAACGCTGACAGATGTGTCGGCTGCGGAGAATGTCTGCAGGCGTGTCCCGAGGGAGCCCTGCAGCTGCAGGAAAACAGTGTGGTCCGCAATGAAAACGTATGCAGCGGCTGCCTCGGCTGTGTGTCGGCCTGCCCGGCTCTGGCGCACGAGGCCACCGGCTGGCGGGCCGGCGTGGACGAGGTGATGACGGAAATCAAAAAAGACATACCCTTCTACGATGAGTCGGGAGGAGGGGTCACTTTTTCCGGCGGCGAACCGCTGCAGCAGCCGCGCTTTCTTCTGGCTTTGCTTAAAGAATGCGGCAGGCTCGGGCTGCACCGGGCGGTGGATACCAGCTGCTTCGCCGAAATCGAGACATTGCAGGAAGTGGCTGAACAGTGTGAACTCTTTCTCGTTGACCTCAAGCATATGGACAGCGACAAACACCGGCTCTATACCGGGGTCGGCAACCGGAAAATACTCGAAAACATAGCCGCACTGGCTGCCTCAGGCAGCGCTGTTCGCGTTCGCATACCCCTGATCAAGGGGTTCAACAGCGATGAGGTCAATATTCGCAGAAGCGGTGAGTTTCTGACAGGGCTTGGCACCATCGACGCGGTGGATCTGCTGCCCTATCACAGTGCGGCATCCGCCAAATACAGAAAGCTTGGCATGGAGTACAAGGCACTGCAGTTTGCGCCGATAGAAAATAGCGAGGTTGAAGCGTGCAAGACGATATTGCAGCACATGGGGCTTGAGGTCCACCTAGGAGGATGACATGAATTCCAGAATTGAAAGACTGCGGCAGAAAAGTTTCGAGGCGCAACCGTCGATTTCCATAGAACGGGCGCTCCTGGAGACCGAATACTATAAGGAAAACAGCGGCAAATACAGCCTGCCGGTCCTGCGGGCGGGATTTTTCAGGTATCTCTGCGAGAAGAAAACGCTGTATATCGGTGAGGACGAACTGATTGTCGGTGAACGCGGTCCGGCACCCAAGGCGGTACCCACCTTCCCTGAGTTGACCTGTCACAGCGCCGATGATCTGCGTATTCTCGACAGTCGGAGCATGACCAGCTACCATGTACGCCAAGAGGATATCACCACCTATGAAAAAGAGGTCATACCCTACTGGAGCGGACGTTCGATGCGTGACCGCATTTTCTCCAAGGTGCCCGAGAACTGGCAGCGGGCCTACCAGGCGGGCCTCTTCACCGAATTCATGGAACAGCGGGCCCCGGGACATACGGTCCTTGACGGCTCCATCTATCGCTGCGGCATGAAGGACTATCAAAAACGGATCAAGACGAAAATAGAGGGACTGGATTATCTGGGAGATCCCCGGGCTTCGGACAAGTACGAGCAGCTTACGGCCATGGATATTGCCTGTGACGCCGTCGTTATCTTTGCCAGGCGCCATGCCGATCTCGCCCTGGAGATGGCGGCGCGGGAGGGCGATGCCGGACGAAAAAAAGAACTCGAGCGCATAGCCGAGATCTGCCGCTGGGTGCCGGAAAACGCCCCGCGGACCTTTCATGAAGCCGTGCAGATGTACTGGTTCGTCCATCTCGGCACCATCACCGAACTCAACGGCTGGGACGCCATGTCGCCCGGCCATCTCGATCAGCACCTCCGGCCGTTTTATGAAAAGGAGATTGCCGGGGGCAGCCTCGACCGGCAAGCGGCCAAGGAACTGCTGGCCTGCCTGTGGATCAAAGTCAATAATCACACCGCTCCGCCCAAGGTGGGGGTTACCGCCAGGGAGAGCGGCACCTATAACGACTTCACCCAGATCAATCTCGGCGGTTTACTTCGCGACGGCGGCGACGGCGTCAGCGAAGTCAGCTATATCGCCCTCGAAGTGGCCGATGAGCTGCATCTGCTGCAGCCTCAGCCCAGCGTTCATATCAGCGCCAGGACGCCGGATCGTTTTCTCCAGGCCGCCGCCCGGGTCATACGCAAGGGCCACGGCTACCCTTCCGTGTTCAATACCGACATGGTCATCCAGGAGCAGGTCCGCGCCGGCAAGTCCGTCGAGGACGCCCGCGAGGGCGGGACCAGCGGCTGCATTGAAACGGGCGCCTTCGGCAAGGAGGCCTATATCCTCACCGGTTATCTCAATGTCCCGAAAATTCTGGAGATTACCCTCAACAACGGCATCGATCCGCTCATAGGGGAAAAGGTCGGCATCGAAACCGGCGCCCCCGGCGATTTTCAGAGTTTTGAGGAACTCTACCAGGCCTTCAGCCGGCAGCTCGAATATGTGGTCGATCTGAAGATTATGGTCAACAACTATATAGAGAGGATGTATGCCAAATATTCGCCGGCGCCTTTCCTCTCCGTGGTCATCGACGACTGCATAGAAAAGGGCAGGGATTACTACGACGGCGGTCCGCGTTACAACACCAATTATATCCAGTGCTGCGGCATCGGCACCGTCACCGACAGCCTTTCGGCCATCAAAACCCATGTCTACGAAGAGGGCAGCCTTTCCTGGGACGAACTGCTGCAAGCCCTTGCCGCCGACTTCAAAAACAGCGAGGGTTTGCGCCTCAGGCTCTGGAACAAGACGCCCTTTTTCGGCAATGACGATGACCGTGCCGATGGTCTCATGCAGCGGATCTACGAGAGCCTTTTCTCCACCATCGACGGCAAACCCAATACCAAGGGGACGGGCTATCATATCAACATGCTCTCCACAACCTGCCACGTCTATTTCGGCAAAATGCTGGGTGCCACGCCCAACGGCCGACACGCGCATCTGCCGGCCTCCGACGGCACCTCGCCGTCCCACGGAGCCGACAGATGCGGTCCGACGGCGGTGATCAAGTCTCTGTCCAAGATGGACCAGGTCAAATCAGGCGGCACCCTGCTTAACCAGCGCTTTCTGCCCAGCGTTTTGAAAACCGACGCCGACCTTGAGAAACTCGCCGGTCTCATTCGTACCTATTTTCGTCTCGGCGGCCACCATATCCAGTTTAACGTGGTCGATACCTCCACTTTGAGACGGGCGCAGGAAAATCCGGAGGAATACCGCAATCTGCTGGTCAGGGTGGCGGGCTACAGCGATTATTTCGTCGACCTCGACCGCGATCACCAGGAGGAGATTATCAGTCGCACCGAACAGGAGATGGGCTGAAAACCGGCCCCTGTCCCTGGCATCGCTTTGATTGCCGCCTGTTCAGCCTGAGCGGCTCATGTCGGGGACGGCCGCCTTTTGGCATCGATCTCCTGGTAGATGATGGAGGCGACGATCATGAAAAGGCCAACAAAGGTGGCCGGATGGATGGCTTCGCCGATGATCAGATATAAAAAGAGCAGGGAGAGAAAGGGCGAGATGTAGATCATGTTCCCCACCCTGGCGGCGCTGCTGCTGAGCTGCAGAGCGGTAAGCC
>JBEPWT010000129.1:0-8407 GCA_041642275.1 Desulfopila sp. | reverse complement strand
GAATATTCACCTTATTTTCCCGGGATGTTCTCTTGCCGAGAGCCTGACCGGCTCGCGGCAATGGCAGAAGCCGTCGCAGTGTTTGCAAAAGAGACTGCATGCTCTGAAAGATCATTGACAACCCCCCCGAATATAGAACGAAATTGCTGCATGTTGAGTCCTGCGCTGTTGTTTGTGAACGTTTCTGCATAAATGGATATGGCAAAGAAAAAGGTATACGCGGTGAAGCAGGGTAGCCGGCCGGGCATCTATTACTCCTGGCCGGAAACCGAAGCCCAGGTCAAGGGTTTTGCCGGTGCGCGCTACAAGGGGTTTGCCACGGAGGCCGAGGCCAGAAGCTGGCTTGAGGACGAAGACGGGAATACGGCAGCCCGGCCTGCACCGAGCCGCGGCGCAAAAAAACCCATGGTCCAGCCTGCGGCCGGCGAGATCATTGTCTACACCGACGGCGGCGCTCTGGGCAATCCGGGACCGGGGGGATTCGGCGTTGTCATAATGAGCACCGAGGGGGTCAGAGAATATAGCGGCGGATTTCTGCAGACCACCAACAATCGCATGGAACTCACTGCCTGCATCGTTGCTCTTCGCCAGCTGTTCGACTGCCGTGACCGGATTACACTCTATTCCGATTCTTCCTATGTGGTCAACGGCATCACCAAAGGCTGGGCCAGGGGCTGGCGGCGGCGGGGCTGGCGCAAATCCAACGGCGATCCGGCGGTCAATCAGGATCTGTGGCAGGAGCTTTTGGAGCTGACGGAGAAACTGGATGTACGCTTTCGCTGGGTGAGAGGCCATGCCGGTAATCCGCAGAACGAACGCTGCGACAAGCTTGTGCAGCAGGCCGCCCGCGGCAATGATCTGCAGCCGGACCGGGGATACCGGCCCGGCTGAAAACAGCACCGGCAGACGAAGAGGCATGGCAACGAAACGTCAGCAGATTATCGAACTCCTCAAGCAGGGCCGCTGGACCTCTCTCGAACTCTCGGCCGAGCTGCATATTTCCGAACGGGATGTCTTCGATCATCTCGAGCATGTGAAAAAAACCCTCGGTAGCAGGCACGCAAGCACCGGACTCATAGCCCGTCCCTACGCCTGTCTCTCCTGCGGCTATGTCTTCAAAAAAAGAAACAGGTTCGACCGGCCCGGCCGCTGTCCGCAATGCCGGCAGAGCCATATCCGCATGGCGGAATTTTCCCTGCTCTGATCTGTGGTCCGCAGCCGACGGTTTCAGCTCCGGCTGCTCTTTTGGAAAGAATAGGGGAGAGATTTTCCAAGAGGCTCTCAGAGCGCTCGCAGGTACTCGGGGCGAAGGCCGATTTTGCCTTCGAGGGCGTCATGGATGCGTGCCAGCGTTGTCTCCTTGTCTTCGGGCAGTTTCGCCTTTATGGGGAGGTAATTGGAGGCGTGGTTGGCGTGGAAGAGGCCGTCTGTAAGGGTTGTATGCCTGAGCATGATGCCAATTTCCTCGAGCATTTCCATGGGGCCGGGCAGGGTAAAGGCATTCTGCCGGTGTTCTTCGTAAAGGGGCGTATTGGGAACCAGCATCAAAGAGAGGGCGCCGACGTATTCGGGGTCGATCGCCGACAGTACCCGGCCGGTCTCCCTGGCGTGGATATGGGAGCGTTCTTTGCCGGCGATTCCCAGCAGAACGGTGATAGAGAGCCTGATGCCGGCCTCTCTGATTTTGCGGCCCATGGTGATCATCCGCTGCGAATCCGAACCCTTGCGGATCGCCTCCAGGGTTGTGTCGTCGCCGCTTTCCAGGCCCATGTAGGCGATCGTCAGGCCGAGATGCCGCAGTTCGGCCAGTTGCTCGAGGCTTTTGTGGTAAATGGATTTGGTGTTGGCATAGGTGCCCACCCGGGTGATCCAGGGAAGATGCCGGCGGATCTTTTGGAGAATGGCGACCAGGCGTTTATGGGGGATGGAGAGGGTATCGCCGTCGCAGAGAAACAGCCGCCGCTGGTTTCTGCAGTTTTTTTCGGCAAAGAGAATATCCGCGTTTATTTCTTCGTCGGTTTTTATCCTGAACTTCTGCTGCTTGTACATGCCGCAGAACGTACATTTATTATGGGAGCATCCGGTGGTAACCTGGAGGAGGATGCTGGCCGCCTCGCTGGGAGGCCGGAAAACATTACCTTCGTAGTGCATGATGACTGGCTCCTGGAAAAGAGTGAATATTTGAAATTCTCTTGTCCTGTAGTACGTGTCCTGGAGTACTTCTCCTGGAGTACTATCCTGCAGTATAAGACAAAAGAGAAGATAATGCAGCCTCTGTATGACGGTTTTTCAGGTGATAGCCGCCATGCTGCATTTTCCCGGAGCCCTGCCCGGTACCGGCGAGTGCACGCTGCTGTGGGGCTGCCAGGGACAGTGGCTTTCAGCGCAGCGATGATTACCCTTGTCTATATATTGATCCGGCGATGAATCAGCCACATGCAACTACAGGCAGCTTTAGGGCAACTAACCCGGATATTTCACGAGTTGAGATCCACAATCACCTACAGATTTAACTTAACAATCTGATATTTAACGTTATATGTAATACTCCGTCCATTTTTCATGAAATGTTCGGGCTAATCCGCCGCAGTAATAACAGGTACGAGAGGAACTGGTGGCAGAGGACAAAAATGACAAGAACAACCGGCTCTTCCGGCAGCTGCGGGGGCTTCTGGCCCGGCCGCCGGGTATTCTGGGCAGAGCCTATTACCAGAGTACGGCAATCCTGGTGCCCCTGGTGGTGCAAAAAGACGATGTGCACCTGCTGTTTGAAAAGCGGGCCGCCGATATTCCCCAGGGTGGCGAAATCTGTTTTCCCGGCGGCTATTTCGACCGGAAACTCGATAGTGATCTGCTGGATACGGCCCTGCGGGAAACCGAGGAGGAACTGGGGCTGAAAAGAGACGGAATCGATGTTCTCGGACAGCTGGAGACGCTGGTCTCGCCGCGCGGCCTGGTTGTCGATTGTTTTCTGGCGGTGATCGATCTTGGAGCAGACCAACTGCGACTCGACCCCCGGGAGGTGGCGGAGGTTTTCACCGTCCCGCTTTCCTGGTTTGCCCGTCATCCTCCGGAAATATACCACAGCAGGGTTGAACTCCAGTCTTCCTACGTCGACGATAATGGGGAGGAGCAGGTGCTTCTGCCCGTCGACGAACTGGGTCTGCCGGCGCGCTACAAGAACAGGAGAAGCGAGTGGCTGCAGCGCGTGGTTGTCTATCGACGCCAGCCCGATATCATCTGGGGACTGACGGCGGCGGTGGTGGAAAACCTGGTGGAAAATCATTTCGGCTCACTGGATGCTGCGGCGGCAGAAAAGAGAGAGTGCTGATGTGCCTCATTCTTTTTTCGCATAAAACCACGCCTGGTTATCGGTTGGTCCTGGCGGCCAACCGTGATGAGTTTTATGCCAGACAGACGGCTCCCCTGCAGCGCTGGGGAACGGGGGGGAAGATTTTTTCAGGCAGGGACCTCCAGGCCGGGGGCACCTGGCTGGGAGCGAGTGCTGAAGGCAGATTCGGTGCCATAACCAACTATCGGGAAGTGGCCAAGACGCGGAGCGACTGGCGATCACGGGGAGAGATACTGCTCAGCTATCTGGAGTCGAAGACGAGTGCCGCAGCCTTTGTCGAGCAACTGCGCAAGGTCTACGATCGCTACCGGGGGTTCAATCTTGTGGTTGGCGATCAGAGCTCTTTGTATTACTGCTCGAACCGCACCGGAGGGCCGCTAAGGCTCGGCGCTGGAGTGTATGGCCTCAGCAACCACCTGCTCGATACCCCCTGGCCGAAAGTCGAGCGGGGCAGGCATCTTTTCCAGAAACAGCTGCACGGAGAAACTCTTGCCGCCGCCGATTTCTTCGCCATGCTCGCCGATCGCCGGCAGCCTCCCGAGAATAGACTGCCCGAAACCGGTATCGGTCTGGAGTGGGAGAAGATCCTCGCTCCCATTTTTATCCGCAGCGAGGGCTACGGCACCCGTTCTTCGGCTGTGCTGACCATCGATGACAACGGTCTGTGCAGGTTTTTCGAGCGTACCCACACAGCCGAAGCGGCCGGAGGCCATAGCGACGTTGAATACAGCTTTGCCATCGCCAGCTCCCCGGCGGCAGAATCAGGAGAGTGAAGACACCAACAACAGCGAAGATCCTCACGGGAGATCTTCTGCAAGGGAGTGATGCCATGCATTTCAATCTCATAGTCATCGGCTCCGGTCCCGCCGGTCAGAAAGGGGCCATAGCCGCGGCAAAACTGGGCCAGCGTGTTGCAATCATAGACAAGGTAACAATGTACGGCGGTGTTTCCCTGCACGGCGGCACCATTCCCAGCAAGACCCTGCGCGAGGCGATTCTCTTTCTCTTCGGCCTGCGGCAGAGGGCCTTTTACGGTCACGATTACACGGTCAAGGAGGAGATTGACCATGAAGACCTGGTAATGCGGGTTCGGATGGTGGAGGAACGCGAAATGAGCGTTATCAGAGACCAGCTGAAGCGCAATCGCATCCAGATGTTTTTCGGCACGGGGCGCTTTGTCGATGAAAAGACGGTATCCGTCACCGGCGGGGACGAGGAGCATATCCTGACGGCCGATAATTTCCTCATTGCCTGCGGCACCCATCCGGCACGGCATCCTGATATTCCCTTTGACGACTATACCATAATCGATGTCGACCAGATTCTCGATCTCAAAGAGCTTCCCCGCAAGCTCATCGTCGTCGGCGCCGGCGTCATCGGCCTTGAATATGCTTCGATGTATGCGGCCATGGGTATTGATGTGGTGCTTATTGACCAGCGCACGACAATACTGGACTTCGTTGATCATGAAATCACCGACCGGTTGAAGTTTTCGCTGATGGAGAACAACACCGTCTTCCGTCTCGGAGAGACGGTAACGAGCGTTTCCAGAGAGGAAAACGGCATGATCAGGGTGATGCTGGAAAGCGGCAAGGTGGTGCGCGGCGATACCTTTCTCTACGCGGTGGGCCGCCAAACCAATGCCGATTCTCTCAATCTTGAAACAATCGGTCTGGAAACCGATGACCGGGGACGCATCAGAGTCAATGAAAGATTTCAGACCTCGCTCCCCCACATCTACGCGGCAGGCGATGTCATCGGCTTTCCCGCCCTTGCGGCAACCTCCATGGAGCAGGGACGCCTGGCCAGCTGCAACATGTTCTGCATGCCTGCCCTGAGCCCCCATGAACTGCTGCCCTACGGCATTTATACCATTCCCGAAATTTCCATGGTGGGCAAGACCGAGCAGGAACTGACGAAAAACAAGATCCCTTATGAAATCGGAACCGCCCGCTATGACGAACTTGCCAAGGGGCAGATACTCGGGGCCAAATTCGGTTTTGTCAAGATCCTCTTCGACCCGAAAACCCTTAAACTGCTGGGAGTGCATATCATCGGCGAACAGGCGGCCGAGTTGATTCATATCGGTCAGGTGGTTCTCAGTCTCGGCGGCACGGTAAACTATTTCCGCGATACGGTCTTCAACTACCCGACGCTGGCCGAAGCCTACAAGGTCGCAGCCCTCAACGGGCTCAACAAACTGCAGACCGGCCATAACATCTGCCATGTGGAAGCCGGGAGGTGTGCCAGTGATTAAAAGAAGGCTGGCAAAACCTGTTATCTGCGACGAGCGCAGGCTGTTTTCCATCAAGGTGGCCGAGGTTGTCTCTGCCCGGATCGTCAATCCTCGTACCGGCACAGAGAGCGAGTTCTACAGGCTGGACTTTCCCGACTGGGTCAACATTGTCGCCGTGACGGCTGAAGACGAGGTCGTCTTCATCAGGCAGTACCGATTCGGCTCGGGGGGCATCGAACTTGAAATTCCCGGCGGAGCCGTGGAGAAGGGCGAATCCCCGCTTGCCGCCGGCGAGCGGGAACTGCTGGAGGAAACCGGCTATGCCGGCAAAAACAGCCGCATACTAGGCTTTGTCCGTCCAAACCCGGCTATCCAGGGTAACCGCTGCTATACTCTCCTGGTTGAAGGTGCCGAAAAAGTGTCGTCGCAGGATATGGACGATATGGAAGACATCGAGGTGATGCGCAGATCCTGGGCCGGGGTCGAAGAGCTTATCATCTCCGGGGATATTCGTCACGGCCTGGTGCTCAATGCCCTTATGCTCTATGAGAAGACGGCGAGAAAACCATGATTCCCGCTTCCTCCCGATGGTTCTTTTTCTTGTTTTGTCGGCAGGTGTTATTACTTTTTCCAGAGCCCATCCCGGCGGCTTCGATGACTTTTTACGAGATTATCAACTGTGATCACTGATATGATGATTCAACACCGACAATCAGATGGCCAAACAGCTGTTGAGTTTCTATCCGAAAACCAAACATGCCGGCATTACCATGCCGGGCTGGCAATTTATCTTCTAGTGTCATTCCCATGAGCAATTCACCGAAAAAACGAAACTCCCTTCTCTGTCCCAACTGCCGCAGGCTGGTCAGCCGCACGGCGCCTGAATGCCCCTCCTGCGGCCTGAAAAATCCCGGTTCTGTCTGGAAGGACAACATATTTACGCGCGCGGCCGGAGATAAGGAGGGAATCCTCCGCATCATCATTGGGGCCAATATCGTCTTCTTTGTGATCTCCCTGGCCATCGACCCGCGTTCCTCCGTGATGTCCGCCAGTCCCTTTGGCTTCCTGTCGCCGAGCAGCAACAGCCTGCTGGTGCTCGGATCAACCGGAACGATTCCTCTTTTTCAGCTGGGTCGCTGGTGGAGCCTGATTGCGGCAAGCTTTCTCCATGGCAGTCTGCTCCATATTATCTTCAACATGATGGCCCTCTATCAGCTTGGGCCTTTGATCATTCGCGAGTACGGGGCCTCCCGGATGGTGGTGATCTACACCATGAGCGGTATCGGCGGCTATCTGATCTCCTCGCTGTTCGGCGTCCGCTTCACCATTGGCGCCTCGGCCGCGGTCTGCGGCCTGATCGGCGCGGCCCTCTATTACGGGAAAAAACGGGGAGGCGACTACGGCCAGGCGGTCTTCAGTCAGATCGGTGGCTGGGCCATCGCTATCTTCGTCTTCGGCTTTCTGGTGCCCGGCATCAATAATTTCGGTCATGCCGGCGGCATGCTCACCGGGGCGCTGGCGGGCCTGGTCCTTGGTTACCGCGAGCGCTCCCCGGAGCGGATGGTCGATAAGACCCTGAGCATGGCCTGCATTATCATCACCGCCGCCGTGCTTGTCTGGGCGGTGGTAAACGGGGCTTTTTACCTGTTTTCCTGAAACCTGAAGGGGCGCTGAAGAGCGCCTTGGCGGGTTCGCAAAGAGTCGGCCTGTTGCCGAAATTCCCCGTCCTTGCCGATTTTCGTGCAGTATGAGCAGATCACCAGGATATCGCTCACTATCTTTCTCTTTTAACCCGGATTTTTCATGAAATATCCGGGTTAAGGGCCTTTTGCAGTTCCGGCTTTTTGTTTCGTGCGTCCCTCTGCTTTTCTTCGCCAGCCAGCCGTACATCTGCGATTTTCACCGTTTTTCAATCGATTTTGAGAGCACGCTTGATGTGCAGCTAAGGAAGGTTTTCGTGGTTGACTTAAACGTAAAGGTAAGGTATAAGGAAAACGTTGCAGACCCTTTTATTTTACGTGAGCGTTTGACTATTCGGGAGATAAAGAACTAACGTTAGGGAGAGGAGAGGCTATGAATGAGCTGCTGTTTCAATCAGTTCCTGCGGTTTTAAAAGAAAATGCGAGACGTTATAAGGACAGGACAGCTATCAGCTATAAAAAGAGGGATACCTATCTCTCCCTTACGTACGGTCAGTTTTATGAGAGGGTGCTGATGTTGGCGCGAGGGTTACGTAAAGCCGGAGTAGAGCCCGGCGACAGAGTGGCGATTTTTTCCGAGAATCGTCTCGGCTGGGCCATTTCCGATTTCGGCATTCAGGCGGCCCAGGCCATAACCGTACCCATCTACGCCACCAATACCGGCGAACAGGCGGCGTATGTCATCAACCATTCCGCCGCCAAAGTCGTTTTCGTTTCCACCAAGAGCCAGTATGAGAAACTGCTGGCGGTGCGCGATCAGATTCCCGGCGTCGATCTGATTATCTCCTATGAGCGGTTTCTGGGTGACCGTACCTTTCCCGTTTTCACCCAGTATCAGCTCTCGGAGGTTTCGCATCCGCTGTCAGAAGAGGAGAAGGCGGTCGTCGAGGCACAGATAGACGCCCTGACACTGAAGGATCTCATCACCATCATCTACACCTCGGGCACTACCGGCGTGCCCAAGGGAGTCATGCTTACCCAGGAGAACGTGCTGTTCGATACCATCTATGGACTCAAGCAGCTCGGTACCATGGCAAAATGCGAAACCTTTCTCAGTTTCCTGCCGCTCTCCCATGTGCTCGAACGTACCGGCGGCTACTATGCCGCAATCTACAGCGG
>JBEPWT010000128.1:0-8512 GCA_041642275.1 Desulfopila sp. | reverse complement strand
GGAACCGCTCAAATCGCCGGTGACGCCGCCGGTGATGTACTGCGGCTGCAGGCTGTAGTATTCTTCGAGGATTATTTTCACCAGAAAGACGGAGGTTTCGGACTGGTTGCTGAGCAGAACCAGTTGCCTGTCGAGTCGCTCGATCGGCATATGCGAGAAAAGGAAAACCGACCCCACCGGCCCCGTGGAACTGATGGAGAGATCCCGCAGGATTCGATACTGCTCGGGACGCCGGCAATATTCATAGGAGGAGACGAAACCCAGATCGATGCTCGACGATGCCAGCATGCGGTTGAGCACCAGAGGCGGCTCTTCGATCACCACATACCCATCGTCGTCGACGGTATCTTTCCACACTTCGTAGATAGGCGCGGTATTGATATAATTGACCATGCCTATGCGTACTTTGACATCTTTCATCTGTATATTCTCAACGCCCGGGCAGGGGCGCTCTCCATCTGATATTTTGAGGACGCCGGCCGCAGACGAGACGCTCAAGCACCTCTTCGGCGGTTGCCTTGTCATCGACTTCGATATCGATTTCGAGCATCAGCGCTTTTCTGCCCCGTTCCAGGCTACCGTAATCCCCTGTTCTGCCCAGAGCCGCCGCTCCGCCGTAGGTAGCCATGGCCAGCAGCGTCGAGGCGGACACGCCAGAGTGAAGATGGCGGAGCATGCCTATTTCCCGCCACAGGTCGGCGTGTTCATTGGATGCCCTGGAATCGGTGCCGATGGCCGGCAGCAGGCCGGCGTCGAGCATCTTCTCCAGAGGGGCGACACCGACGCCAAGAAAATCATTGCTTCCCGGGCAGAGACAGACCTTGGCCTCTCTTGCTGCCAGGATTGCGATTTCGGCCTCGCTCAGATGCACGCAGTGTACGCAGAGGGTACGCTCATCGAGAACGCCCAGGCTGTCGAGGTAGAAAACACTGCCGTCAAACCGGCCGCCGCCGAGTATTGTCCCATCCCAGCTGCGCCGCTGCTCGAGGAAATCACGGAAGGGTCCTGCGCCGCTCTTGAGAAAGACCTTCTCGTCGGCTGATTCGGCTACATGCAGGGAAAAGACGTGGCCTTTCTGCCGGGCTCTGCTTTTGAGGGCGACAATGAGCCCGGCCGCAGTAGAATAGGGCGCGTGAGCGCATGCCGGGGCGGCGTCGGGGAATTGCTCCAGCAGCCCCAGGGCCTCGCCGCTCCTGACGGCCGTCGGCGCAAGCATCTCGTAGAACCGGACTATCTCCGGCAGATCCTCTCCGCCTGAGTCCTCACCCGGGAAAATGTTGCAGATATCGGCTATCAGAGCCACCCCGGCGAGATACTGCTCGTAGCTGGCCCGGGCGAGGGCAGCCGTCTTCCTCAGGGCATTTTCGGCCTCGCCCCTTTTTTCCATCAGTCTGGCGATCCAGCCCACCATCGGCTCACCTTCCGGCGGCCGGGGAATATCGTCTCTATCGGCAAGCTCCAGATGCATGTGGCAATTTACCAGCGGCGGCATAAGTATCCCGGAAAGCTCTACCGTTTTCGTCTGCGGCCATTTCTCAAGGAGCCGGTGCTTTTCCCCGACATCGACGATACGCTCACTGTCAACGAGGACCGCCCCTTCGAAAATGGGCTCAGCGGTTACCGGCACTATCATCGGCGAGGTATAGAGTAGATATGGAGACTCAATCATCAGCACAACCTGGCGGTTTCCCGGACAACCATATCTTTGGCGGCCAGAGCGGCAGACATTAGAGGTGGGCCGGCGAATAGTCCATGAGACGCTGCTCGGCAGTGAAACCGGCTTCTTCGACAAGTCGTCTGATTTCGTTCTCGGAGAGCCTGAAACTGACGCCGGCGGCAGCGACAACGTTTTCCTCGATCATGGTGCTGCCGAAGTCATTGGCGCCGAAAAAAAGAGAGAGCTGCGCCACCTTGGGTCCCTGGGTCACCCAGGATGCCTGGATATTGTCGAAATTGTCGAGATAGAGACGCGACAGGGCAAGTGTTCTCAAGTACTCATGGCCGCCGGTCCTCACGGAAATGCTTTGCGCCAGGGCGGTGTTGTCCGGCTGGAAGGGCCAGGGTATGAAGGCGGTAAACCCCCCGGTACGGTCCTGCAGCTGGCGCAGTCTGCGCAGATGCTCAAGGCGTTCCTCAAGAGTTTCGACATGACCGAACATCATGGTGGCCGTCGTTCGCAGCCCCCGTCGGTGTGCCTCCTCCATTACCTCGAGCCACTGGTCGGCGCGGCATTTGTTCGGCGACGTCAGGCTGCGCACCCTGTCGGAGAGTATCTCCGCCCCGCCGCCGGGTATGGAATCAAGACCCGCCTCTATCAATCTGTCGAGCACCTCCTGGATGGATATGTTGGAGATGGCGGCAAAATGGCAGACCTCGGGCGGGGAAAATCCATGGAGATGGATACCCTTGCTTTTGATGAAGCGAACCATCTCTTCGTAGAACTCGATGGGAAGATCCGGGTGAAGCCCCCCCTGCAGCAGGATCTGGGTGCCGCCGAGCTTCTGGGTTTCCTCGATTTTCTCGCCCAACTCCTCAAAACCGAGGACCGTGCCTCCCGGATCCTGCGGCTTTTTGTAGAAAGCGCAGAATCTGCAGGCGGAAATGCAGATATCGGTATAGTTGATATTCCGGTCGATAACGTAAGTTACCTTCCTTTCGGGATGCTTCCTGCGGCGGACGGCATCAGCGAGATGGCCAAGCTGGTGCAAATCGGCCTCCGCAGCCAGACGAAGAAAATCCTCATCTTCGATTCTCAGGCCGCTGCGTATCTTGGCGTTGAGATCTTTCACAACAGTTCCCCGGAAAGTGCTGGCGTGCTGATGATATTGTAGAGGGTGTCGCGCTCGATCGGCTTTCTGCCGGCCTCCCGGATAAGCCGCACGAGGGTGGCGGAACCAATGGCCCGGCCCGTTTCAGCCCCGGCCATATGGGTGATGATCTCCTCTTTGACGGTGCCGTCCATGTCATCGGCGCCGAAGGAGAGTGCTATCTGCGCCATCTTCGGTCCGATCATGACCCAATAGGCCTTTATGTGCGGAAAATTATCGAGCATCAATCTGGCTACGGCAATGTTTTTCAAGTCATCGATACCGCTGGTCTGGGCCAGATCCGACATCTCGGTGTTCTTGGGATGAAAGGCCAGCGGGATAAAGGCGAGAAAACCGCCGGTCTCGTCCTGGGTTTTGCGCAGGGCATCGAGATGCAGCAACCGTTCCTCCAGGGTTTCTATATGGCCGTAGAGCATGGTGGCGTTGGTATGCAGGCCGAGCCTGTGGGCGCTCTTGGAAATCTCCAGCCAGTCTGAACCGGCAAGCTTCTTCTCACAGGTCAGCTTGCGAATACGCGGGCTGAAAACCTCGGCGCCGCCGCCTGGGAGGGAGCCGAGACCGGCCATTTTCAGGATTTCAAGGGTTTTGTCCACCGATTTGCCGGCAAGTTCGGCCAGATGCGCTATTTCGACGCAGGTGAAGGCCTGAATATGGACACCGGGCCGGACCTCCTTTATTGCCTGGAGGATCTGCAGATAATAGTCGAAGGGCAGCTCAGGATGGATGCCGCCCACCATGTGGATCTCGGTAATCGGTTCGTCGAGCCGCTCCCGTACCTTCTCCTTGACCTCGTCGACGCTCATTTCATAGGCGAGTTCCGATTCTTTTGCCTTGCCGAAGGCGCAGAACTTGCACAGATTGGTACAGATATTGGAATAATTGAGATGCTGGTTATAAATAAAATAGGTGTTGTCGCCGTTTTTTCGGTTCCTGACGATATTGGCCAAGGCGCCGAGGGCGAGGATGTCGGCACACCGGTACAGCTGCAGACCGTCATCAAGGGAAAGTCTTTCTTCTCTCGTCACCTTGTCGTAAATAGCCGTAAGTCCGGCCTCTTCAAACATTTTTTCCATAGCCACAAAAAAAAAGCCGGGTGGTTACCCGGCTTCCCCATTTTGGTTTTTTTTGTCCCGGCGGTATCAGTCAATAAAGAACTTCAGCTTCTCCCGCCGGCTCGAATGCCGCAGTCTGTTCAGGGCCTTCTTCTCGATCTGCCGGATCCGCTCCCGGGACACATTGAACCTCTTGCCGATTTCCTCAAGAGTATATTCGGCCTTTTCACCGATACCGAAGCGCAGGCGAATGATCTTTTCCTCCCTGTCGCTCAGGGTCGAAAGGATTTCCGTCACCCTGCCGGCGAGTTCACGGGTCTGCACCGCTTCATAGGGAGACTGCGACTCCTGGTTTTCAAGAAAATCTCCCAGAGTCGAATCGTCGTCGCCCACCGGCGTTTCCAGAGAAATCGGTTCCCGCGAGGCCTCGAGGATGGAAAGAATCTTATCCATGGGCAGGTTGGTCGCCTTGGATATCTCCAGAGGCGTCGGTTCGCGGCCGAGTTCCTTGAAAAGTGCGTAGAAGGCCTTGAAGAACTGGCTTCTGAGTTCGAGAAAATGCACCGGCAGCCGGATGGTCCGTGTCTTGTCGAGTATGGCCCGGGTAATGGCCTGTCTGATCCACCAGCTGGCATAGGTCGAAAATTTATTTCCCTTGGTATAATCAAAGCGGAAGACGGCCCGCATCAAACCAAGATTGCCCTCCTGGATCAGATCGGCCAGGGTCAGCCCCTGGTGCATGTACCTCTTGGCAATGGAGACAACCAGGCGAAGGTTCGCCCTGATCATCGTATCCTTGGCGACTTCGATGGAGCGGCTGTAGGCCTCGAGTTTGGTCTGCAACTCGAACAGTTCACGCTTTTCAGGATATTTCTTGGAGGCGCTGACGACATTATAGCGCATAAAATTGAGCTGCTGCTTTTTCGGCTTGAGCGTCGGATCCCGTTTCTCCCAGAGATCTATCCTCTCACGCAGCAGGCCGATCTCGCGGGTATCGGAACCGTCTTCGCGAATGGCGATGATGATGGCCTCGAACCCCTGGCGAATGGTCTTGCTGTACTTAGCCTCCTCTTCAGGAGTAAGCAGGTCGAACTGCCCCATTTCCCGGAGGTAGGTGGTGGTCGTCTCTTCCGCCTCATGCGTTTCGGATTCGCTCACCAGGTTGTCGTCGTTATCCTGATCGTCGGCTGATTGGTTTTTTTTCTTTTTCTTCCAGATCTCGCCTGATAAGGTTCTCTTTTCCCCGGATTCCTCTTCGGTTACTATTTCGATATTGTGATCGCCAAGAAAGTTGAAGATCTTCTCTATTGCACCAGGATCCTTTATATCGTCGGGGAGTAACTCATTTAACTCGTCGAAACTTATACATCCTTCAGACTTTCCTGTTTTTAATAGACTTTCTTTAAGTTCGGACAGCACCAGAGAACCACCTTGCAGAATTAATGATTACAGAAGAAAGGGTTTCCTCGACAACGGAGCCCCGATTTCACCTTGGAATGTAAGTATATTTTTAAATAACACAAAGAAATTGCAGTATTTGGATTGCGCATCACCTCCGATGAACTCAAAGATGCTCACAAACCTCTAAACATACCCTTTTTCAGCGCCGACGGCAAACAATTATCCTCCAGCTCTACACTGGTCCCGTTTTCATTGGAAAAAGCATCCGCCATCGGCCGCCAAGCATTTGCACTTATTGAGAATTGTTCTCATGCTCACAGTTATGATATTATAATGTTTTTGACCCCAGAAACAAGTATAGCATAATTTTTTAACGATTGCCGGCTGAGCGAATCATATTTATCATCTTTTATGGCAACCCAATGTTTTCTCCCTTCCCCCTTCCATTCATAAGGATATACCAGCATGGACGAATTTGTTAAGTACAGCCGCTCAAGCGGTGTCCTGGCACACATAACATCCCTGCCTTCCCCCTACGGCATAGGCGATATGGGCAGCGGCATGGGGGATTTCCTGCGGTTTCTGGCCCGATCCGGGCAATCGATTCTGCAGATCCTGCCTCTTGGACCCACCCATTCGGCCTTTTCCAATTCTCCCTATATGACGGTTTCGGCTTTTGCCGGCAATCCGCTGGTCATCTCCCCGGAACTGCTGCAGGAAGAAGGTCTGCTGTCGGCTGATGACCTCAGGGGCATGCCGGATTTTTCTCCCTATACCGTCGACTTTGATGGTGTAATCAATTTCAAGACCATGCTGCTCAACCGCGCCTTCTCGCGCTTCAGCCCGGAACAGGATCCGCACTTCCAGCAGTTCGCCGAAGAATCATCCTGGCTGCCGGACTACTGCCTGTTCATGGCCTTGAAGAGCCGGTTCAAGAACAAAGCCTGGTACCAGTGGCCGGAGGCTCTGGCAAAACGTCAACAGGAGGCCCTTGTCCAGGCGGCAACCGAGATGCAGAAGCACATCTCCTTTTTTCAGTTCGAACAGTTTGTCTTTTTCAGGCAATGGCAGCAGGTTCGCCGCCTGGCGGAGGAACTCAACATCGAGCTCTTTGGCGACATACCCATCTACGTAAGCCTCGACAGCGCCGATGTCTGGGCCAACCAAAGTATTTTTCAACTCGACGAAACAACACGCCTGCCTCTTCATGTGGCCGGAGTTCCCCCCGACTATTTCAGCGATACCGGACAGAAATGGGGCAATCCGCTCTATCGCTGGAACACGGAAGACGACGAGGTCGAAGAAGATCTTCTCAGCTGGTGGTGCGCCCGGTTCGAGGCCGTTTTTCGTCAAGTGGACATAGCCCGAATCGATCATTTTCGCGGCTTCCAGGCCTACTGGTCGGTGGCCGCCGATGAAGAAACCGCTCTCAACGGGGAATGGCGTCCCGGGCCCGGAGCTGATTTTTTCAAAACCGTGTTCGATCGTCTGGGACCCTTGAAAATCGTTGCCGAGGATCTCGGCGAAATAACCGAAGATGTTATCGCTCTGCGCCAGCATCTCGGTTTTCCCGGCATGAAAATACTGCAGTTCGCCTTTGACGGCGACCGGACAAACAGCTTTCTGCCCTTCAACTTCGAATCCTCCAATTTCTTCGTCTACACCGGTACCCACGACAACAATACCACCGTCGGCTGGTATCTCAGCGACAAGATCGACGACGGCATCCGCCACCAGATACAAACCATCGTCAACCGGGAGGGCAAGGATGTGCACGGCATCCACCGCGATTTCATTCATCTTGCCATGTCCTCAACCGCCGTGGTCAGCATCTATCCATTGCAGGATGTGCTTGGCTTCGGCGGAGACTGCCGCATGAACATGCCGGGGACGGATAAGGACAACTGGAGCTGGCGGTGCAGTAAGGAGTTTCTCACCGATGATGTAGCCTGGTGGCTGCAGGACCTGACCCGTACCTTCAACCGCGAACGGCGGCAGGTTGAAACTGCGGCATCGACGGCGGATGCGCCTGAGGAGAATCTTTCGGAAACAGGGGAAACAAAATCTTGACAAGGCCATACTCTTCAAGTAAAAAGACCACACTTTACCAAGGCCCCATCGTCTAGCGGTCAGGACGTCGGCCTCTCACGCCGAAAACAGGGGTTCGATTCCCCTTGGGGTCACCAGAAAATGCGAGGGTTCAGCCATATCATGGTTGAACCCTTTTTCTCTTCCAGCCAATAGTCCCAGCCGAACCTTTCATGAAAAATGGACGCCGAACCATATTAAAGGAATTGACAACAAGCATTTAATGGTGTTTTCAGGAAGGAGATTACCGATATGACAGTCTAGGACTCCTGGGCAATGATAAATGAGGTGTCTTGCTGAACTTTACGCCCGATCATGTAAGCATATACGGGTATGAGCACATTCTCACCACCTGCGGACACATATCTGCTCCTGGCGGCCACGTTCAATGCAATGAAAAAGAGAAACTCTCCGATGAGCTTTTCCGGTAAAGGCGTATTCCCTGCAAAATACGCTTTTACCTTGTTGCTTCCTTTCCGTAATGTATTTCTCTCTCCAAGGAAATTGCTTAAGCGCCTGGACCTGCAGGAGAACCATAGCGTTCTGGAGATCGGCCCCGGGCCTGGGTATTTCAGCACGCACATTGCCAGAAAGTTGAGTAACGGCAGGCTCGTACTGGTCGATATTCAGCAGCAAATGCTGGATATTTGTAAAAAACGGATGGACAAACGCCAAATATATAATGTTGACTACATCGTAACAGATGGTGTCAGCCTCGAGTTGGAAGAGGACATGTTCGATCGAGCATGCATGGTAACGGTTATCGGCGAAGTCGAAAACAAGGGCATCTACCTGCAAGAGATTTGCAGGACGCTGAAGAAAGATGGAGTTCTTTCCATTACCGAGTTGGCTGGCGACCCTGACAAGATGAGCATCGAAGAGCTGACATCCCTGGCTTGCGGATACGGTTTCGAGGTGGATGAAATATTCGGCAGCAGGCGGAATTACACGCTGAATTTCAAAAAAAAATGCTGATTAGGCATGAAACTCAGCCTGTCCTCTGGCAAGGGGGCCGGGTTGCTCATTTCGCGGGTGTCTGCAGCCAGGACGGCTGCAGCCAAGCCCCCATGGACGGGTTTATGGCGTCCCGTGAAATGAGCAATCCGGTCCCTCAGGAGACGTAGCTGAGTTTCATTGCTAATC
>JBEPWT010000127.1:0-8575 GCA_041642275.1 Desulfopila sp. | reverse complement strand
GCCATCATCGACACGGTCTTGCTGAAGAGCAGGGCGATCTCCACTTGCCGAAGTTGCGGTTCGCGCGGCCTTGAAAACTGCAGCAGGCCGGAGATGGTCTGATTCAGCCGGTCGATCTCGCTGATCATCAGCTCGGCGTATTTGGTGCTGCCCCCGTCTTTTTCGGTACGGCTGCCGAAATACTGGGCAAAGCCGCGCAATGTTCCCAGGGGATTGCGGATCTCATGGGCGATGCCCGCGGCCATTTTCCCCAGCGCGGCCATGCGTCTTGAGCGCTCGAGCTGCAGCTCCATCTCCTTTATGGAACTCATGTCGCGCAGAATCAGCACTTTTCCTATCTCCTTGTCTTCGTCGTCGAAAAGCGGCGAGCAGCTGAGGCGCAGCGGTAGTGTTCCACCGGAGGCCGAGGTGTATTCGGTCTCCTTCTCGAGCAGGCTTGAACAGCTGGTGTCCACCGATGGCTGCCAGTCCGGCAGCACCTGCCGGATATTCCGTGCCTTAAGCGAAGCGAAGTCCGTTTCCAGAAGCTCCTCGGTCTGGCGGTTGCAGGAGACGATGCGGTTGCCGGCGTCGAGGGTGATGAGGCCTACCGGAATGGATTCGATGACATTGTCGGCGTAGAGCTTGATATTGGCAAAATTCGAGCTGGCGATCCGCATCTTCTGGTAGAGGAAGATAAAGTAGAATGCAGCACAGCCCACCAGAAAGAGTATGGCGCCCATGAATATGGCATGGCGGAGGTCCCGCTTTCGCGCCTCGTCGAACTGATGGGTAAGCAGGCCCACGGAAAGGATCATCCTGCCGCTGCCGCCCGGCATGTTTCGGCTGGTGCCGGGGGCGTACATGCGGCTGGGTCGCGGGGTGATGTCGAGTTCGAAGACCTTGGAGAGGGAGTATACTCCCGCTTCGGTATCCAGCCTGGTGAGAGCCCTGCTGCCGGCAGCTATGGCCTGCAGCTCCTCTTCCTCAAGGGGCGGCTGCGGCGGTGTGCCGACATGCCTGCTGACATCGCCCTCGATATCGCTGATGCTGATATAGAGGATGTCGGGGTCCTTGGCGTATTCGTTCAACAGGGTGTGCAGCGGGTCGCCGCCGCCCATGTGATGCATCATGGTGGCTCTGCTGCCGGCTTCGATGGAGCGCATGATCGCCTCGCCCTTGTCGCGCAGGAATTTCGTCATGAGCTGCCGTTCCCTGTTGATATTCTGCAGGGTGGAAAAAATCAGGGTTAGGGCCAGTACCGAGGTGGCAAAAAGCAGACCGAGCACCGTTCCGGAAAAACGGAAAGGCTGCGGGGAACGCGGTATTCTTTCTGGAGTGCGCGTAACGGTATGCATAATAGTGGTGATCAATCGATGTAGTGAAACGGATGCGGGCCTGAGTAAAGAAACTGCTGTCGCCTCCGGAGCGCAATCTCATCGCAGCTGGAGTCGTGCAAACACCGGGCCATGTGATACGATAACAGCAGAGACAGCGGCGATCAAAGCCGGCCCGGCCCGGCCGGCGCCGCTGGTGCCTGATGATAGTCTAGGCGATAGTGTATGCAGCTGTCCACTCTTTGTACAGTGCTCCGGCACCGCTGCCCAAAAAATAGACAGCGGTGCGGCTTTCCCTGGAAAATGCAGCTGCCGCGGGTACAGCTCTTGAGCTTCATTGTCGCCGGCAGCCTCTGGATGAGACGAATGCTGGCATGTATGTTGCAAAAAGTCGAACAGCAGAAGAAGCACCGTATTCTGCCGCCGCTTCCATCGAAGCGGCTGCGGGGCGGTGCAATGACAGAAAGGCTCGGCGACAGTCGAGTTCCAACAACGACGCAACAGACGTCGACAGACAAGGAGAATCCCGGTAATGAAAACTCTACGCCTGCTTATAGTGACTCTGGCAGTGATGACGGCAACCACCGTCATGGCCATGAAAGGAATGGATCACGGCAGTGAATCCATGGACGGTACCTTCAAGCATACCGCCATGGTGGAAGATATCCATGCCGAATTCCAGGTCATGGACCTGGCCAGTATGAATATGAAGGATGCCGATGGCAAGACCCATCACGTCATGGCGACATTCATGCGCGATGGCGAGAAAATCGACAAGATCGCCGGCAAGGTCAAGCTCGTTTCTCCGTCGGGCAAGGAGCAGCTGGCCAGCCTAGAGAGCTTCGGCAGTGGTGTCTTTGCCGCCAATTTTACCATCGACGAGCCCGGCAAATGGGGCGTTATCACTGTTTTCAAAGAGCCGGAGGGCCAGCATACGGTCAAGTTCTGGTATCCGCATATGTCCATGTAAAGAACGGGCCGTTTCCACCTGCACAGAGACGAGGAGATTCATGGTTGTGAAAAACAAAGACAGCGGTGCCGGGGCAAGATCGTCAGGGCGGTGGTTTGTAAGGCTGGGGATTGTGGCGGCGGTAGTCGTCTCCATGGCTGCTGCCGGCCAGGCGGCCGAACGGGATGAAGTCCTGGGGCTCAGGGAGGCCGTGAAGGCAGCCCAGAGAAACGACCCGTGGCTTGTGGAAAACAAACATAGCCAGGAGGCCCTGGAGGCGCGAAGCATCGCCGCAGGCACCCTGCCGGATCCGACGGTCTCGGTCGGTCTGGCGAACTTCCCCGTCGATACCTTCGATATCGACCAGGAGGCCATGACCCAGGTCAAGGCAGGCATCACCCAGATGATGCCGCGCGGCGACAGCTTGGAGATTGAGCGGAGGCAGCTGCAAACCCTCAGCGGCCAGTATCCGTTCCAGCGGCTGGACCGCAGGGCCAGGGCCGTGGTCGTGGTTGCCGGCCTCTGGTATGACACCTACAAAGCGCAAAAAAGCATTGCCCTCATTGAAAAAGACCGCCCCCTCTTCGAGCAGCTGGTCGATGTCGCCGAGGTCGGCTACTCCTCCGCCCTGGGGCGTACCCGGCAGCAGGATATCGTCCGCGCCCAGCTTGAGCTGACCCGCCTCGAGGATCGGCTGACCATGCTCCGGCAGCAGCAGGAGGCGGTGGCGGAAAAACTCTCCGGCTGGATACAGGGTGCTTTCGCTGAGCACTACATGGCGGCGCCGGAGGTATTTCCAGCCGGTACGCAGACCGGCTACCGGCTGCCTCGGGCAATGCCGGAGGTGGTGATGCTGGACAAGGAGCTCTTCACCCGTGCGGGCAGGATAGAGCCTGGGGAACTCTACGGCTATTTTTCATCGCACCCGGCGGTGCAGGCGCTGGAGAAGAAGATCGAGGCCAGTGATCTCGGCATCGATCTTGCCCGGCAGAGCTATAAGCCGATGTGGGGGGTCAACGCCAGCTACGGCTATCGCGCCGATTCCGGCGCCGGCGGCGACCGGGCCGACTTCGTTTCCGTGGGGCTGAGCTTCGACCTGCCGCTTTTCACCGGCAATAAACAGGACAAAAAAGTGCAGTCGGCGGTGTCCGAGGCCCAGGCCGTCAAGACCAGGAAATGGGCGCTGATACGCGAGATGGTGGCCGATTTCGAGCAGCAGCGGGCCAGGCTGCGGCGTCTGGACGAGCGCCAGCGGCTGTATGGGGAGCGCCTGCTGCCGCAGATGCACGAGCAGGCCGAGGCCTCCCTCACTGCCTATACCAACGACGATGGCGATTTCGCCGAGGTGGCGCGCTCCCGCATCGCCGAACTCAATGCCAGTATCGACGCCCTGGACATCGATGTCGAGAGGCAGAAGACCATAGTCAATCTCAATTACTACCTTATGGACCACCTTATGGACGAGGCCGGCGAAATCGTCGGCAGCCGGTAACAGCCCAGCGGACCGCCTTTCACCTGCCTGCGCCAAAGCCTGCGGCACAGCGGCCCTGAAAAGAAGGCGATACTGTCTGAACACCGGTAAAGGAGGGAATCGCTGCCCTCTCAACGGCGCAGAAGGCTTGAAGAAGGCATGAAGCAGAGGAGAGAACAATGAAAAAGAGTAGTGGTGCGGTGGTCATGCTCGTTATCGGTGCCGCCGTCGGTTCGCTGGTGACCTATGCCGTCTATCCGCAGCTGGGCGGCATGCTGGGGCGCCCCGGCACGGAGATGGAGGACGGTCTCGAGTCGGGCGAGAAAGAGCCGCTCTACTGGGTGGCTCCCATGGATCCCAACTACCGCCGGGACGAGCCGGGCCAGTCGCCCATGGGCATGGACCTTATTCCCGTCTACGAGGAGGACGAGGGCGGCGATGCCGGTCCGGGCACGGTGAAAATTTCGCCGGAGGTGATCAACAATCTGGGCGTACGCCTGGCCGAGGCCGAACGCGGCGAGTTGGATACCGCCATCCGCACCGTGGGCTATGTCGAATACGACGAGGACCGGCTGGTTCACATCCACCCGCGGGTAAATGGCTGGCTTGAAAAGCTCTACGTCAAGGCCACCGGCGATCCGGTTAAAAAAGGGCAGCCGCTCTATGATATCTATTCTCCGGAGCTGGTCAACGCCCAGGAGGAGTTTCTGCTGGCCCTGGAGCGCAATTCCCCGCGACTGCGCCGGGCGGCCGAACTGCGGCTTACCGCTCTGCGCGTCCCCGAGGAAGCCATAGACGATCTGAAAAAGACCGGCAGGGTCCGGCAGACAATAACCTTCTACTCGCCGCAGGACGGCGTGGTTGACAACCTTGCCACTCGCGAGGGATTCTACGTTACGCCGAGTTCCACCCTGATGTCCATCGGCACCCTGGAACAGGTCTGGGTCGAGGCGGAGGTCTTCGAGAGACAGGCCTCCCTGGTGGAAGAGGGACAGCCGGTGACCATGAAACTCGATTTTTTGCCCGGCAGGCAATGGACCTCGACGGTGGCCTATATCTATCCGGCCCTCGACCCGCAGAGCCGCACGCTGAGGGTACGGTTGAAGTTCGACAACGAGGACCAACTGCTCAAACCCAATCTGTTCGCCCAGGTGGAGATACATTCCCGGAGTTCCGAGGAGGCGCTGCTGGTGCCGAAAGAGGCAATTATCCGCACGGGACAGACCAACCGCGTGGTGCTGGCGCTGGGCGAGGGGCGCTTCAAGTCGGTGAACGTCAAGATCGGACGCTATGATATGGATTCGGCGGAAATTCTTTCAGGACTCGAGGAGGGCGAAAAGATTGTTACCTCGGCCCAGTTTCTCATCGACTCGGAGTCGAGCAAAACCTCGGATTTCAAGCGTATGCATTATGAGGAGGAAGCACCCATGCCCGACAGTGTCTGGACAGCGGCGACCATTAACGCAGTGCAGGCGGAAGAGCGCGAGGTCAGCGCCACCCACGAGGCCATAGACCAGTGGCAGTGGCCGGAGATGACCATGGACTTCACCGTCTCCGAATCGGTGGATATGTCCGGCCTGCAAGAGGGTCGAGATCTCAATATCGAGATTACGCGGGTGGCGGAAAACCGGTATGAGATCACCGCCGTTCACGACCCGGCCGCAGAAGACGAGCGCAGCCTCGACGAGCTCAGCCTGGACGATATGGACCTGGGCGATATGAGCCTTGAGTAGAGGCGCGGACGGGCTTTTGAACATCAAAGGACAGGCAGATGATTGAATCCATAATACGCTGGTCGGTGCACAACCGCTTTTTCATCCTGCTGGCAACAGCGATACTGGTGGCTGCCGGCCTGTATTCGCTCAAGAATACGCCGGTAGACGCCATCCCCGATCTCTCCGATGTCCAGGTTATCATCAAAACCCGGTACCCCGGCCAGGCGCCGCAGGTGGTCGAGGATCAGGTGACCTACCCGCTGACCACGGCCATGCTTTCCGTTCCCGGGGCCGAGGTGGTGCGGGGCTACTCCTTTTTCGGCGACTCCTACGTCTATGTGATTTTCAATGAAGCAACCGATCTCTACTGGGCCAGGAGCCGGGTGCTGGAGTATCTCAGCCAGGTTGCGCCGTCGCTGCCCGATAATGCCAGGCCGCAGCTCGGCCCCGATGCCACCGGCGTCGGCTGGGTCTATCTCTATGCCCTGGTGGACCGCAGCGGCAAACATGACATCAGCCAGCTGCGCAGCCTGCAGGACTGGTTCCTCAAATACGAGCTGCAGACGGTGCCGGGCGTCTCCGAGGTGGCTTCGGTGGGCGGTATGGTCAAGCAGTATCAGGTCAAGGTCAACCCGGAAAAGCTGCGGGCCTTCTCCATTTCGCTCTCCCGGGTGCAGTCGGCAATCAGGAAGGGCAACCAGGAGATCGGCGCCTCGGTGGTGGAGATGGCCGAGGCCGAATACATGGTACGGGCCACCGGCTATCTGCAGAATGCCAAAAACCTCGGCAATATCCCCCTGGGGGTCAACAGCAACGGTACCCCCATCCTGCTCAAGGAAGTCGCTGAAATAGAAGAAGGACCGCAGATGCGGCGGGGGATTGCCGAACTCAACGGCAAGGGGGAAACGGTGGGCGGCATCATCGTCATGCGTTTCGGCGAGAATGCCCAGAAGACCATCGACGGCGTCAAGGAAAAGCTCGAAGTACTCAAAGGCGGGCTGCCGGAAGGCGTCGAGGTGGTACCGGTCTACGACCGTAGCGCCCTGATCGAGCGCGCCGTGAAAAACCTCTGGCGAAAACTGCTGGAGGAGTTCGCCGTGGTCGGCCTGGTCTGCGTTCTCTTTCTCTTTCACGTGCGCTCCTCGCTGGTGGCCATAATCAGTCTGCCGGTGGGCATACTTACGGCCTTTATCGTCATGCACATGCAGGGCCTCAATGCCAATATCATGTCGCTCGGCGGCATCGCCATCGCCATCGGCACCATGATAGACGGCGCCATCGTCATGATCGAGAACATGCACAAACACATGGAGCGCACGCCGCTGACCCCTGAAAACCGCTGGAAGATTGTCGCCGATTCGGCAAGCGAGGTGGGTCCGGCGCTGTTTTTCAGTCTGCTGATCATCACCGTCAGCTTCGTTCCTGTCTTCACCCTCGAGGCCCAGGAGGGCAGGATGTTCTCGCCGCTGGCATTTACCAAGACCTATGCCATGGCCGCCTCGGCCGTCCTGGCCATCACCCTGGTGCCGGTGCTGATGGGCTATTTCATTCGCGGCAAGGTGATGGCCGAGGAGAAAAATCCGCTCAACAAGCTGATGATAGTCATTTATATGCCCCTGCTCAGAGGGGTGCTGCGCTTTCCCAAAACCGTCATCGCCTGCGCCGCTATAATTTTGGCCATCGGTCTCTGGCCGCTGACGAAGATCGGCTCCGAGTTCTTTCCGCCTCTGGACGAGGGTGATCTGATGTATATGCCCACCACCTATCCCGGTATCTCCGTCGGCAAGGCGCGCCAGCTCCTGCAGCAGACGGACAAGCTTATCGCCACCGTGCCGGAAGTGGAGTCGGTTTTCGGCAAGGTGGGCCGCGCCGAGACCGCCACCGACCCGGCGCCTTTGACCATGATCGAGTCCTTCATCCAGCTCAAGCCCCGTGACCAGTGGCGTCCAGGCATGACCACGGAGGCGCTCAAAAAGGAACTCGACGCCCTGGTCGACTTTCCCGGGCTTACCAATGCCTGGGTCATGCCCATCAAAACCAGGATAGACATGCTGGCCACCGGCATCAAGACACCGGTGGGCATCAAGGTGGCGGGACCCGAGCTTGGCGCCATTGAGACCATCGGCCGGCAGCTCGAAACCATTCTCGCAGAGGTTGACGGCACCGCCTCGGTCTATTCCGAAAGGGTGGCCGGCGGCAGGTATATCAAGGTCGACATCAAAAGGGAGGAGGCAGCCCGCTACGGTCTCAATATCGCCGATGTCCAGCAGGTGGTGGCCACCGCCATCGGCGGCATGAACGTCACCCAGACCGTCGAGGGACTGGAGCGCTATCCCGTCAACCTGCGCTATCCCCAGGCCTACCGCGACTCACCCGAGCAGCTGGCCCTGCTGCCTATTGTCACCATGAGCGGCGAGCGCATCGCCCTGGCCGATGTCGCCGATGTTTATATCGAGGACGGGCCGCCGGCCATCAAGAGCGAGAACGCCCGTCTCAACGGCTGGACCTTTGTCGACATCGAAGGGGTCGACGTGGGCACCTATGTCAGGAATGCGCAGAAGGTAGTGGCGGACAAGGTCGAGCTGCCGGCCGGCTACTCGCTTGCCTGGTCCGGGCAATATGAATATATGCTGCGGGTCAAAGAGAAGCTGACCTATGTCATCCCCCTGATTCTGATGATCATCGCCATTCTCCTCTATCTGAACTTTCGCAGCTTCATGGAGGTGGTCATCATCATGGGCACCCTGCCGTTGTCGCTGGTGGGCTCTATCTGGCTGATGTACATCCTCGGATACAATTTCTCGGTGGCCGTGTGGGTGGGTTTCATCGCCCTGGCAGGCGTGGCCGTGGAAATCGGGGTCATCATGCTGGTGTATCTCAACCAGGCCTATTCGGCCATGGTCTCCGAGTCGTCGCAAAGCGGCGGCGCGCCCAGTGTCGAAAACCTGAGAAAAGCGGTTCTCCACGGCGCCGGGATGCGCCTGCGGCCGGTGGCCATGACTGCGGCGACGATCATCTTCGGTCTTCTGCCCATTCTTTTCGGCAAGGGCACAGGCTCGGAGGTCATGGGCCGCATAGCCGCCCCCATGGTCGGCGGCATGGTCAGCTAGATCGGAAGAGCGTC
>JBEPWT010000126.1:0-8602 GCA_041642275.1 Desulfopila sp. | reverse complement strand
CGATGGGCAGGCCGGAGCCGGCCAATGCGGCGCAGCCCAGCGGGCTGAAGTTGATGCGCTTGCGGCAGTCCAGGATGCGCTCCCGGTCGCGGCCGAACATCTCGTAGTAGGCCAGCATATGATGGGAGATGAGCACCGGCTGGGCGCGCTGCATATGGGTATAGCCGGGCATGATATCACCCAGGTACCGGCGGCCGAGGACGACGAAGGCCTTCTGGATATCTGCGAGCAGCCCGGCCATGATATCGCACTGGTCGCGCAGATACATCTTGAAATCGAGGGCGATCTGGTCGTTTCTGCTGCGGGCGCTGTGCAGTTTGGCGCCGGCGGCGCCGATCCTCTCCACCAGGGCTTTTTCGATATTCATGTGAATATCTTCGAGTTCGCTTCTGAAACGAAACTCGCCGCGGTCGATCTCACGCTCGATGACGCTGAGGCCCTCGACGATGGCGTCGAGCTCCTCGCCGCTGAGCATGCCCTGGCGCTGCAGCATGGCGGCATGGGCCTTGCTGCCCAGTATGTCGTATTTATAGAGTCTCGAATCGTAATCGATGGAGGCGGTGAAGGCCTCGACCGAGGCGGCCGTCTTCCGGGAGAACCGGCCCCCCCAGAGTTTTTCCGATCCGGCTGTGTCGTCTTTGCTCATAATCCCCGCTACATGTTGCAGGAGAGACTCTTGGCCTGGTCTTCTCCCGTATGCTTGTCTTTGGGTCGTCCCTGGCGTGTCAAACCCCGGCAGCGCTAATCGTTTTTCTGCAGGGCCTGAATGCGCAGGCGCAGACCGTTGAGCCGTATGAAACCGGTGGCGTCGCCCTGATCATAGACGCTGTCCTCTTCGAAGGTGGCAAAACTCTCCTGATAGAGGGACTGCTCCGATTTTCTGCCCACCGGCGTGCAGTTGCCCTTGTAGAGCTTGAGACGGACTGTGCCGTTAACGCTCTTCTGGGTCTCGTCCATGGTTTTCTGGAGCAGCTCCCGCTCGGGAGAGAACCAGAAACCGTTGTAGATGAGATCCGAATACCTGGGGATCAGCGAATCGCGGATCTTCATGACCTCGCGGTCGAGGGTGATGGTTTCGAGATCACGGTGGGCGCGGCGCAGGATGGTGCCGCCCGGGGTTTCGTACACCCCGCGGGACTTCATGCCGACAAAACGGTTCTCCACCATGTCCAGCCGGCCGATGCCGTTGGCGCCGCCGAGCTGGTTCAGCCGGGTGAACAGCGCCAGAGGCTCCATTTTCTCGCCGTCCAGGGCCACGGGGTCGCCGCCGGCAAACTCGATTTCGAGAAAGGTGGGCGTATCCGGAGCCTGTTCCGGGGCGACGGTCATCTTGAACATGGCCTCGTCGGCAGCGGCGAAGGGATCTTCGAGAATGCCGCCCTCATAACTTATGTGCAGCAGGTTTTCGTCGCAGCTGTAAGGTTTTTCCCTGGTGACCGGCACCGGAATATTGCGGGCCTTGGCGAACTCCACCAGCTTCTGGCGTGACGTGAGATCCCAGGTGCGCCAGGGGGCGATGATGGTGAGCGAGGGGTCGAGGCCTATGTAGGCCAGCTCGAAGCGGACCTGGTCATTGCCCTTGCCGGTGGCGCCGTGACTGACGGCATCGGCGCCTTCCTGCCTGGCGATGCGCACCTGTTCCTTGCTGATCAGCGGCCGGGCAATCGAGGTGCCGAGGAGATAGGACTCCTCATAGATGGCATTGGCCCTGAAAGCGGGGAAGATATAGTCTTCGACGAATTCCTTTTTCAGATCGGAGATGATGACCTTTTCCGCACCGGTGGCCAGCCCTTTCTCGCGGACCGCCGCCCAGTCCTCCTCCTGGCCGATGTCGGCCGAGTAGGCGATCACCGGACAGTCGTACTGCTCTTCCAGCCACTTCAGGATAACCGATGTATCCAGGCCCCCTGAATAGGCCAAAACGATTTTCTTCACACTCATAATCTTCCCTCTATGAAGGCTCCTGGCCTTTTCTGTTCCGTTCGTTCTCGCCGTTTTCCCGGCCCGCCGTCAGCAGCAGTTCGAGAATGGCTTTGTGCATATGCATCTTGTTCTCGGCCTGATCGAAGGCCACGCACCGGCTCGACTCAAGCACCTCTTCGGTAATCTCCTCGCCCCGGTGGGCGGGCAGACAGTGGAGAACCACGACATCGGCCGGTGCTTTGGCCAGCAGTTTATCATTGACCTGGAAGGGGCTGAAGACCTTCAGCCTCTTTTCCTGCTCCTTTTCCTGACCCATGGAGGCCCAGACATCGGTGTTGACGACGTCGGCGCCGGCCACAGCCTCTTCGGCGCCGACATGCAGGCTGATGGGTCTGGTTGCCCTGGCCCTGGCCCGCTCGAGGATGTCGGCATCGGGCGCATAGCCTTCGGGGCAGGCCAGGGCCAGCTCGAATCCGAGAATTGCCGCCGCCTGTATCCAGGAGTTGGCCATATTGTTGCCGTCGCCCACCCAGGCGATCTTGAGGTTGTCCAGGCTTTTCTTGCGCTCCAGAACCGTCATCACATCGCTGAGCACCTGGCAGGGATGGTGGAGGTCGGTAAGAGCGTTGATGACCGGCACGGTGGAATAGCGGGCGAGTTCGGCTACCACGCCCTGACCGAAGGTCCTGACCACCATGCCGTCGACATAGCGCGACATCACCCGGGCCATGTCCTTGAGCGGCTCCGACCTGGCAAGCTGGGTGTCGCGGGCGGAGAGAAAGATGACCTGACCGGCAAGCCCATACATGGCCGCCTCGAAGGAGACCCGGGTGCGGGTGGAAGGTTTTTCAAACACCAGGCCGATGGTCTTGCCCTGGAGCTGGCAGTGCCGTACTCCCTTTCTGCTTTCATCTTTCAAAACGGCGGCACGGAAGAGGAAGGTCTGCAGCTCCTCCCGGCTGAAACTCTCTAATGACTCGAAATGTTTGGGCATAGCTCTCACTCGTCTGCGGCTTGGCAAGGCAGTCTTTCCCGCATCAGGCCATCTCCTGGCCTCTGCGCTCGCCTTTCCCTGGGAGAAAACCTGTATAACTACAAAAAAAAGAGCGTATTTGCAAAGAAAATGCGCGCCGGCGCCGGAGCGGTTTTTCAGCCGCCGCCGGCCTCGCTCTCCACCTCCGCCAGCACTTCCGCAAGTCTCAGGGCCATGGTGTCGATCTCCTCCTCGCCGACGATCAGCGGCGGGGCGAAGCGGAGCGCGGCGTTGCCGGCGAAATTGATGAGCACCCCCCGGGCAAACATCTTGCGGACGATATCAGCGCCGCGGGCCACGCCCTCGTCGCTGAGCACCAGGGCCTGGAGCATGCCGAGCCCCCGCGTTCCCACCAGCAGATGGTCGAAACGGGGCACCAGCTCCGCCAGCCTGTCCTGAAGATAGGCCGCCCGCTGCCTGACGCCTTCGAGAAAACCGTCGGCCAGCATGACATCCATGACGGCGACGCCGGCAGCGGCGGCCACCGGGTTGCCGCCGAAGGTCGAGGCATGGGTGCCGGGGACCAAGGCGGCGGCCAGATCCTCGGTCGTCACCATGGCGCCGATGGGTATGCCGTTGCCCAGACCCTTGGCCAGGGTCATGATGTCCGGCACCACCTGGTACTGCTCGTAGGCAAAGAGGGTGCCGCATCTGCCCATGCCGGTCTGGATCTCGTCGAAGATCAGCAGCAGTTTGTGGCGGTCGCAGAGTTCGCGGATGCCCTGGAGGTAGTGCCGGGCCAGCGGCCGCACGCCGCTCTCCCCCTGAACCGGTTCGCACAACACGGCGCAGACGGTCTCATCGATATTTTTCTCCACCGCCTCGAGATCGCCAAACGGCAGGTGGACGAAGCCCTCGGGCAGCGGCTCGAAACCCTGGTGGAACTTCGGCTGGCCGGTGGCGGCGACGGTGGCCAGCGTCCGGCCGTGGAAGGAGCCCTGGAGACTGAGAATGCGAAAGCGCCCGGCGGCGGAGGCGATACGGGCAAGCTTGATGGCCGCCTCGTTGGCCTCGGCGCCGCTGTTGCACATGAAAACCCTGGCGCCGAAGGAATTGGCGACCAGCAGCTCGGCCAGTTCCGTCTGCGGCCTGGTATAGTAAAGATTAGAGACGTGCACCAGCTCGCCGGCCTGCCTGCATATGGCCTCGGTCACCCGCGGGTGGCAGTGGCCCAGGGAGCAGACGGCGATGCCGGCGAGAAAATCGAGATACTCCCTGCCGTTTTCATCACGGAGCCGGCAGCCCTGCCCCGTGACCATCACGGCCGGGTAGCGGAGATAGTTGCCGACGAAAACCGAATCGCTTCTGTGTTGTATATCTTTTTTTTCGCTCATTCTATAATCTGTGTCCCCACTCCTTCGCGGGTAAACATCTCCAAAAGGATTGCGTGCTCGACGCGGCCATCGACGATATGGGTCTTGACCACGCCGCTTTCCAGGGCCTCTTTGCAGCATCTGATTTTGGGTATCATGCCGCCGGCGACGGTGCCATCGGCGATGAGGGGTTCGACCTGCTCTTTTTTGATGGTGGTCAGCAGCCTCCCCTGGCGGTCCTTGACCCCTTCGACATCGGTGAGCAGTATCAGTTTTTCGGCCTTGAGCCGGCCGGCCACGGCTGCCGCCACCAGATCGGCGTTGATATTGTAGGCCTGGCCGTCTTCTCCGACGCCCACCGGGGCAATCACCGGGATGAAATCTTCGCTCTTCAGACCGATGAGCACGCTGGGATTGACCCTGGTCACCTGGCCGACCCTGCCGAGATCGATGAGTTCGGGCGGGGCGTCGGCGGCCACCGCCTTGTTGACCTGGAGCTTGCGGGCGCAGACCAGATCGCCGTCGCGGCCCGAGAGGCCCACGGCCTTGCCTCCGCAATGATTAATCAGGCCGACGATCTCCTTGTTGACCTTGCCCACCAGCACCATCTCCACCACATCCATGGTTTCACCGTCGGTGACCCGCATGCCCTCGACGTAGTTGGCCTTGATGTCGAGGCGCTCGAGGAATCTGTTGATCTGGGGACCGCCTCCGTGGACAATCACCGGATTGATGCCGATATGCTTCATCAGGATGACATCGAGGGCGAACTGCTTTTTCAGATGCTCATCGACCATGGCATGACCGCCGTACTTGATGACCACGGTCTTGTGCCTGAACTCCTGCATATAGGGAAGAGATTCGATGAGAACCTTGGCCCGTTCGATACTTGCCTGCATTGTCGTGTCGCCTCAAAGAGAAAAATGAAAAAAAATCACCCGCTCCCCGACGGCTGCACTCTCCGCCGCGGGACCGGAACAGGGGCGTTTTCAGACTCCCTCGAAGGCTGTGCCACCTGCCGGGAACCGGAAAAACTCCCCATGCAAATTCAATATTTTACATGGGTATTATCTTCTATCTGTTTCATTGCATTCTACTTTTTCACATACTATTAGTAAAGCACTTCTTCCCGGGCCGCAAACATCCCTTTCCTTTACAGGGGAAAACGATTAAGGTATAACAGGCTCGCAAATTGCATTACCACTTGACGCCATTGAGGAGACAGCACATGAAGACCGGCACCAACACGCACCTTCGACCCTTTTTCACAGCAATGATACTGTGCCTGCTCCTGTCGCTTGCCAGTGCAGGTTTTTCCAAGGAGCCGCCGATCCAGATAGAAGCCGACAAAATGACCGCCGTCGACACATCGCAGACCGTCACCTTCACCGGCAACGTCGACGCCAAACAGGGGGATGTCCGTATCCGCGCCGACGAAATGATCGTTTTTTACATCGAAGACGAAACAAAGACCGGCGCCGACAAGAAAATCAAAGACGCCCAGCAGGTTGAAAAAATCGTCTGTACGGGTAATGTAGAGATAACCAGCGCCGAATGGCTCGGTACCTCTGAGACCATGCACTACTTCTCGCAAAAGAGCCTGGTCCAGCTTATCGGCAACGCCAAGGCCTTCCAGGGGCAGAATATGGTTCAGGGCGAGAGAATCGACTACCATCTCGACAGCGGCGAGTCCGAGGTCTTCGGCAGCAAAGCGACGATAGAAGAGGAAACAGCCGACACGAAAAAGTCCGGCAGGGTCAACATGACGATCCTCGAACAGTAGTACGCCAGGAGAGGAAAAGCCGTGTCCCAGCTGGAAACGAAAAACATCAAGAAGAAGTACGGCAACAGAACCGTGGTCGACGGTGTCAGCATCGAGGTCAAAACCGGCGTTGTCGTCGGCCTGCTTGGCCCCAACGGTGCCGGCAAGACGACCTCCTTCTACTGCATCGCCGGTTTTATTCACCCCAACGAGGGCAATGTCCTGCTTGACGGGGAGGTGATAACCAATCTGCCGATACACAAGAGGGCGCTCAAAGGCATCTCCTATCTGGCCCAGGAACCCTCCGTTTTCAAAAAACTGACCGTGGAGGAAAACGTCCGCATCATCCTTGAACCGCTGGGCCTGACGAAGAACGAAATCAATAACAGAATCGATGAATTAATGAGTGAACTGCATATCGAATATCTCCGGGACAACAAAGGGCACGCCCTTTCCGGTGGTGAAAGACGTCGGGTGGAGATCATGCGGGCTCTGGCCACCCGGCCGCGGTTCATCCTGCTCGACGAACCCTTCGCCGGCATCGACCCGCTGGCGGTAACGGATCTGCAGCAGCTCATTCGCGAACTCAAGAACAAAGGCCTGGGAGTGCTCATATCCGATCACAATGTCAGGGAAACACTGCAGGTTTGCGATTTTGCCTATATTATGAACTCCGGCAGAATCCTTACCAGCGGCGTTGCCGACGACATTATTGAAAGCGAAGTGGCACGCAAGATGTATCTTGGCGAAAATTTCAGCATGTAATCAATTTTATGGCCCTGGAACTACGACAACAACTCAAGCTTGTACAGAAACTGGTAATGACGCCGCAGCTGCGTCAGGCCATCAAACTGCTCCAGCTCAACAGGATGGAACTGACCGAGGCCCTGCGGGCGGAGATTGAACAGAATCCGGCCCTGGAAGAAGACATCGGACCCTACGACGCCAAGGAGCTGGCCCAGGGGCTCTCCTCCACTATCGAGCAGACCGGCCCGGACCAGGAAGCCAACTTTACGGAACGGGTTCCGGCCAGCGATGTCCTCGCCGAGACCAACTGGTCGGACTACGCCAACAATTTCGATTCCAACTTCAGCTTTTCCAGGGAGACGCCGCCGGCCGACGCCCCCTCCCAGTTCGATTTCATATCCGAAAAACCCGGGCTCTCCTCCTATCTGCACTGGCAGCTGGCACACCAGGAACTCGATTCGCGCGAGTGGGACGTGGCGCTGTTTATCATCGGCAACCTCAATCGCTACGGTTTTCTGGAGACCGACATCGACAACATCATCACCCAGACCGGCTCCGACCACGATGAGGTCGAATACGTGCTCGAGGTTATCCAGGACCTCGACCCGCCGGGCATTGCCGCCCGCAACGTCAGCGAATCGCTCTATCTCCAGCTCGAACGCAAGGGCATGGCCAAAAGCCTGGCAGCCAGCATCGTCTCCGACCATCTCGATCTGCTGCAGACCAAAAACTACAAGGCCCTGATCAAGGCCACGGGTCACAAACGCAATGAAATAGTACGGGCCATCGACTATATCACCAGCGAGCTGACGCCCTACCCGGGACTGCCCTATTCCACCGACAACACCAACTACATCGTCCCCGACGTCTATGTCCATAAAATCGACGGCGAGTACGTCATCCGCCTCAACGACGACGACATGCCGAGGCTGAAGCTGTCAAGCTACTACCAGCAACTCCTCGATACCCAGGAAGGGCTGCAGAAGGACTCGAAAAGCTATATCAACGAAAAGCTCAAGAGCGCCGAGTGGTTCATCAAGTCCATCCACCAGCGCCAGAAAACCATCTACCGGGTGATGGAAAGCCTGCTCCGCTTCCAGCAGGACTTTTTCGAGCACGGCCCCAGCCAGCTCAAGCCGCTGATTCTCCGAGACGTCGCCGAAGACATAGACATGCACGAATCCACCATCAGCCGGGTCACCTCCAACAAGTATGTCCATACCCCCCAGGGTATCTACGAACTCAAATTTTTCTTCTCCACCGCCATCCCCCGCGAGGGCGGCGAGTCCATCGCCGCCGAGTCCATCCGCTCCCGGATCCAGACCATGATCCAGGAAGAGGACAAATACAAGCCGCTGAGCGACAGTGCGATATCCGAGAAGCTCGTCGCAGAATTCGATATCAAAATCGCACGGCGAACCGTGGCCAAATACCGGGAACAGCTGAAAATACTGCCGGTCAAACATCGCCGGCAGACTAAGTAGCAGGCTAGGGCATGAGCCTTCTCGAGCGCATCTATCATTTTCACGAAGAGCTGACGCATAACCGCTATCCCAACGCCACCACCCTGGTACACCAGTTCGAGGTATCGCTGGCCACCGCCCGCCGCGATATCAGCTATCTGCGCGACAGACTGCTGGCGCCCATGGCCTTCGACCAGTTGAAAAACGGTTTCTATTACACGGAGGAAGGCTTCGGCCTGCCCTTTGAAAAAAGCCCGAAGATCGTCTTTCTCCTCGGCATGCTCAACAAGATGGCCGACGAGGCCGGTCTCGGCTCGCTGCCGGAGGTCCAAACTCTGGAGCAGCGGCTGGGCGAGCTGGT
>JBEPWT010000125.1:0-8819 GCA_041642275.1 Desulfopila sp. | reverse complement strand
TTCAGCGAGGACTTCGAAAAGGCCAAGGAGCACATGGAGAAAGCCCGGGAACTGGGCTATTCCGTCGATCCGCAATTTAAAAGCAGTCTTGAGGAAAAGCTGGGCTGAGTGCACAGCGCCATAGTGATGCAGTAATGGCAGTAGGTTAGGATTTAATGAAGAAAACGATTATCAAACGGCCGCCGTGGTGCCCCTTCTGCGGCCAGAAGGTAGAGCCGGCAAGCGATGCGGTGCAGCGGAAAATGCATGAGTTTCCAGTGGGGCGCTGTGAGTGCGGAGCGGTGTACAGCTGCGACGTCACCGGCCACAATGTCGGTGCGGCAATGGTGGAAACGCTGGTGTTCGCCTGCGGCGACAATTCCGATCTTGCCTGGGAGCTTCTGCCGGAGGAGGACTATCTCACCGGCAGGGTGGAAAATTATGATGAACTGACTCATCAGGTTATCGATACCGGCAACATCGACGGCCGGCCGGTTCGAGGCGTCCTCTATTTTGTAAGGCTCCATGCCGAGATGTCCGATCTGGCTGAACGTTTGCGGCGCACCAAAGACGAAGGCATCGAGAAATCTGCCCGTACTCTGTCGTTCCAGCCGCCCGTGGAGCCGCCTCTCGATCCGAAAAGAAAAAAACGCCGGGCCACCAAAGAGATGGTGGCGACAATGGCGGATGCCGGCGACATTGATGGCCTGGTGGCGCTCTGTTTCGATGACAAGAAGACCTTCCGTCTGCTGCAGCGCCGCCTCTATGATCCTCTTGAGGAAAATCGCTGGCATACGGCCTGGCTTATGGGCAAGGTCTGTGGCAGGGTGGCAAGTCGTGAGCCGGGCCAGGTTTCCCAAGTTCTGCACCGGTTGTTTGAGGCCTGCTCCGATTCGGCGGCGGCCAACTGGGGCATGGTGGAGACCCTCGGTTCGGTAATTGCCGAAAGACCCGATATATTCGGTGCCTTCACCAAGCATTTGCTCAACTACCTGGGCGATGATTCCACCCAGCTGCAGGTGGTATGGGCCCTGGGCGAAATTGCCGGCAAAAGGCCGGATCTGATACGCGATACGCCTTTTTTCAACCTTTTTCATTTTCTTGGCCATCCCAGACCTGAGATTCGCGGCCACATCGCCCGTCTGCTCGGAAGAATTCAAGCCACGGAGGCGGCCATTCAACTGATGGGGCTGAGCGGCGATACCGCACCCCTGACCGTCTGGGAGGAGGGTCGGCCGTTAAAGACAACCGTCGCCGAACAGGCGGCGCAGGCACTACAAGCGATACACGGAGAAACGGAAAATGAGAAATAATATACAGAATATCAATGATATAACCCCTATGGCGGCCTCGGCGGACGACCAGGTGATCACGGATCCGGTTCAGGCGGAGTATCATCAGGGCAAAAAATATCTGGAACAGGGCGATACCGGCCAGGCGGCGGTGGCCCTGCATAACGCCCTTATCGGTTTCGAGGAACGCAATGACCAAAGCGGCATCGCCAACGCTTCAAATCAGCTCGGCAACGCCTGTGTCCAGCGCCGGGAATATGAAAAGGCCCTGGACCATTATCGGCGAGCCGAAAAAATCTGCAGGGAACTCGGAGACCCCTTGAGCCTTACGGCCCTGTCCAGACAATTTGTCCTTGTCTATACCGAGCTGGGACAGTATAAGGAGGCTGTCGCATGCTGCCTCGACCTGCTGGAGGGGTACCGGGTCAATAATAACCCTCAGGGAACCGTTGAGGTTCTAGAGAAAATGGCCGGGATTTATGTGCAGTCAGGAGACACCGACAAAGCCGCGGATGCATATCGGACTATCGCCTCCATCCACAAGAATTTCCGCCACGAGAGAATGGCTGCAGGTTTTCTGCAGAAGGCTGAAGAGCTGGAAAAGAGTAGTTGAGAGCTGGCGTTGGAAAAATGTTTACCGGCATAATCGAAGGCAAAGGCAGGCTGCTTGAACGAAGGGGCAGCGGCGGCGGATTGCTCTACAGATTTGCAGCTGATTTTGACCTTGTTCAGCCCGAGGAGGGGGAGTCGATCTCCGTCAACGGCAGCTGCCTTACCGCATATGATATTGAGGAGCGAAGGTTTTCCGTCGATATCTCGCCTGAGTCGATTTCAAGAACTACGCTGGGAGAACTGTCGGTGGGCGGCGTTGTCAATATGGAAAGGGCCTTGAGGCTCTCCGATCGTCTGGGGGGCCATATCGTCTCCGGTCACGTCGACTGTACCGCCCGGGTTACAGATATCCAAAAAAACGGTGATTTTACTCTCTTTGCTTTCCTGCTGGACGAAAAGTTCGGCCGGTATGTCATTGAGAAGGGGTCGGTGGCCATCGACGGGGTCAGTCTGACGGTAAACGACTGCGCCGGTGAGAGGTTTTCGGTTTCCATCATTCCTCATACCCTCCAGACCACCACCCTCGGGCGGTTGAAAAAAGGAGCGAGGGTCAACATCGAGGTGGATGTCATCGGCAAGTACGTCGAGAAGCTTCTGTCGGCCAAGGGCGGCGCTTCGGCACCGGCGGCTGGCGGCATCAAGCCGGGATTTCTTGCCGAGCATGGCTTTTTTTAGGAAAAAACAGGTACAATTTCGTCAAAATCTTTTAATTTAGGTGGCCGAGGAAAAGGCGCTGCTGACGGGCGCCGGAACGACGGGGATGGATGGGGGCGGAAGCCGATTATTTGGCGGAGAAGGCCGACGATCCGTTCAGATGTCATGGGTTTTTCAGGTGTCATCGGTAAATACAACATGTGTGAATGATATGGCTGTCAGTCCGATTGAAGATGTAATTAAAGATATCAAGGCAGGGAAGATGATCATCCTGGTGGATGACGAGGACCGCGAAAACGAGGGTGATCTCTGCATGGCCGCCGAGGCTGTTACACCGGAAGCTATAAATTTTATGGCAAAACACGGTCGCGGTCTCATCTGTCTGACCCTGAGTCCGGACATCATAGACCAGCTTGACCTGCCCATGATGGTGTCCCAGAACAAATCGCCATACGGTACCGGCTTTACTATCAGTATAGAAGCCCGAACAGGGGTTTCCACGGGAATCTCCGCAGCCGACAGGGCGCGCACCATTCAGGCGGCGGTGGCCAGGGATGCCAAACCCTATGACATTATCAGCCCGGGCCACATCTTTCCGCTGAAGGCGCGCGCTGGCGGCGTTCTCGTCCGTACCGGCCAGACCGAAGGCTCCGTCGACCTGGCCCGGCTGGCCGGCGTACGCACCGCCGGCGTCATCTGTGAGATCATGAATGAGGACGGCACCATGGCCAGGATGCCCGATTTGGAGGTTTTTGCTCAAAAGCATAACCTCAAGATCGCCACCATTGCCGATCTGGTCGCCTATCGTCTCCGCGAGGACGTGCTCATAAAAAGGGCGGCCGAGGCGCGTATTCCCACGGAGATAGCCGGGGAGTTCAGGGCCATCGTCTATACCAACGACGTCGACGACCATGAGCATCTGGCTCTGGTCAAGGGGCAGATCAACCCCGACGAGCGGGTGCTTGTCCGCGTTCACTCCGAATGTCTAACCGGCGATGTTTTCGGCTCATCCCGCTGTGACTGCGGTCTGCAGTTGAGTTCGGCGATGAAGATGGTTGCCCAGGAAGGCGCAGGCGTCATTCTCTACATGCGCCAGGAAGGCCGGGGCATCGGTCTTGTCAACAAACTCAGGGCCTACAGGTTGCAGGATGAGGAACATATGGATACGGTGGAAGCCAATATCAAGCTGGGCTTTAAACCGGATCTGCGCAACTATGGCATCGGCGCCCAGATTCTGCGCGACCTGGGGGTGAAGAAAATGGGCCTGCTCACCAATAATCCTAAAAAAATCATTGGTCTTGAAGGCTATGGCCTGGAGGTTGTAGCCAGGTTGCCCCTGGAGATGGAGGCCAACACCGAGAACAAGAGCTATCTTCTCTGTAAACGGGACAGGATGGGACACCTCATAGAGGTCGACGAAAAATAATTGCGAAGGACAATCTTGTACTGAAAAGGCGCATATGAAAACGGTAAATATTATTGAAGGCCATTTGAAGGCGGACGGCAAAAAGTTCGGCATCGTCATCGCCCGCTATAATTCGTTCATCTCGGAAAAACTCCTGGAGGGGGCGGTGGATGCCTTGACCCGGTCGGGAGCCGCCGCCGAAGATATCGACGTCGTTCGGGTCCCGGGTGCTTTTGAAATACCGCTGATTTCCAAGAAAATGGCGGCATCGCAGAAATACGACGCCGTAATCTGTCTCGGCGTGGTCATTCGCGGGGCTACGCCGCATTTTGACGTTGTGGTCAGCGAAGCCTCCAAGGGAACGGCCCAGGTCGGCCTCGATACCGGTGTTCCTGTGCTTTTCGGCGTTTTGACCACCGAAACCATCGAACAGGCCATAGAGAGGGCCGGAACCAAGGCGGGCAATAAGGGTGCGGAAGTGGCGGTCGCGGCAATCGAAATGGCCAACCTTGTCACCACCCTTACCTGATTGCGCCGCCATTCTTCTCAAGCAGTATACTACTACGGCAGCCATGATATACGAGAGCAATGCTCTGGCGGAAAGACAGCCGGGATTGCTCTTTTTCTTTATTTGGAGAAGGGAAGAAGGTGATGGGCACACGCAGAAAAGCCAGAGAAGCTGCATTGCAGTATCTGTTTCAGGAGGATTTCAGCAGCGGGGGCCTTCCCGGCATCGATGACCTCGAGGAGCGATTCGAACTTTTCTGCGGCCTGTACCAGATAAACAGGAAGGCCAGGAGTTATACACTGCAGCTTCTTCAGCAGACGCTTGCCAACCGGCAGAGAATCGATGAACTTATCCGTCAGTGCGCCAAAAACTGGCGGCTGGAGAGGATATCCTATACCGATCGAAATCTCCTGCGCATAGGCGTCAGCGAGATGCTGCTCAGCGAAGACGTTCCCCCTCAGGTCGCCATCAATGAAGCCGTCGAAATCGCCAAGCGATTCGGCAGTGATGAGTCATCCGCCTTTGTCAACGGCATACTCGACGCCGTAGGGAAACTCCTGCAAAAATGATTACCCCTGTCCGGCAGCTTCACCGCCGGATCAACTTGCTTTTTTCTCACTTTCCTATTACACCTGAGGGATGCAGTATATGCCGCCCGGTTGATCCCTGAGCCGATCTATGATCTACTGGGCGCCGAAAGTGTGTAATCAGGGCCCGGGTCGATGGTGTTCTGCATCGGCCATTCCCGGAAAAAATCAGTATTCTCCTGCTCGGTCAACGGATACGTCCTTTTGCCGAGCGGTGCAGATAGTGCAGGAGCAGAGGCAACTATGGCACAGGCAAATGGCGCAAGCCGGCCCAGCATGAGGCAGGAACTCGTTGCGGTTCTGGGGATATTTCTCTCCATTTTTCTCTTTTTGAGCCTGATCTCCCACACAATGGGTGCAGAGGGCAACTGGTGCGGGGAAATTGGCCGGCTCGTAGCCCAGTTCCTCACAGGTTTCACCGGCATGGGGGCCTACATGCTGGCCTCTTTGCTGCTGCTTTTGTCGCTGCTGTTTTTCAGCCCCAACATGTCTTTTGAGAGACTGCCGCAGGTGACTCTGGGCATTACCTGTGCGGTTGTTTCCTTTTGCGCCTTGCTCTCCTCGCTCTCGCTCTACCGCCAGGATTTCTACGACAGCGGCGGTTTTCTTGGAAAAACCATCTTTACCCTGTTGAGTTCGGTACTTGGCGGTCCGGGGGCCATCCTCACACTGGCACTGCTTTTCCTTATATCGCTGATGCTTTCCACCCAGTTCTCACCCTATCGACTTTTTACCCTTATCTGGAGCATCATCGGCGGTGTGTCCCGCTGGGTTTTCAGGCTGGTATTCAAAAGGAAGAAAAAGCAGAAGCCCGGCAGGCAGAGTACCCCCCGGTCCAGGTCCCTCGAGGAAATACGCGAACAGAGTCCGCTGGAGACGCGAACCGTCTCTGGGCAATCGCCGCCGCTGCTGAAGGAACATAAAAAGAAAGAAGAGGAAAAGACCGACGAGGCTTTCGTCACAGCTCCTGTTGCCCGCGGCGACTGGGAAATTCCGCCTCTGTCGCTGCTCAACAAAAACGAGCAGGAGAAAAAGGAGGTGGCCGAGGAAACCTATTACAAGATATCCAAAAAACTGGAGCAGAAGTTAAAGAATTTCGGCGTTTCCGGGTCCGTCGTCGGCATTTCGCCCGGGCCGGTGGTCACCACCTATGAATATTCGCCGGCACCGGGCATCAAGATCAACAAGATCGCCGGTCTGGCCGATGATCTGGCCCTGGGGCTGAAGGCCCAGTCGGTGCGGGTTGTCGGCTCCATTCCGGGCAAGGCGGCGCTGGGCATCGAGATTCCCAACGACGACAGGCAGGTGGTGTATCTGCGGGAGCTGCTCTCCTCGGAGGTGTACAGGAAGAGCCCGAGCAAGCTGACCATCGCCCTGGGGCTCGATGTCGTCGGCAACACCGCCCTGGCCGACCTCTCAAAGATGCCGCATCTGCTCATTGCCGGAGCCACCGGAGCCGGCAAGAGCGTAGCCATCAATACCATTATCGCCTCGATCCTTTTCAATGCGACGCCGGAGGAGGTGCGGATCCTGATGATCGATCCCAAACGCATCGAACTGTCCGGCTACGAGGGCATTCCCCATCTGCTCCATCCCGTGGTGGTCGAACCCAAACTGGCTTCGCGGGCGCTGCTCTGGGCGGTACGCGAGATGGAAAGGCGCTACCGGATGCTGGAGGAGGCCAAGGTCAAGGGCTTTCACAGCTATAATGAAACGGCCGAAGAGAAGATGCCCTATATAGTTATCATCGTCGACGAGCTGGCCGATCTGATGATGGTCGCCTCCAAGGACGTGGAGACCGCCATCGCCCGTCTGGCGCAGATGGCCCGTGCCGCCGGCATCCATCTTATACTGGCGACGCAGCGCCCCTCGGTTGACGTCCTCACCGGCCTGATAAAGGCCAACTTTCCCACCCGCATATCCTTCAAGGTTTCCTCCAAGGTCGATTCGCGCACCATCATTGACACCTCCGGGGCCGAACATCTCCTCGGGGCGGGCGACATGCTCTATCTGCCTCCGGGCAGCAGTATGCTCAAACGAATACACGGAGCCTACATTTCCGAGAAGGAAACGGCCGCCCTCATCGACTTCTGGAAAAAACAGGGAGGGGCCACCTATGACGAGAGCGTCATGGAAGAGGTGGAAGGCGCAGGCGACGCCGGAGCAGAGGCCGCCGACGAGGACTTAGACGACCGTTATGACGAGGCGGTCGCCGCTGTCTGCGAGGCTGGCGGCGCCTCGATATCGATGATTCAGAGGCGTCTGCGCATCGGCTACAACCGGGCGGCGCGCATGATCGAGAAGATGGAGCGGGAAGGGATCGTCGGTCCGGCGGACGGTTCGAAGCCGCGTGAAGTACTGGTGCGACAGGACTATCAATAGGGCCCCGGCACCAATGTTGAATTTTCTTGACAATTTTTCGGCAACAAATTATAAGTCAACTTGGAAAAATGAGTCACCGTTCATTTTTTCCACAGCGACGGCGCTGGTTTTTTTTACTTTGAGATTTCAGTTGGTTAGCTGGTCGCTGACCGTTGATCAAGATGTCGATAGAAGGTAAAAATTTTGTTGTGTTTTTTAGATGAGTACAGGCTTAAGTGGATCCTGCAAGGGCAGGGTCACAACAGTTAAACCAAACTGAGGAGGTAGTTGAATGCCAAGTTATGTAGATCCTTCCAAATGCGACGGTTGTAAAGGCGGAGACAAAACCGCATGCATGTACATCTGTCCCAACGACCTGATGGTTCTGCACGTTGAGTCGATGCTGGCTTACAATCAGGAGCCTGATGGATGCTGGGAGTGCTACTCCTGTGTTAAGATTTGTCCGCAGGGCGCAATCTTCGTACGTGGATACGACGACTTCGTACCGATGGGTGGCCAGGTTCATCCGATGAGATCTTCCGATTCCATCATGTGGACCGTCAAGTTCCGCAATGGGGCCATGAAACGCTTTAAGTTCCCTATCCGCACAACAGCTGAAGGCGCTGCTAATGCCTATGTCAGTGAGAAAGGTGGAAATCTGGACGACGAATGCCTCCTTCTCGAAGGCGAGCTTCCGACCCCTAAGTAAGGGTGTTGAGTATTGTATGAACCAAAATAAAATCTTTATGGTATAAGGAGATTTGAATATGGCATTACCAAATAAACCGAAAGGTGAATTGAAAGCCGTAGTAAACCCGGAAGTCGTTGAGCAGGACGTGGATGTGCTGATCATTGGCGGTGGTATGGCTGCCTGTGGCGCTGCTTTTGAGATCAAGAAGTGGGCACCGGAAGATCTGAAGATCGTGCTGGTTGACAAGGCTTCGCTCGAGCGCTCCGGCGCTGTTGCCCAGGGTCTTTCCGCCATCAACACCTACATCGGCGAGAATCCGATCGAAAATTACGTGAAGATGGTTCGTAACGACCTCATGGGCGTTGTTCGCGAAGACCTGATTTACGACTGCGGCCGTCACGTAGACGAGTCCGTCAAGCTCTTCGAGGAATGGGGGCTGCCCATCTGGAAGAAGGACGAGAGCGGCGAGAACCTCGACGGTGCCAAGCCTGCTCCGAGCCTGCGCGAAGGCGGAACTCCGGTACGTACCGGTAAATGGCAGATCATGATCAACGGCGAGTCTTACAAGCCCATCGTTGCCGAGCCCGCAGCCACTGCACTTGGTGCCGACAATATCATCGAGCGTGTCTTCATCGTCAAGCTTCTGCTCGACAAGAACAAGCCCAACCAGATTGCCGGCGCCGCCGGATTCTCCGTACGTGAGAACAAAGTCCACGTTTTCCGCAGATCG
>JBEPWT010000124.1:0-8846 GCA_041642275.1 Desulfopila sp. | reverse complement strand
ACAAAGCCCTGGAAATCCGCAAGGAGGCCCGCAAGAACGGTATAGAGCTGCTGCTCATCAAACAGAAGCATCTGGGCAGCGACAACCTGCCCGGCCACATCGCCAGGATGGCTGAATATGTCGAGAATCAGGGCGTCATCTTCCACCATTCGGAAGAGGTTGTCGACATCCTGGTCGAAGATCTCAAGGTACGGGGAGTCGTAACCGCCAAGGGTACCTATATGGCTGACAATGTCATTGTCGCTCCCGGCAGGGTGGGGGCGGAATGGATAGGCAACATTGCCAGAAAATACGACATCCAGCTATCCCAGCGCGGCATAGAGGTCGGCGTACGCGTCGAGGTCCATAATGAAATCATGCAGGATCTCTGCTCGATTATCTACGATCCCACCTTTTTCATCCGTACCAGCCGATTCGACGACCAGACGCGCACTTTCTGTACCAACCTCGGCGGTTATGTCGCCCTGGAGAACTATCAGGACTTCGTCTGTGTCAACGGCCATGCCTTTATGGACAAGAAATCGGCAAACGCCAACTTCGCCTTTCTCTCCAAGGTGGTGCTCACCGATCCCGTCGAGGACAACCAGGCCTATGGCGAATCCATCGGCAAGCTGGCCTCGATTATCGGCGGCGGCAAGCCCATTCTCCAGCGCTACGGCGACCTCAAGCGCGGACGCCGCTCTACCTGGAGACGGGTGAAAAACAGCTATATCGAACCCACCTTCAAAAACGTCACCTGCGGCGATATTGCCATGGCACTGCCCGAACGCATTCTCACCAACCTGGTCGACGGCCTCGACCAGCTCAACCAGGTTGTTCCCGGTGTCGCCAATGACGAAACACTGCTCTATGCTCCAGAAATCAAATTCTTTGCCACCCAGGTAGAAACCGATAATCAGCTCGAGACCAAGATTCAGGGGCTCTACGTGGCCGGAGACGGCCCCGGCGTGGCCGGCAACATCGTCGCGGCGACGGCAACCGCCCTTATTCCCGCCAAACAGATCCTGGGCAAGCAATAAAAAATCTGCTTCTCATTGACATGATTTGGCCTGGTATTATAGTGGAAAAACGCGATAATAATTATCATTAATTTTGAGATGTTATGGGCCCGTGTCTGACACCGTCCCGAAAAGCCACTTACGCCAGATGAGGAGATTGCAATGATAACCAAGGAAGCACCGGATTTTACCGCCACTGCCGTCATGCCCGACAACACCTTTAAAGAGGATTTCAGGCTTTCGGATTTTCGCGGCAAGTACGTCATACTTTTCTTTTATCCGCTCAACTTCACCTTCGTCTGTCCCTCGGAGATACTGGCTTTTGATAAAGCCGTGGACGAGTTTGAAAAACACGACTGCCAGCTTATCGCTGTCTCCGTTGACTCCCAATATTCCCATTATGCCTGGAAAAACACACCGGTCAACGACGGCGGCATCGGCAATATCAGCTACCCCCTGGTGGCAGACCTTGACAAGGCTATCTCACGAAGCTACGGCGTACTGCTGGACGCGGGTGTTGCTCTCCGCGGTCTTTTTCTTATCGACCGCGACGGAATCGTCCGTCATATGGTGATCAACGACCTTCCCCTGGGCCGAAGCGTCAACGAAGCCCTGCGTCTGCTGCATGCCCTGCAGTTTACCGAAAAACACGGTGATGTCTGTCCCGCCAACTGGCAGCTGGGTGAAGAGGCCATGAAACCAACGGCCGAAGGCGTCAAGAAATACCTTACCGATCATTCCGGCTGAAAAGAGCGGCGACAAACCTGACAGCGGGCGGACACAGAGCCAGCCTATGTCCGCCCATTACGCAGCCCAGCAATCATCTACTGCAGCCTACTCCTCCTCGATAAAGGTGCGGCTCCCCATCTCCTTATCAAGAACGAACATCCCCGAACCGTCGCCGATGAGCTTGAGCTTGTCGACCACCGCCTGGGCACTGGCCTCTTCCTCTACCTGCTCGGCGACAAACCATTGAAGAAAATTGTTCGTGGCGTGATCCTTTTCCTCGATGGAGATATTGACCAGATCATTTATCATTGCGGATACCATTTCTTCATGCTTGAGGGCCCCTTCAAAAATTTCCAGGGCGGAAGACCACTCGGATTCCGGCTTATCGATTGCTCCGAGCGTGACCCTGCCGCCGCGCTCATAGACATAGTCGTAAAGTTTTTCGGCATGAAAGGTCTCCTCTTTGGCCTGCATGCGCATCCAGTTGGCAAAGCCGCTCAGTCCTTTGGATTCGAACCAGCCGCTCATGGACAGGTAGAGGTAGGAGGAGAACATTTCCGCATTAATCTGCTTGTTCAGTTCATCATTTATTTTTTCGTTCAACATCGTAATCGCTCCTTTCAGTGTTTTTTTTATTAGATAAGGTTGTTACCGGACTAGCCCGGATATTTCACGAGTTGAGATGGTCTGTTAGTCGAGGAGACCTGTTATCAGCAGAAGCCTTTTTCAGGATCCGGACAGAAGCCTGCCACCGGCAGCCGCGAGCATGAACAGCAGCAGGCTGACATTCATCAGATGAAACAGTATCTTGTAGTCCGGAGAAGTTTTCAGCAACAGCTGCTGGCCAAATACCGCCAGCAGCAGGGCAGCGTTGGCAACTATGCAGATTCGTATAGCTGCCCCGGTTTCCGTCGGCAGTACCGTAAAGGTAATCATTGTCGTCGCCAATGCAGTTATCCACGGCAGAAAAATCCTCTGCAGGTGCCGCTCGGACAGTCGGTTGAGCAGGTTTGGGGCAAAACCGACAGCATAGTCGTGCCGGTAGCGCAGGAGAATCAGGAGAAAGTGGGGTATCTGCCAGAAAAAGAGAAGCGCCATCAGCAGAAAAAGCCCCGAGGAAAAGGCCTCTCCCCCTGCAGCGAACCAGCCGATGCAGGGAGGGATGGCCCCACAGAGTGCACCGGGAAGTATGGCCCACAGGGTAGTGGCCTTGAGGGGCGTATAGACGAAATTGTAGCAGACAATGCCTGTGAGCCCGGCGAGAAAGGCCCGGCTGCCGGTGAGCAGAAAAAGCCCTGCAAGACCGGCCGTCAGCAGCAGTACCGACTGCAGCAAACCATGGGCCGTTGATACGCTTCCCAATACCAGCGGGCGTTTACTGGTTCTTGCCATGAGACTGTCAGCGTAACGCTCCTGCCAGGAGTTGAGTGATGCCCCGCCGCAGGCGAGTAAAAAAACCGAGGCAAGGGTGAAATAGGCATGAGCCTCAACTCTTCCGGCGGCGAAGATATTGCCGAAAAACGCTGACAGTCCCACCAGCAGGCAGAGGGGCACTTTGGCGATCTCGACACTCAGCTGTAATCTGGGGACCAGGGCAAAGAACGGCTGTTTCATTGTCAATCCGAAGGCAAAAACCTACTGCCTGAAAGAGTACCGCAGATTGTATTTGAAAAAATCCTGCCGGCTTCCCGGGGCGCCTTGCAATTTTTTCTCAGGGAAAAAAACCGTGCTGAAGAGATACGGCCTGTGATCATCAGCTGCCGGCATGCCCCCCTTCCTTGCGGCGAAGCCGGCCCCCGTCTGAAAGTACAGCCAACCGAAGAAAAGCGCCATGATGATACACAGGGGCATGTTGATCCAGACCAACTCCAGCAGCCAGCCGTCCGCTTCTTTCGCCCCTGCCTGGAATCGCCCTCGCAACGCAGTTATCGTCGCAACCGCCGATACGCAGACAAGGAAAATGAAGGATATCGCCAGAACGAAACAAAAAATTCCACCGAGATCTTCTTTCATACCGCTCAACCACCCTGCTCAATCATCACCGGTGCCCTGTGGCCACGCTCATCATTTACATAAATGGCCAAAGACGCAATGCCCTTCCCCGTCCGAGATGCGAGCCGGCGGGGAATCAGCATTTACTCCTGCCTGCCGGTAGCAAGGTTTAGCGTCAAAGTCTTTCTGTATTTGTGCATGGCCCGGAGACTGTCACGGTTGCCGCCGTAGGCGAGAAGCACCACCGTTTCACCCTGCGGATCGATAACTCCATCATAGGCATCACCCGAGTCAAGCGGCAGCGAAAACTCCAGCGTCGTACGGCCTTCGCTTTCCTTACCGTCGACAACGGTGAGATCCTCTGTTCCCCCCAGGGTTTTGTCTTCCCTATGATTCCATTTCTGGTCTCCGAAGTGATCGCCTAGAACCACTTCACCATCCTTGACGTAGCCGATGATGTAGTTGGCATCCTTCATCTGCTCCGTGGGATTGAAGCCGATCCCCACCCAGCCCGTTGTCTCGGCGGATATTTTGATATGGAGCTGATCGTCGGCGACTTTCCAGGACAGCTCCATTCCGTTGTCCTCAAGAGTATGTTCATAGTTTTCGGCAGCCATGGCGGCGCTGCCATAAAAAACCAGAACAGCGCCAAGCAATACGTTGAAAATTTTCTTTTCCATCACCTTCATCCCTCCTTTCACAGAAGATATTCACTGCGTGTTTGTTCAATGATGCTTCAAAACTAGCAATTCCTGCCGCATTGTCAATTAACGGGTTGCAATGAGTGTCAAAAGAAGAGTTTTCAGAGAGGTTTTTTAAAGCGCTTCTGCATAAAGGGTATCTGCGCCATCGGCCTTCACCGGCAAGCTCAGAGAGCTGTTGTCCTTATGCCCGGGCAGGGGAAATCCTCAGAGAATGCACGTCCTTTTTGACAGTGATACTGCCAGGTGTGAAAAAGTCAGATGGCGGCGCAGACAGGTTTGCCTCCGCTACGGCAGTGGTGAAAAACACAATTATCTGGTTGATTTATGTCGAGGCAAGAGTATTATGAAGTGTACGTTATTATAATATTTCCGTTTGCCCCGATCATCCGCCGGGTCGTTGTTTGTGGATCAGGGCTGCTCTTTTCAGCAGGTTTTACAGCCCCAACGGCGGAAGAGCCATGCCTTGGGGCAAATGGGATGCTCGTGGAAAATTTCCCTGTCCCTGCCGCCAGGGTGGATTTTTCAGGGTAAGGGGAAAAAACGATGCCGCATAAAGGTCCGGCACCTCAAGGAAGCCGCACTTTACCAGCCGGTGCCGACGGCGGGGCCAGCGCCTGCCTTCAAATCAACTTAATTTGCAAACGGAGACAAATATGGCCAAGATAAGAGACATTCATGCTCGTGAAATAATCGATTCCAGGGGCAACCCCACCGTTGAGGTAGACGTTACACTGTCATCAGGGGCCATGGCCAGGGCCATGGTGCCATCCGGCGCCTCGACGGGAGAGCACGAAGCCCTCGAACTGCGTGACGGCGAGAAACGCTATCTGGGTAAAGGTGTGAGGAAGGCCGTTGCCAATGTCAATGACAAGCTCAAACCCAAATTGCTTGGCAAGAATTGCGATTATAGGAAAATCGACAAAATCATGCTCGAGCTTGACGGCACCGCCAACAAGAGCAAATACGGCGCCAACGCCATTCTCGGTATCTCGCTGGCCGTGGCCCGGGCCGCTGCCAATGACAAGGGCCAGTCTTTTTACGCCTACCTCGGCGGCAAAAAGGCCTCCGTCTTACCGGTGCCCATGATGAACATCGTCAATGGCGGCGATCATGCCGACAACAACGTCGATATTCAGGAATTCATGATTGTGCCTCACGGCTTTTCTCGTTTTTCCCGGGCACTCCAGGCCGCCTGCGAAATATTCCACACCCTCAAAAGCCTGCTGAAAAAGAGCGGACTGAGCACGTCCGTCGGCGATGAAGGAGGATTCGCTCCCAACCTCGGCAGCAATGAGGAAGCGCTGAAATATATAATGGAAGCAATCTCCAAGGCCGGATACCAGGACAAGATTTCCATCGCCCTCGATGTAGCGGCAAGTTCATTCTATAATCGGGAAAGCGGCTTGTACAGGTTTGAAAACGATGATGTCGACACCAAATTTCTGACCAAGTACTATGCCGGTCTCCTGAAAAAATATCCGATTATCTCCATTGAAGACGGACTCGACGAAAACGACTGGAAGGGCTGGAAAAAGCTGACCGCCAAACTCGGCGATGATATCCAGTTGGTTGGCGATGATCTTTTCGTCACCAATGTCGAAAGATTGTCCAAGGGCATCGCCAAGTCCGTCGCCAACTCCATTCTCATCAAAGTCAATCAGATAGGGACTCTCAGCGAAACACTGGCAGCTGTCAAGCTTGCCTCTCAAAACGGCTACAGTTCGGTGATTTCCCATCGCTCGGGCGAGACCGAAGACGCGACTATTTCCCATCTGGCGGTGGCGACTGGCTGCGGACAGATAAAAACAGGATCGCTGTCCCGCTCCGATAGAATCGCCAAATATAACGAGTTGCTGAGAATCGAGGAAGAGCTGGGCGAGAAGGCGGTTTACGCCGGTACCATACTCAAGAAGGTTTTGCCGCAATAACAGCCAGACAAGCATCGGGCAGAGGCGGGGAAGAGAACCTTGCTAAAAGCGAAAAAATCTCTTCAACCCTCTGCCGGTCTGGTTTTTTTTCAGTTCGGGAACAACGATATCGCAGTTAAGCTTGACCATGGCAATGGAGACGTTGCTGCTCATGCTGATGATAAGAAAACCGATGCCCGTCTTCAGCAGGTATATCCTTCCCTGGGCAAAAACCAGATCCATTTCCTCGAATTCCTCCAGGGAATCGATGAGCATTTTCCAGCTGAGTCTGCTTTTCTGGGGAAAAAACTGATTTTTATCAAGAGATTCAAAGAGCACCTTGCCCTCTCCCGACAGCAGCACGACGCCATGGACGCCATCCATGCTAAGAATATCGTGAAATATTTTGTCCATTTCTCTCAGAAATCAGATTGTTCAGGAGGTTAAGAATCTCTTACCCAGGCACAGTACGACCGTTTGACCGTTTGTCGTCATTTAGCTATGCCTGACGGGTTTTTGCACCCCTCTGCTCAGGAGTAACGGCTCAGAATCTGCAGCATTTTATCTTGAGGACACTTTTGGTTGACGGTGAGCACCGTCGGTGGATGTCCGGGAACGACGATCCGGTCAAATTCCTTACCGTTGTCAATATACCCTGCCTTCAGCTTGCCAAAATCAAACATCGCTCCCAACTCGTTGAGAAATTCGACGACATCGCTCATACGCTCATCACTGTGGATATCCTCCAGGCCCGATCTGGGTCCAACCTCCTTCTCTACCACCTCCCGGATGATTTCGATCTGCGATTTTTCCTGCTTGAATTCCACAGCCTTAGGCTCTGGGGGAGTCTGGTTCGCTGCCTCCGTCCGGGCTTTCGGCTCTGCCGGCTGGGAAAGAGGAGGTTCGATATCAGATTCCAGGTCAGCTGGAGAGTCAGCGGTTAAAGGAGTGGCGAAGGCCGCGGGGGACTCCAAGGTTCCCTCGTCCTCGATTTCGAAAAATTCCTCTGGCAGGTCCAGACTGCCGAGTTCGTCCTGAAGGGCGCTGCGCAACTCTTCCTCTGCCTCGGTTAAATCAAGACCGCTGTCGTCAATCCCATCGGGAGGCAGGAGATCTTCCTCTTCATCCTTCATGCCAACAGCTTTCATGATAATAGGCTGCAGCTCGCTGTTAATGGTGTTTTTTCGGGGCGGGCACTCATTTTGGATGAAGATAGTCACCTCCTCCCAGGTAAAGACCCTGTATGCGGCTTCCAGCCCCTGTATCTCACCGACACGGGCATCAAGAAGGTTACCGTCCTCGAAATAGAGAATACCTCCCTTGCCCGACTTTTTATCGAGGATGCGTATGGTGCAGGTTTTGGCCTCCATTTCCATAAGCTGGAGGAAGACGGTGGGCGAGACGTTGTGCATAATGCCGCCATCCGCCTCTTTTTGCAGGGTACTCATGATAATCTTGCCAAGATCATCAACCTGGAAGGGTTTGCTGATATAGGCAATGACACCGCGCGCCTTGGCTAGTTTGTACATTTCGGCGGTGCGATAGCCGGAGACGATGATCACGGGTATGTCCGGATATTTTTCACGGATATAGGAGAGCAGGCTCATGCCGTCCATCCGGGGCATTTTGAGATCAAGGACGATCAGACTGATCGATGTCTCCTTGAGCTTCTGAACGGCCTCGAAGCCGTCGTTCGCCATAATCATGGAGAAGTAATCAGCATAGGCTGCAAACCGTTTTTCCACGGCCAGCAGCATTATCTGATCATCATCTACGAAAAGGACCTTTCTTACCATACTCGCTCCACGGCACCGACGTCCCGGTATTGTTTGCGCGCACTACTAAAAGAGCTGGGGATCCCAACGGATCCCCAGCTGTGCATTGCTGCTTCACTCACTGGGTCCTACCTTCTTCTTCGCGTCAATCTGGCTATGGACAGACGGATACTGTCCTGCATGCGCATAATGGCCGCTGCCAGATCGCCGATTTCATCCTTCGACTTGGTGTCAATTTCAACGTCGAGATCACCGACACTAATGCGGTTGGCGGCATCGGTCAGCTTGCGGATGGGGGTAACGATGGCTCTGCTGGCGAAATAGGCGATAATGAGGATGACCACAACCGTAATGCCCAACAGAGTATAGGCAAAGATCTGTGCCTGCCTCAGGGGTTCGAAGGCTTCACTTTTCTCCTGCTGGATGGCCAGGATCCAGTCTAGATCGGTTTTTTGGGCAAACCCTATGGCACTGCGACCGTTGGCATCCACGAACTCGACACGCTCGCCCCCGCCCTGCCGGGCGGCTTTGACCAGGGGATGAGAGCTCATGTCACGCTGCTGGAGTACGAAGGCGTTGTTCCTGTGAGCAACGGCCTTGCCGGTCTGATCGACGAGGAAGCTGCTGCCGGTTTGCCCCAGCGAATAGGTGGTCACCAGGTCTGAAATGGCATCCCTGGTCATGGCCGCGGCCATGACACCGACGATAATGTCACCGCTTTTTATGGGTACGGCCAAAACG
>JBEPWT010000123.1:0-8910 GCA_041642275.1 Desulfopila sp. | reverse complement strand
CCTGTTTTCCAAAAATTCGCCGGCGGTATTTGACTGACCCGGGCGGGCAGGGTCTCGGAAGTGCGTGATTTTCGGCAACCGGAGCGAAGGGTTGCCATATCGGTGGATGGTCCGGGGTTGCGGGACGTGAAGCCTCGCAAGCTGCTATTTGAAGCTGTTGAGATAGTTCATGGCGCGGAGGGGGTCAGCGACGACAAAGGTTTTCAGACCGCTGACCACGGCGCTCAGCCTGTCGGCTATTAGCCGATATTCCTCATCGGCAAATGAGGTAAGAACAAATCTGTCCACCGGAATCTCCGATGGTACGCCATCGCTGCCTGGTCTGCCGATACCTATCTTGAGACGATAGAAATCACCGCCGCCCAGCGAGGCGACCAGCGAGCGGATACCGTTATGACCTCCGGCACCGCCGCCGCGAACCAGCTTCAGCCTGCCCACCTTCATATCGAGATCATCATGGACCACCAGCAGCCGGTCCAAGGGGATTTTATAAAAATCGACAAACCTCGAAACCGCCTTGCCGCTGAGGTTCATATAGGTCATCGGCTTGACAAGATGGACGGTGGCACCCTCCACCGCGGCCTTGCCGTACAGGGCATCCCATTTGCTTGCCGCAACGGCGGTCTTCACCTCGGCGGAGAAAGCGTCGATTACTTCAAAACCGATGTTGTGGCGGCTGCCGGCGTACTTCTCTCCGGGATTGCCCAAACCAGCCAATATATATGTTTCCGCTGCCATGAATCCTTTCCTTCACAACGACTCTGCGCCGATTCCCCCCAAAAAAAAGATCCGGTGGCCTATAAAGCCACCGGATCGATAACACACAGCACAGGCGAACTGCACGGCCCCTGAGAGACCTGGGGCAATGGTAGTATTACTCTGCAGCGGCCTCTTGCTCGTCGCCTTCTCCAGCCTCGCCCTCGGCGGCCTCGCCTTCCTCGACCTCGCCTTCCTCGGCTTCTTCTTCCAAGGGGCCCTGCAGGGATATGACGCTGACGCAGGCCATCTCCGGATCGGTAACCAGATTGAGCTTTTCAGGGATATCGATGGTGGAGACCTGAACTGAATCGCCGATATTGAGATCAGAGATGTCAACCACGAATTCATCCGGCACATCCAGTGGTGTGGCCTCGACAGCAAGGGTATCGAGAATGACGTTGAGAATGCCGCCCATGTCACAGCCCTGGGCCTCGCCGGTATAACTAATGGGAACCTCGAAGACGCGCGGTTTGTCCACGTCTATTTCGATGAAATCAGCATGCAGCAGCGTATCCCTGATGGGGTCTGTCTGAATATCGTGGACCAGAACATGCTTGGTTGAGCCATCATCCAGAGACAAAGATATGATAGCGTTCTTTCTATAAATGTTGAGCAGCTGCTGGTAAAACGGCTGTGTCTCGAGCTTCAGTGGCAGCGCTTCTTCCCCGCCTCCGTATACGACGGCCGGGGTCATCCCCTGTATCCGCAACTGCCGCATCGCGCCTTTACCAGTTTCTTTCCTGATGGAGGCGGTCATATCTACCTTTAACATTGTCTTTCTCCTTCGCCTGAGTGTTGCCTCTTTCGGCAGCAGTACAGCGTTTTGCGTGAATATCCGCTCGAAACACTCCTTCTACACGAAGAGGGAACTGACGGAATCCTCATTATGTATTCTTCTGATGGCTTCCGCGAGCAACTCCGACACGGAAAGCACTTTTATCTTTTCACAATTCTTTGCATCCTCCCGCAAGGGGATAGAATCGGTAACGACAAGGGTCTTGATAACCGAGTTGGTGATTCTTTCAACGGCGGGACCGGACAGTACCGGGTGCGAGCAGCAGGCGTGAACCTCTTTGGCGCCGTTTTTGAGCAGTGTTTCGGCGCCATTGCACAGCGTACCGGCGGTATCCACCATATCGTCGAGAAGTATGGCGGTTTTGCCCTTGACGTCGCCTATGACATGCACGGCTTCACTTTCATTGGGCCGGTCGCGTCTCTTGTCGATGATCGCCAGACCGCAGTTGAGCCGTTTGGCAAAAGCCCGCGTTCTCTCCACGCCGCCGGCATCCGGCGATATCATGATCGGATCCTCGAAGCGGTTGCCGATATAGCGCAGCAGCACCGGAGCGGCATAAAGATGATCCACCGGTATGTTGAAAAAACCCTGTATCTGTCCGGCATGCAGATCCATGCTCAGCATCCTGCGCACCCCCACGGCCATGAACATTTCGGCGACGACCTTGGCGGAGATGGGCACCCTCGGAGCAACTTTCCTGTCCTGTCTGGCATAGCCGTAGTACGGTACGACGGCGGTAATACGCCTGGCCGATGCCCGCCGCAGGGCGTCCACCATGATGACAAGCTCCATGAGGTTGTCGTTTACCGGCGTACAGGTGGGTTGGACGATAAAGACATCGGTGCCCCGGACATTCTCGCGTATCTCAACGAAGATCTCGCCGTCGCTGAATTTTTTCACATCGGCCCTGGCCAGCGGCACATCGAGATGCTTGACTATCCGCTCAGCAATTTCCCGGTTGGCGTTGCCGGAGAAAACTTTAATGATATTGGGCATTGTTTCCTTTCCTGGAGGAGGGCAAACTCAAAAAAACAAATGGCTGGGGTGGTAGGACTCGAACCTACGAATGCCGGGATCAAAACCCGGTGCCTTGGCCACTTGGCTACACCCCAACCCTCTACTCGACTATATAAATATGGTCTCCGCGTGTACGGCGCATCCGGCCGGCTGCTCGTTGCGCGGCATCCTGTCTTCGCCGCTGGGGCCCTGTAAAGATACCGAAAACCGTCGGTCCGCTGCCGGACATGAGTACATGATCCGCACCGGCGTCTCTGAGTTCGTTTTTGATATCGGCAATGACCGGGAACATCTCCTGGGTTACCGCTTCCAGATGATTTTCAAGACTCGATACTCCCAGAGTCTCCGGATGTAACTTTTGCAAACCTGTGATAGTAGAATTTTTTGCCGCGTCTGTCAATGCAAATTTTTCAAAAACAACTGCCGTAGAGACACTGAATCCGGGGTTGACGAGCAGAAATGTACATGGAGAAAGGGGACTGACAGGCACCATTTTTTCGCCGACGCCGGTGGCCAGAACGCTGTTGGCATCCACGGTGAAAAAGGGAACGTCGGCCCCGAGTCGCAGAGCCAGCTCCAGCAGCCTCTCCGCGCTCAGCTCATGATCGAAAAAGGCGTTCAACCCCCGCAGAACGGCGCCGGCATCGCTGCTGCCGCCGCCAAGTCCTGCGGCGATGGGGATGTTCTTGTCTAAATCAATTGCAACGCCCCAGCCCCGCGCATTTTCGCTGTGCTTGAAGAAAAGCGCCGCCGCCCGCCAGACCAGGTTGCCCTCGCCCGACGGCAGAGCCTCTGTACTGCAGTTCACTTCAATTCCGGGACTTCGTAGCAGCCGCAAACCGACGATATCGAAGAGGCCGACCTTCTGCATCCAGGTTTCCAGCTCGTGGTAGCCGTCGGTACGGCGGGCTAGAACGCGAAGGACAAGATTGATTTTAGCCGGTGCCTGCAGCCGGAGTTCAGAAGGCTTCACTGGAGCGCCTCTCTCCTGCCGCCGGCATTTTCTGCCGGACAGTGCCTGTGGTCTTATTTCTTGGCGGTCTGCACAAAGCGGATTTTCAAATCATAGAGAATGTTCTTGAGCATCTCCTCTTCGTCTTTTTCAAGATTGCCCTTGGTTTTCTCCTGAATAACGGTGAGGGTGTCGATGCCGTGTCTGGCCAGGTCGAGATCGACGGTTGTTTCTCCCGTCTGCGGATCCTTGATGGCGCCGAGATGATACAGCACCGAGGTATTGAGAGATATGACGAAGGCTGAAAAGTTGACTTCGGGCATAACGCACTTGCCTTCCTTGTTCGGCACCTTTCCTTCTTCACATACGCAATCGGCTTTTTTCTCATCTACCATCTTCGTCCCACCTTTTCTGTCTGGCCTGTTTTACCGGCACCGGTGCAAGGTTACACCCCTTCGCACGCCCATATCGTCTGTCGGTTCAGGTAAAACAGGTGTTTCTCCTCCATTGCGGCTGTCGCCGCTGGCGCCGGCAACCGCTTCCCTTTTTCAGTCATTGTGAAAAATAAGAGTTCGAAACCCATTGTCAATTTATCATTCTGATTACCCCTGAAACTCAGCTTGACCAATTATGGAGAGTCAGGGTGCCCTTTTCACGGGTGTCTGCAGCCAGGACAGCTGCAGTGGGGCCCCCAGGGATGGGTTTATGGCGTCCCGGGAAAATGGCACCCTGTCTCAAAACATGTTGCTGAACATTAGGGGAAATCAGGTTTATCATTGTTCGCTGCCGCCAAAATCTGCGTCCATTTGCGACTACGGGTACATGGCCATATCCAGAGCCACTGCATCTGTTATATTGTCCAGACTGCAGACGTCCGTCAAGAGTTCTTTGGGGATGAGAGAATCCGTCGACAGCAGAATGATATTCTGCTGGCTGGCCTCTTCTTTGCCGACCGTCATCCGGGAAATGTTGACGCCGCCGGCGCCGATGGTCGTTCCCAGAGCGCCTATGACACCGGGCACATCCTTATTGTAGACCAGCAGCATGGGACCGGCAGGCAAGGCTTCGAGACGGAAGGTGTTGAGACGGACGAGACGGGGCTCGTTCTTGCCGAAAACAGTGCCGACCAGAACATTTTCCCCCTCGCTGGTGCGCACCCGTGCCGACAGGACGTTTATGAAGTCATCGGAACGTTCGGATTTGGACTCGATGACCTTGATGCCCCTGTCCCTGGCTATTATGGGGGCATTGACATAGTTGACGGCATCATTGAGGATGGGCGTGAAAAGGCCTTTGAGAAAGGAGATGGTTATCGGCGAGGTATTGAGCTCGGCCAGGGAGCCGCTGTATTCCACATTGACCTCTTCGACCCCGCCCTTGGCTATCTGCATGTGAAAGCTGCCGAGCATCTCCCCCAGCGTCACATAAGGTCCCAGCTGGGTGAGCACGTCATCGCTGACCGAGGGGACATTGACGGCGTTGGTGACCGCCCCTCTGAGAAGATAGTTGGCCATTTGTTCGGCGATGATAATGGCGACATTCTCCTGGGCCTCACTGGTGGAGGCCCCCAGATGGGGGGTACAGATGAAATTGTCGAGTTCGAGCAGCGGGCAGTTTTCCCTGGTCGTCGGCTCTACGGCAAAGACGTCGAGGGCGGCGCCGCCTATCTCATCGCCGCGCAGCGCGTTGTAGAGCGCTTCCTCGTCACAGACCCCTCCCCGGGCGCAGTCGATGAACATGGCATCTTTTTTCATCTTTTTGAAAAAATCCGTCGAAACGAGGCCCTTGGTTTCCTTGGTCATCGGCACATGGACGGTTATGTAGTCGGAGCGTGCGGCCAATTCATCGAGGCTGACCAGTTCGACGCCTATTTTTTCGGCCATCTCCCTGGGCATGTGCGGGTCATAGGCGATGGTCTTCATCTTCAGTCCCTGGGCCCTGTTGGCGGCGATGCCGCCTATGCGGCCGATGCCGATGACCCCGAGAGTCTTGCCGGTTACCTCGCGGCCCATGAATTTCTTTTTCTCCCATTTGCCGGCCTTCATCGAGGCCGTTGCCTGGGGGATGTTCCGGGAAAGGGACATCATCATCGTTATGGCGTGTTCGGCCGTGGTCACGGCATTGCCGTCCGGGGCATTCATGACGACGATGCCCTTCTGGCTGGCTGCGGGAATATCGACATTATCCAGACCGATGCCAGCCCGCCCCACCACCTTCAGGCTGGTGGCGGATTCGAGGAGATCCTGCGTCACTTTCGTGGCGCTGCGGATTATCAAACCGTCGTATTTTCCTATGATCTTTTTCAGCTCCTCGGGCGGCAGGCCGGTGTTTACATCCACCTCGATGCCGGCCTTTTCGAGTATCTCCGCCCCCACCTGCGACAGGTTGTCGCTAATCAATACTTTCATCTCTGCTCCTTTCGTACTGGTCGTCCCCACCCGAACGATCACCATCGGGGCGGGCAATGAAAATCTGTGATCACGTCGGCCGTACCGACAGGCGCCGTCATGACTGATGCAGTCTGCACATATCCTGGTCAAACGCAAAATCCGGAGTGGAATACACCGGTTTTTCCAGGAGTCTGTCGGATAATGGTCTTTTCCCCCATACCTGCGTTATTTCCAGAAAATCAATGCTCGCAATATCAACTATATGGCTGTGCTTGATTTCCTGAAAATGCCGTGATCTGAGAAAAAATGCCTATTATCCAACAGACTCCTGGGGAGAACGTGATGACACGCCTCCGGAAAAGTCGACTTTTCCGGCAACATATCCCTGCAAGACTCAGCGCGGAAAGATCAGGAAAAAAATTTGAGAGTAACGAATATACCGCTAATGGCTGGCAAGAACAACAAAAATGGAAAAAATGCAGCATTCCTGCAAAAACTGTTTATCTTGGTTACATTTACCGAAATTTTCATGGTAATGTTGCCGTGCATCACCTCCAGGAACCCTGCCGGAGAAAAGCATACCACATCCTCCGGCAAACTCCGGGGGAGGAGTAACATATCATCTCCACCTTTCAAGGAGCAGTAATGACAGAAACCAGACTACGTTTTCCCCCCAGCCCCACCGGCTATCTGCACATAGGAGGAGCACGGACGGCCCTCTACAACTGGCTGTATGCCAAGAAAACCGGCGGCAAGCTCATTCTCCGGATCGAAGATACCGATGTCGAACGTTCGACCAAGGAGTCCATCGACGGCATCATCGAGGGGCTGCAATGGCTTGGCATAGACTGGGATGAAGGCCCTTACTTTCAAACGGAATTCAGCGACGACCACCAAGGCGCCGCAGCCTCTCTTCTGGCGCAGGGCAAGGCCTATAAATGCTTCTGCACCAAGGAGGAACTGGAGGCTAAAAGAGCGACGGCCCTGGCCGCCAGGCAGAGTCTCAGCTACGACGGCACCTGCCGCCGCCTGAGTGATGCGGAGGCAGGTGCCAAGGAGGCAGCCGGCCTGCCCTACGTCATCCGTTTCAAGGTTCCTCCGCGGCAGGGAAAACTCAGCTACGAGGACAGGGTTCTCGGCACCATAAAATGCGATTACAATGAAATAGATGACTTTGTCATCGTCCGCTCCAACGGCAAACCGCTCTATCTCCTCTGCAACGTCGTCGACGATATCCGCGACCGCATCAGTCATGTTATCAGGGGACAGGACCATATGACCAACACCATCCGGCAGGTTCTCCTCTACGAAGCGCTCGAGGCGCCGCTGCCGGTTTTCGCCCATATACCCCTGACCATGGACACCAAGCGCGCAAAAATTTCCAAAAGAAGCCATGGGGAAATAGTCTCCGTCCAGTTCTACAAGGAAAACGGATTTCTGCCCTGGGCCTTCAATAATTTCCTGGTCCTCCTCGGCTGGGCCCCGGGCAACGACCAGGAGATATTCTCCCTCGAAGAGCTCATCGACGCCTTCTCACTGGAGCGCATCAACACATCGCATGCAATTTTCAATTACCGCAAAAACGACCCCAAATTCTTCACCGACCCCAAGGCCATCGCCATCAACGAGCACTATCTGCGCACCATGGATATTGAGGAGCTGGCGCCCTACGTCAAGAACGAATTGCAGAAGGAGGGGCTGTGGAGGGAGGAATATGAGGGAGAACGCCGCCAGTGGTTTCTCGACACCATAGACCTCATCCGGCCGCGCTACCATACCCTCAAGGATTTCGTCACCCTGGGAAGGGCCTACTTTGCCGATGACTTTGCCGTCTGTGAAAAAGCGCGGGCGAAAAATCTCGACAAGCACCCGGACCTCAAAAAATGGCTGCCGCTGCTTGGTGATCGCTACGAGGAGCTTGAGGATTTCAACGCCCTGGAAACCGAACGCCTCGCCAGAGAGACGGCCGGCGAGGCCGGAGTAAAGCCGGGCGTCATCATCAACGGCATGCGTACGGCCGTGACGGGACAGCTTGCCGGTCCCTCGATGTTCGACATACTCATGGCCCTCGGCCGGGAAAGGGTCGTCGCCCGCCTGCGGGCCGTACCCGCACTCTATGCCTAAAAATTCTACGTCGACTGAGCACACTATGGATACCAATGACCTCAAAAAAGACAAACCACTCGACTTCATCCGCCAGATAGTCGCCGACGATCTCAAAAGCGGCAAGCACCAGCAGCCGGTTACCCGCTTTCCTCCGGAACCCAACGGTTTCCTTCACATCGGCCATGCCAAGTCCATCTGTCTCAATTTCGGCATCGCCAGAGAAAACGACGGCATCTGCCATCTTCGTTTCGATGATACCAACCCCACCAAGGAAGAGGATTTCTATGTCGAGTCCATTAAAAAGGATGTGGCCTGGCTCGGATACGACTGGGGGGACAAACTGTTTTTTGCCTCCGATTATTTTGGCCGGCTCTACGATTTCGCCGTCCGCCTCATAGAGATGGGCAAGGCCTATGTCTGCGAACTCACAGCCGAACAGATCCGCGAATACCGGGGCACCCTCAGGGAACCGGGAAAAGACAGCCCCTACCGCGACCGCAGCATCGACTTGAATATCGATCTCTTCAAGCGTATGAAAAATGGCGAGTTCGCCGACGGCAGCCACGTCCTGCGGGCCAAAATCGACATGGCCTCCCCCAACCTCAACATGCGCGATCCCGTGCTCTACCGGATCATGAAGGTTCCCCACCACCGTACCGGCGACAGCTGGTGCATCTATCCCATGTACGACTATACCCACTGTCTCTCCGACGCCCTCGAAAAAATCACCCACTCGCTCTGCACCCTGGAGTTCGAGGATCATCGTCCGCTCTACGACTGGGTCCTCGATACCCTGCAGACCGACTGCCATCCCCGTCAGATAGAATTCGCCAGGCTCAATTTGTCCTACACCGTCATGAGCAAGCGCAAACTGCTGAAACTGGTCGAGG
>JBEPWT010000122.1:0-9093 GCA_041642275.1 Desulfopila sp. | reverse complement strand
CCCTTCGGACAACGGGTCCTGCGCCACAGGACAGCCTGTCTGACAACAGGCCGATATGCGCGCGGCAGGTCGGCTTGCCGCCGTGCTCCCCTGGCTACTCCTCCGTGAGGGGACGGTGATGATCAAGGGGGTCGGTTGCCGTCCCCCCGCTGCGGCGCAGGGCAATGGCTGAGCGGATCTCCCTGTGGACGCTCTCACTGATGGGATAGGCCAGGGCGATGAGCAGAGCCATCAGATTGCACACCGACGGCACCAGGGCATAGAGGCTGCGCAACACCAGCTGCACCTCTTCGGTCTGGATGGTATTGGCCCTATACCCCGCCTGACCGAGAAGGGTCAGACCTATTCCTATGCCGACGGCGGCGGCAAGCTTTTTGGCAATGGACCAGAGACCGATATAGTTGCCCTCCCGCCGCCTTCCGGTGAGCAGTTCATCATAATCGATGACATCGGCCTGAATGGCCGACGGCAATGCCAGAGTGGCGCCAAAACCGATACCTGACAGAAAAACAAGTATACCGTAGAGCAGGACGTCGCCGGCGCCAAGGAAGAAAACACCGACAAAGGCTCCCGTATTCAGTGCCATCGAGGCTATCCATGCCCATTTCTTGCCTATTCTTGCCGCCAGAGAAATCCAGCCGGGTAAAAAGACGATGCCGGTGACAAAATAGAGCAGCAGGAAAAAGTCGGCCAGATCCGATTGCAAAACATATTCCACATAATAGAGAATGAGGGTGGCGGGAAGATTGTTGCCGATGGCGCTTATGGTATAGGCGACAAGCAGGATCAGGAAGGGCCGGTTGCGAAGAACACGGCGCAGACCGGTAAACAGCTTGAAGGCCTCCGTCGAGGAGGAGGGCGCGGACTCGCGCAGGCGATACACGCACCACCAGCAGCTGCCGATAAGCAGCGGTGTGTAAAGAACCGATATCCAGAAAAATTTGGCCCTTTCGCCGGCGCCGGTTTCGGCAAGACCGAAAGCATACTGCACCAGCGCCGGAGCACTGGCGGCAATGAGGGTACCGACGATGAGAAAACCGTCGCGCATGCCGAAAAGGGCGGTGCGTTCATGATAGTCGAAGGTAATCTCCGGTCCCAGCGCCTCATAGGGAACGGTGACGATGGTCCAGGCGAGAAAAAGGGCGTAGAGACAGACTCCGAACCACAGCGTTTCAAATCCCGGCGTCCCCGGAGGAGGATTGAACAGCAATACCATGAACAGGGCCACGGCCACGGACCCAAAGGCAATATAGGGCCTTCTCCTGCCGAACCGGCTGGCGGTCTTGTCCGAGAGGTGGCCTATGAGCGGGTCGGTGACGGCGTCGAAGATACGGACGCTGAAAAGCAGATAGCCAAGAACGGCGACTTCGACGCCGACCACATCGGTATAGAACTTGGGAATATAGACATAGACGGGGATGCCGACAACAGCCAGGGCCGCAGCCGGCAGCGAATAGGCTATTTTCCGGGAGAACGAAACCTTTGCCGGACGAAGGGAGTGCGCTGTTTTCATATGCTCGAGAAAAAGACCCAGACTCCTGCAGACGCTTATCCCTCTTTCGGCCTGAAAGAACAGGAAAACGGGCGCGGCTGCTGCCGACCGCCGGCGGCGCCGTTGTGAAAGGAGGCCAATTACAATAATGAGTACTATTGTTACCACCAGGCCCCAGGTCAATAGGCCCGCGGTTCATTATCGCGGCGATGTCATCACAACGGCCGCGCCCTGCGGCATCAGCGGTTTTTGTACTCTTTCATGAGCTTGTAGTTGATGCCGTCGACCAGGGCCTGCCAGCTGGCCTCGATGATGTTCACCGAAACGCCCACCGTCCCCCAGCTCGACTGCCGGTCCCTGCTCTCAATGAGAACGCGGACGCGGGCCTCGGTTCCTTTTTCACCGGTGAGAACACGGACCTTGTAATCGGAAAGTATCATCTCTTCGAGACAGGGATAGAACGGTGTCAACGCCTTACGGATAGCCTTGTCCAGGGCATTGACCGGACCGTCGCCCATGGCGGCGGTATGGACCTCGTCGCCGCCGACGGAGAGCCGGATGGTGGCCTCGGTCAGGGGCAGTCTGTCCATGCGGTACTTGTTGTTCATCACCCTGAATCCCTTGAATTCAAAATACTTGCGCTTCATTCCCAGGTATTTGTGCATGAGCAGCTCAAAACTGGCCTCGGCGCCTTCGTACTGATACCCCTGGTTTTCCAGTTCCTTCAGCTCGTGGATGATGGAAGCCAGAACAGGGTCGGCGGCGTCGATTTTCAATCCCCATTTCTCCGCCTTGTGGAGAATGTTGGCGCGGCCCGATTGATCGGAGATGAGTATTCGCCTGATATTGCCTACCTTGCCGGGCTCGATGTGCTCATAGGTGAGAGGATTTCTCTCGACGGCGCTGACATGAATGCCGCCCTTGTGGGCGAAGGCGGATTCACCGACATAGGGCTGGAACCTGTTGGGCTGGAGATTGGCAAGTTCGTCGACCAGACGGGAGATACCGTAGAGGCGGTCGATATTTTTGCGCACCTCGCATTCCAGTCCCAGCTTGAAGACCAGAGCCGGAATTATGGAGGTGAGGTTGGCGTTGCCGCAACGCTCTCCATAACCGTTGATGGTGCCCTGGACATGATCGACGCCCAGGGAGACGGCGAGCAGGGCATTGCCCACCGCCGTTTCCGAATCGTTATGGGAGTGGATGCCCAGTTTCACCCCGGCGCCCTGAGATTGCAGATAATGCCGTACCTGCTCGATTATCGGCTGCAGCTCATTGGGCAGAGTTCCACCATTGGTGTCGCAGAGGACAATGGTTTCGGCGCCGCCGGCGACGGCTTTGGCCAGCGTCGCCAGCGCATATTCGCGGTTGTTCTTGAAACCGTCGAAAAAATGTTCGGCATCGTAGAAGAGGTGCTCGACCCTCGGCCGCAGATACGACAGGGTATCCTCGATGATGTGCAGGTTATCCTCAAGACCTATCTTCAGGGCATCATGCACATGGATGTCCCAGCTTTTGCCGAAGATGGTCACCACCGGAGTCCCGGCATCGAGCAGGGCCTGCACATTGGCGTCCTTTTCGGCTGTTTTCTGGAAATGTCTGGTGGAACCGAAAGCGGCCAGCCGGGCATGCTGCAGAGGAACATTGCGCATCCTGTCGAAATATTCAACGGAAATCGGGTTGGAGCCCGGCCAGCCGCCTTCGATGAAATCGATGCCCAGTTCGTCGAGTGCCAGGGTTATCCGTACCTTGTCGTCGACGGAAAGGTTGAAGTTTTCCGACTGGGTACCGTCCCGCAGAGTCGTGTCGTATATTTCAATCAGGCGCCCCATTATCTCCTCATTGGCAAACTGCATTGGATTCATCGGCAGATGGGCAGGCTTCGGCCCCGCACACCCTTCCAGGCGGGCAAGCATACCCATTTGCCGCAAATGATTCAAGATGCTCCTGGAAAAAATTGCCCAAAAGCCCTCTCCTTATTCTCCACCGGCGGCAATCGCCAACAGGCGTTGAATTCCTCTGAGCCTGTGCAGCAGCGGAGGCCATCGCCCGGGATTTCCCTATAAGGCCCTGCCCTTCAAATTTTCATAAACCTGGCGCAGTTTAATGAAGTCGGCTGCTTCGCCGCCGCCGTCGGGATGATGATCCTTGGCCTTTTTCCTGAAAAGCCTGCCGAGTTCGTCCCTGCTCATCTTTTTCAGATCCGTCATTGTCCGGCCGAAAAGAACACTGACCTCCTCCTCGCTCACCTTGACCTTCTTCTCCGGCCAGCTGAACTTCCGGTGTCCGGCCCGGAACTCCCGGTAAAACTCATAGTCGAAGGAGCGGCTCTCGAAACCGGAATCGAAATACGAGAGAAGATAATGCCGCAAATGGGGATGGAGGCTGTCATCGGTTGCAGAACTTTGCCAGAAGCCGGCATCACCATTGAGCCTGCAGAGTTCATCGACGAAGACCTCATCCATTCTCCGCTGGTTCAGCGCCTCCGGCATGAAGGCCCGGTAGATTTCGTCGAAGTTCTGCTGCAGGTTGAAAATGACGAAGATATACTTTTTCATCTCGCCGGCGCGCAGCGACCTCTCCAATACCTGGAAATAGTACTCTTTCTCATCCCTGCTCTTCTGCAGCAGAGGACGGTACAATTTGTCGTTGAGGCGATAGATCCTGCTCTGGTCGACGGCTCCATAGCGGATGTAGTAGAGCCTGCGGCGATCGAAAATGTGAACGGTTTCCGCAACTTCCTCCTGCTCCATGGGGCTGAGTTGTGACAGCCTGGGTGCGGGTTTACGACGGAAGCTGCCGATAATCCGCCGTTCTTCCGCCGGCAGGAAGTCCCAGAGCAGTTCTTCGAGAACCGCCGTCGGCTCCCCGCCATGCTCACGGGCGACGGCATCTTCCAGAGCTTCATCGAAGTAGATGGCGTTCTCGGCAAAGCGGTGAATATATCGGGCCGGATCGGAGCCGAGTTCGAAAATGTCCCGAAAACCGTAGACAGCCTCGGCTTCATCGAAAAAAGATGCTCGAATCACATAGAACAATCCGTCGCCTCGAGGCAATCTCGCCAAATACATCTCATCTCCTGATCACTGTCTTTTCTACCACCATGTCCAGCAGCGGTCGCGTAAAAAAAAACGGCCGTGCAAAACACCGATCTTCGATGCATGGCGGCACCTGCAGACACTCTCCTGCCAGACCGGTGCAGCAATAATGCAGAGCGGCGGCGGCCCTGCGATATACTTCCGCCTTGAAAACGGCAAAGGCGCCTGAGAGTCTCAGGCGCCTTTACCGCTGCATTGATCTTCTGTTTCTGATACCAGCCGTCTTAATCGGCCTTCCAGAACTCCTCTTTGGCCGCCCCGCATTTAGGGCAAACCCAGCTCTCGGGCACCTTTTCCCAGGGGGTTCCGGGATCGACGCCATTCTCGTGGTCTCCCTCTTCCGGATCATAGATATAGCCGCAGGGGCATTCCCATTTCTGCATAACCGTCTCCTCTGTTATGGTTGTAGAGTATAAAAAAATATTTCCATCGTCCAACAACGACAATTTTAATAGGAATGATTGTCATTGTCAACTATTAGTTGTCCTGGCGGGTCGACGCCGTCAGACAGGAAGGATTAGCTCAACACGACGTCGTCGACGGCAATCGTCAGCGCCACCTTCTCGCCGAGAAACAGCGGTTTACCTTGGTATTCCGACAGCGGCTGCAGGACCTGGACCTCAATGCCGCAATCGACGGTCATCTTGACATCGACATTGAGCTTTTCCAGTCTTTTGATGGTGCCGAACCAGCAATTTGCCGCCTTCTCATCCACCGTTTCTGCCCGATGGAGGCTAATCTTTTCGGGGGCGATGGTCACCGTGCATCTTTGACCACACCGTGCAGACCGCTGCGCCTCCACCTCCAGTGTCAGACGGGAACCGAGCCGATAGATACGCCGTTCGCCGTATTTTTCCATCAGGGTGGCCTGGAAGACATTCTCCCTCGTGTTCAAAGTCAGCCTGCCGTTCTGGAGGATGATGGTAGTGTCTGCAAGTCTGGTCGATTGGGAAAGATAGTGGGTTGCAAAGATCAGGGAGACATTCTGCTCCCGATTGCAGCGCTTGAGGATCTCCAGGATTATCTCCTGGTTCTCGGTGTCGACGTTGGCGGTCGGCTCATCGCAGAGCAGAACCTGCGGCTCTATGGCCAAGGCCCGGGCCAGGGCCACCCGTTTGGTTTCGCCGCCGGAGAGTTTATGGGCGTCGGCCTCGATAAAGCGGCTCATCCCCACCATATCCAGTACCCGTTCAACCATCTCCCGTCTCTCAGGGACGGCGAGGCGCCGCAGCTTCAGGCCATATTCGATATTCCTGCGCACCGAGCCGGTAAAGAGTATGGGGTACTGGGCCACCAGCGTGACCTTCTGGCGCAGCTGATGGAGCCTGGTGCCGTTGAAGCGCACCGGCTCGTCCATGAAGCATATTTCCCCCGATGTCGGCATATCGAGGAAGGCGAGGATGTTGAGCAGGGTCGTCTTGCCGGCGCCGTTGGGGCCTATCAGCGTGCAGATCCTGCCGGAGTCAAGATCGAGGGCGTCGATGTCGAGTATGGTGCTGTCGCCGTGCACCCGTTTGAGATTGCGGATGTTATACAGCATCTATGTCGGTCCTGCCCTGGAAGAAGTGAAAGAGCATGTTGATGAAAAAGGCAAAGGCCAGGAGAATGCATCCCAGAGCCACGGCCAGGACGAATTCGCCCTTGTCGTATTCCAGGGCCATGGCCGTGGTCATGGTCCGGGTGAAGCCCTTGGCATTGCCGCCCAGCATCATGGCAATGCCGACCTCGGCGATAGCCCTGCCGAAGGCGGCGATCAGAGCGGCGATGACACCATACTTGGCCTCCCGAAAAATGACCAGGGCCATCTGCAGCTCATTTGCCCCAAGCGTCAAAGCGGTACTCCGGTAACGCTTGTCGATGCGGCTTATGGCGGCGATGGTCAGGGTGGCGATCACCGGTACGATGAGAATGACCTGGCCGATAATGATGGCCTTCTGGGTATAGAGCAACTCCAGCGGCCCGAAAATCCCCCGCCGCGATATGAAGGAGTATACCACAAGGCCGATGACCACCGTCGGCAGGGCCAGCAGGGTGTTGAGGACGGTGATGACAAAGCGCTTGCCGGGAAAGGTTGTAAAGGCGATGAAAAAACCGCAGGGCAGACCGATCAGCGAGGCAACAAGGGTGGAGAGGCTGCTGACGGTGAGCGAAACGCCGACGATTTCAAACAGCTCGGGATCGAAACTGATGAAGAGGAGAAAAGCCGAATACAGACTGTCTAACAAAAGCTCCATGAGCAATCACACAAGATAAAAAAAATCCGGCCGGCAGAAACGGAACAGCTCTGCCGGCCAAGAGAGTTACTGCGGAGTTACAGCATATTAAAGTTGATCAACATCAATGGCATCAGCATAGAACAGCTGCTTGCCTTCAAGCCGGTAGTCGTTGATGAGCTTCTGCCCTCTTTTCGAAGTGATCCATTCGGCAAAATCCCTGGCCATGTCATACCTTACATGCGGATACTTCTTTGGGTTCACCGGAATAACGCCGTAGGGGTTGGAAAGCGCTTCGTCGCCTTCACTCAGCACCTCCAGGTCGACGGCCGGGGTTTTGCCGTATTTGTATTTGATGAATGTCCCCCTGTCGGCGAGGGTGTAGGCCTCTTTTTCGTCGGTATAGGTGATGGTCTTGCCCATGCCCTGACCGATGGAGATATACCAGTCATCGGAGTCCGCCGGGGTGATGGAGGTTACCACCACCTCCTGGCCTTTCTTGACAATGGTCTGAGTCTGCTGGATAAGCTTCAAATCAGTCGATTTCCACAGGAACTGCTCCTTGGTATGGGTGCCGCTGTCATCGCCGCGGGAGATGAACTGGGCATCGCCTGCGGCTATCTTTTCGAGAGCGGCCGAGGCATCTTCCATGCCCTTGATGCCGGCGGGGTCTGCAGGCGGGCCGAGAATGATGAAGTCATTATGCATCACCGCATATCGTCTGGTGCCGTATCCCTCTTCGACGAACTTTTCTTCCCTGCCCTTGGCATGGACGAAAATAACGTCGACATTGCCGTCCATGCCGTCACGGATGGCGGCGCCGGTGCCCTTGGCGACAACCTTGATCTCGATGCCGGTATCTTTTCTGAATTCCGGCAGAAGTATGTCGAGCAGTCCCGATGCCTGGGTACTGGTGGTCGTCGACATGGTCAGGACCCTGTCCTCGGCCAGGGCAGGCCCCGCCGCCAAAAGCAGCACCGTCATGCCGGCAAGAATCACTTTTGTCACAGTCATAATTCACTCCTGTTAAAATTATCGGGAAAGATCATCTTTCCGCTCAAGGATGTATCGTAGCCGACAAAAGAGCCGGCCATCTGCTCAAATTCCTTCTCCTGAAGGATGCCCAGAAAGTTCTGAATGGTCTTTTCAAAAAAGCGCTCCCGACTGACGAGCAGATCGAAGCGTTCCCACCGCAGCGGCACAAAATCAAGATCGAGCATGCCGGCCACGGCACGGATGGCAGGAGCGGCATCGGCGCGGCCGGCCACTATTTCCAGGCCGGCGTCGATATGGCGTGCGGCCTCTTTGTCATAGCCCTTGATCTGGCCGGCGCCGATATCGGATCTGGCGATCTCGTAGTCGAGCAGCAGACGGGTGCCGGTCCCCAGAGGCCGGTTGACGATGGTGACATCGGCCCGGGCGAAGTCGGCAACCGAGGCAATGGCCTTGGGGTTGCCGGGAGCAACCAGAAAGCCCTGCTGACGTCTGCTGAAATTGATGAATACCGGAGTGTTATCCAGCTCGCGGCTGGCAAAATCAAAATTATACTCCTCTCTGTCATCCTGGAGGAGGTGGCAGACGCCGATATGGCACAGGCCCCGGCGCAGACATTTAAGCCCCCCCATACTGCCGACATTGGCGAAAAAGGCCGTGGCGTCACTCTGTTTATAATTGTAGTAGGACAGTACCTTCTGAAAAAAGGGGTCGTCGCTGCCGGCAAGCAGCAGCCGGCCGGAATCCGAGGACAGGGCCGCCGCCTGAGCCGGAGCGTTGATTATGTTGACCTCCAGCCACTCTTCCACAAGCTTCCTGGGAAACATCCATTTTCCGGTTATTTTGGTCGCCGGCAGTCCCTTCTCCTGGATCAGGGTATAGACCATCTTCTCATTAACCTTGAGCAATTCGGCAACTTCTCTGGTGGTGATGAATCTATGCTCCGTCATTCTTCCTGGCTCCTTGCCGGTATCGTCTTCGGCGGTAAGTGTATATTCCATCCCGTTTATGTCAACAAACATACCTGTACTTCCTCAAATACACCAAAAATAACCACTGTTGCCATTTTTTTAGACCGTGAGCGTATCTGCAAGCTCTCTTCTGAGCAAATCCGGCCAAAATTTTTCCGCGGCGCAGTTGCGCTTTGATGCTTAACCCTTTATTATCCTAAAGACCTCCACGGTTTTCTGCCGTTGCCATCCCGGCTTCCAGGGAAATCGTCAACTATCAGGGCTGAGCGTCCGTGTCGCCGACGGAGACAGACGATGGAACTAAGCGCAAGTCTGGAAGACTACAT
>JBEPWT010000121.1:0-9102 GCA_041642275.1 Desulfopila sp. | reverse complement strand
AAGGTTTTTCTCCATGAAATGGGCCGCGGCCTGCCCGGAGCGAAGCCGGTTCCCCCCGAGCAGATGCATATAACCCTGCGCTTTATCGGCGAAGTCGATGGCGGGCTTTTCAAGGACATCCGCGAAGAACTGGCCGCCGTTGAATGCTGCGCCTTTCCCCTGGCCATTCGCGGCGTCGGCCACTTTCCTCCGCGGGGCCGGCCGCGGGTAATCTGGGCGGGGCTGGAACCGACCGATCAGCTCAAGAGGCTGAAACGGAAAATCGACACCGTGCTGATCGCCTGCGGCCTGCCGCCGGACAGCAGAAAATTCTCCCCGCACATCACCCTGGCCCGGCTCAACACCACCTCCATCGGCCGGGTAACCACTTTTCTGGCCGGCAACGCCTTTCTCGAGTTCGACGAATTCACGGTGGACTCCTTCCATCTCTACTCGAGCAAACTCTCCGCCAAGGGCGCTCAACACTTTCTCGAGGCCAGCTATCCCCTGTCCTCCCGTTGATTTTTCGCCGAGTACTGAATGACGACCATCGCCAGCAGGACCACAAGGACGCCGGGGATAACCCGCAATTCCGGCAGCCCCTTGCCAAGGACGATATCGAGCAGCATGACCAGGGCAGGATAGAGATAGCTGTAGGCCATAACCCGGGTGGGACCGATAAAGGTCGTTGAGTACTGGGTGAGGAAAAAGGTGATCACCGTCGTAAAAAGGGCCAGATAGCCCACCCCCAGCCAGATCCCCGGTGAAACGGCAGCCCAGTCCAGGGTCAGCAGATGGGGCAGGGAGACGGGAAGCAGCCAGATACAGCCGGTGATGAGAATCCACAGGGTCATTACCACCATCGGCTCGTCGCCATGCAGAAGCCTCACCAGGGGGGTATACATGCCCATGGCGAAACAGCCCCCGAGGAAAATGAGATCTCCCTGGTTCCATCGCATATCGACGAGCAGGCTGAAATCGCCCCGGAAAATCACCCAGACGGCTCCAGCCATACCGCACAGCAGTGCCACCAGTTTTGCCCGCGTCAGCTTCTCCCCGAGCATGAGCAAGGCATAGAAGCCGGCAATGGAAGGCACCAGGGTAAAGATCACGCTGGTATTCAAGGCACTGGTGTACTGCAGGGAAAGAAACATGCACCAGAAGAAAACCACCAGCGACAAACTGACGGCGCCGCAGCGCAGCAGCAGCGACCAGCTGAAAGAGAGACCGTGGAACACGGCGACATAGGGCAGCAGCAGGAGCGTGGCGGCGACAAAGCGCACCAGTGTCAGAATCGCCGGATCGAGAGCGGCCGTAATTGCCTTGCCCACCGTAAAGGATGTTGAGACCAGAAAGGCGCACAGCGCCATGAGAAGATGAATCAGGAGAGGGGAAGGCCGAGGGCGTTTTTTTCCTGCTGTCGGGGTCTGCCTGCTGTTTTTCACGTCGGCCAACTTTTATCGGTTACATATCCCTGTAAGTGAGAAGCCGGCAAGCGACTGGTCAGCCGATTGCAGCGACCAGGCAGGCCAGGAACAGGCCGGCGGTTTTTCGATAAGGCCGGCAGAACCGGCCACTGCCTCCGGTCGGCTCTCACCCGTGCCTGCAGCGGCGACGACAAAACATGAGCGCACTCAAAGATGTTTTTCTGGCGGCCGCCCACCATTCGCCCCCCCATCGCAAATGGGCCGGGGCACAGGGGGATGCGGCCTGCTAGACATCGTCGGCACCAAAAAAATGGTAATAGAGCACGCCCACCAGGATGAAAAACATCGGTACGGTCCAGATGAGCCCCAGACCAAGGGGTATCGATGACAGCGCCGCCAGGATTCCCATGATCACAAGGGTGAAAAACACCGTCCACCATCGCTTGTGCACGGCCTCGCGGGAGACCTCCAGTGCCTGCCAGGGGGAAAGCTTTTTGACCAACAGCAGGGGAATTGCGAGAATATAGCCGACACTGAGATAGATGCCCGGCAATATAAACAGCAGGAAGCCTATGATCAACATCACAGACTGCAGGATGAAGAGCAGCAGCAGGGAGCCAAAACGTTTGAAACCGCTGAAAACCATCTTCCAGGAATAGGGCAGCTGGCCGATTTTGTTGATGGCGATCAAAATGATGCCGGCGGTAAAGGCAAAGGAGAGAAAGGTGTACAAAAGCTGCAGCCCGCCTTCCACCAGCAGAATCTGCAGCGGATCCTCGATCGGCAGCATGGGCACGAGATAGAAGGTTGAAGCCACTCCCATGCCTATCAGTATCAGATACATCAAAATAAGCGCCGCCCAGATGGACCCTTTGGCCCCCTTGGAGTAATGCCAGGCGTCCTTGAGCAGGGTGCTTATGGTAAACCTGCCCGGTTCGGCCTCTACCTCGGCCGCTGCAGCCGCCGAAGCTGCAGCCGATTGAGCCGCGACGGCGATCTCCTCGTCGTCCATGGCTCTTCTCAGTTCGGTGGGCACGCATTTCGAGCAGTATACGTTGCCGTCGTGTTCATACTTGTTCTCCGGGTCAACGTATTCACTGCAGGCAAAACATTTCTGGACGATGACGGCTTCCTCACCTTCCTCGAGCTCGACTTCGACGACCTCCTCATCTTCAGCAGCCCCCGTCTCAGCAGCATCGCGGTCTGCATCTGACAGCGCTGCCTGCTCATCTTCGCTCTTCCCGTCAATTTCGAGAGAGACATCGTCCTCACTTTCCTTGAGCTCATCGGCAAAATCGAGAATACCGCGCTCATCATCCTCGCCGGCGGGTTCCTGCGCATATTCCGTTGTCTTGTTCGCCGGGGCTGCCTCCACCAGCTCCTCATCCTCGTCAAGAAGCAGTCTCTCCTCTTCGCCAGCCGGTGCTTCCAGGGGTTCCGCCCCCGCGACGGGATCCTCGATGACGGTGAGGGTCTCGTCGTCGGCCTCCGTCTCCCGTGGCTGTTCCGGCAGCGGCTCCTCCTCCGGCGTTGAGGAGAGAGCGGCAACAGGGCCGTCTTCTTCATCGTCGTCGACGCCCTCCCGGCCATCCTCTGCAGCGGGGGCGGCAGGCTGATCCCCGAGAAGCCTGCCGAAAACGTCATCCACATCATCCTCCGCCGATTCAGCGTCTTCGGCCAGGGCAGAAGAGGAGATCTGCTCGAGTTCGGTCTCTTCCACGGGAAGAGGCTGCAGCACGGCCGGGGTCACATCGAATATGGACCGGCATTTGGGGCATCTCACCCTTTTGCCCATAAGTGAACTCTGTGCAGAACCCTTCACCCCGCAATGGGGACACGTCATCTTCATTTCAAAACCTCCGTATTGAGATCCAACACCTTTCACGGCTGTATGGATGCATCATATATCGGCCTGTTTCCGCCTCGCTGTCGCCTAAAAGCGCTACAACTCAATATTTCCACAGCATTATTCAAGATACGCACAACAAATACAATGATTTTTTTCAAGAAAGGAAAAACCGGTTAGTCTATATATTTCACGAGTTGCGATGGTCTGCCAGTCGAGGAGAGCTGTGAAATTCGGCAGCGCCGACGGCGCTGCGGCCAAAGCAGCAGCCTTTAGCAGCTGAGGCAGGAATGATTACATAACCTCTTTTCATTTTTGGGTAGTGACAAAGCCTTCGCAAATAGGCTATTGTCTCTGCTCAGCAGCGTAACGTCATATATGTAAACAAAAAGCAACCACCGCACGCCGGTCCGATATGCTTTCGGACGGGCTTCACCTGTTGTACCCTAAAATACCCATGCAATCCTTCGATCTCAAAACCTATTTTCTCTACGCCCTCTATATCGTCCGCACCAATCCCCTGATCCTTCTCTTCGTCGCCGCCGTCGGTCTGCTCAACAGCCTCTCGGTCTATTTCCCCGAAGGCGGCCTCGCCGGCATCGTCGGCACTCTCACCATCGTTTCCGCCATTTTCATAAGCCCGTTGATTTATGGCATTTACTACGAAATAATCGAAGAGAAGAACAATCCGCTCGTCACTATCTTCAGAACCTATGTTCCAGGGTATCTGCTGCTGCTCTTCTGCATGTACATTCCCATCATTCTGACCACTACCCTGCTGATATCCTCAACCCAGGCAACGGCCGGCACCGCCACCGTCATGCTGACGATACTGGTGTTCAGCCTGCTCCTCATCTATGTCGTGCCGGCATATTACGTCTCCGGTAAAATCATCGAATCCATAATCTACGGACTCCGCTTTTTCCTGAGCAACGCTCTTTCTTCCGCCCCTCTGCTGCTGATGGCCCTTATGTCAGAACTCCTGCTGCTTCTCGCCCACTTCAAGTTCGGCGGTCTGCGACAGGAAAGCCCGATCCTCTTCGTCGGTCTCGATTTTTCCGTCTACATGGCGGCCTCGATCATAGATTTTCTCCTCTTTATCATGCTCATATACATTCTCAGGAACCAGGACCTCCCCAAACGCTGAGACGGCAGAGCATCGAGGGCAGCCTTCCCTTTCCTGCTCACCGCTTTTTCCCAATCGGCCTACCATCGGCGGCCGTCTGCTCGCCTTCGGCCGCCTCGTCCTTTTCCCTCTCGGGTATGAACTGCCAGTGCCAGGCCTCCCAGGGATAGCCGCCGCGGCCGGACTCGGGATAGGTCTCGTAGAAGCCGAACTCGCTGCCATGCCTGCGGAGCCAGCGATAGGCTTCGGTGGAGGCAAAGCGCCAGTTGCTCGGGTAGAGGTCGATGGAAAAACCGAGCATGTGACTGGAATAGCCCGGCGGGGCAACATAGCGGACAAGATCGTCCCAGCTTCGGCCTTGAGCCATGAGGCTGGTGAAAATTTTCCGCTGATAGGCGCTGCTGCGAAAACCGGAATGGGCAACTAAACGGATGCCGTCTTCCTTTGCCTCTTCGGCCATGCGCACAAAGGCCTGACGGGCCTGGCGATGCACATACAGCCGTGAGCCATTATAGCTGAATTCGCGTGGAATCTGCTCCATTACCGACAGAGGCGGCTGCGGATCGGTTATCTTCTTGCCCCGCCACGGTCTGGGCACTTCATAGTGCCTGCCAGCTATTTCAACAAACTCAAATACCCGCTTCTGACTCCGGGCCTCAAACTCCGGCGGCCGTGGATCAGCATCAGGGTCCACCCGATTTTTGTCCCGGCCGATGCGCTTGGTCGAGTCCTTTCGGGTGATTTCCCGGGCAACCTCCTTCTGCCGTTTGGGCTGATGCTTCCTCACCGTCTCCTGCTGAACCTGCGCCGGCGCCTGCTCCCGCTCCTGCACTCCAGGCTTACCACAGCCGGAAAACATCAGCAGCACAAGCGCAGCTGCGGCGTACAGGGTATATCTGCTGCTCACAATCGTATACCGCCTCATATATTGATGTTAGTCTTGTATACCGATTCCACCTTACATCTGTTCTCACTCCTTAACCAGTGGATTCTTCACTTTATCCCTCTCACCGGCGCCGTTTTTATCAATTTTACTATACTTGTATTTCGATATTTTTTATGAATCCAGGGGCGCCGGTATTACTGATATACTCCCGACAGAGCATTGCCGGGATATTTTTTCCGCTTCCCTGTCACATACAAGCTGTTTATCATGGTTTCATCGTTTGTCATACAGTCCGACGCAGCCCCTGGGAGGCTGCGGAATGTAATCGTCAGGAGAACACACAAGATGGTCACACGCACCGTGTATACACGAAACAAGGGTACGGGAAATCAGGTCTGGGTTTTTCTCCGCTATAATCCGACGGACAGAATCTATCGCATACACGCCGGTTACAGCCACTGCAGACCAGAAACAGAAGACTGGTACAGCGAGGAGCGGGAGTACAGGCTGCACGAATATCTGCAGGATCATCCGGAATGGGAGTCGAAAATCAGGCAATTGCAGGAAGAAATCGAGAGCACATACCCGCAGCCCTCGGTTCGCAGCGCCTGACCCCCTTCCAGTTTGCCCCCTGCCATTTCCCGGCCCGGGTACACCGTTGCACAGCCGCAAAAAGAGTCGTTGACCATGGTCTCTTTTTAGGCGTATAATTATCATTGTCAAAATAGGCATCCACATCCCAGGCAGGTCCGCATACTTGTCAAGCCAGTTCAGATCGCCGCTGGCGCACTGTACCCTCCAGTGATAAAGGCATAATGCCTGCTCTGTAAAGATGCCAGCCCCGGCTGCTTTCCGGCCCGGTCAGTTTTTCTCCTCTGATCTCGCAGCCGCCGTCGATGGCCATGCTCCTCTGCAGATCACAGGCAGATTACCCGCCGCATCGGCAAAGCCCGGCTTTGGTTACTTTGGTTCATACAAATGAATACCTGGTGCCCCGAAACCCAGCTTACCCGATCGCAAAATATGTTCCTGAACAGTAGGGTAATCAGGAATGATAATCTCGTAAAAAGTCATCGTAGTCGCCGGGATGGGCTCTGGAAAAAGTCCATCAGGAATGAATATAACGCAAAACAGAGAGCCATCATTATGTTTCACTCTCGCGAGGTTTGGAAAATCGTCATCATTTATGCCGTATTCGGCTCGCTCTGGATAGTTCTTTCCGACCAGATCTTTCATCACGCCTTCGCCGAAACCAGTGTTGTCGTCCAGCTGTCCATCTTCAAGGGCATGCTCTTCATTGGAGCCACATCGATCCTGCTCTTCCTCCTCATAGCCCGTCAGAGGAGCAAAACGGAAAAGTACATTGCCAGACTGCACGCGACCGAGGAACGGTTTCAATTTCTGGTGGAAAACTCCTCCGACTGCCTGCTCATCATCAACGAGGAGGGCCATCAGAAGTACGTCAGCCATGGCGCCGAACTGATGTTCGGTTTCAAGCGGGCCGAACTAGAGGGCAAGAACATCGGCGACGTCGTCCACCCGGAGGACCTCCCGCCCCTGATGAATTCCTGGAAAAGTCTGCTCAGCGGTGAAATACAGACGGCCACGATCCAGTATCGACATCTCCACAAAAACGGCAACTGGGTCGACTGTGAGGCCGTAGCCCGCAATTTCCTCGAAGACCCCACCATCGGCGGGGTAATTGCAAGCGTTCGCGACATCAGCTATCGCAAACGTTCTGAACAAAAACTGCGGCAGCGCAACCAGTTCATCAGCACGGTCCTGGACAATCTGCCCATCGGTCTCGCCGTCAACTATATCGACGAAGGAACAGCCACCTACATGAACACCAAGTTCGAGGAAATATATGGCTGGCCGAAGGAGGAATTACAGGACATGGAGGATTTCTTCAACAAGGTCTACCCCAACGAGCACTCCCGCCGGTCGATCAAACAGCGTGTTGTTGAGGATATCCGCTCCGGTGATCCTCAGAGGATGCAATGGACGGATTTGCAGATTACCACCTGCACCGGTCAAAACAAGATCATAGAGGCGAAGAACATCCCTCTCTACGAACAGGGACTGATGATCAGCACCGTCCAGGATGTAACGGAAACTAGAAGGATGCAGAATCAACTGGAGCAGGCCCATAAACTCGAATCCATAGGCCGCCTCGCCGGCGGTGTCGCCCACGATCTCAACAATCTTCTCACTCCCATTCTTGGCTACAGCGATATTCTCCGGGATGGTGCGGTCAAAGGCGAAGAGGTACATAAGGCTGCCCGGGAAATAAGCAGAGCAGGAGGACGGGCCCGCGATCTGGTGCGGCAGCTGCTGGCCTTTTCCAGAAAGCAGGTGATGGAGTTCAAAACCGTCGACATAAACGAAATCATCGAATCCTTCGGCACCCTGCTCCGGCGGACCATACCGGAAGACATCGATATACGAACCTGCCTCGATGACGATCAACTCCTGGTCAACGGCGACGCCGGACAAATCGAACAGGCGCTGATGAACCTGGCGGTCAATGCCGCCGACGCCATGGCCAAGGGCGGCAGTCTCACCATCGAGACGGCCAAAATCGAGCTGGACCAGGCCGCAGAGTCCAATCGTCAGGGGGTCCTCCCGGGAACCTATGTCATGCTCGCTGTCAGCGATACCGGCTGCGGCATGGACGAAGATACGACCAAAAACATCTTCGAACCGTTTTTCTCCACCAAAGGCGAGCAGGGCACCGGCCTCGGCCTGGCGACGGTCTACGGTATCGTCAAACAGCACGGCGGCAATATCTTGGTCTACAGCGAGGTGGACAGAGGCACCACCTTCAAGATATATTTGCCGGTATCGACGGAAACCATGGTTGCCAGGGCCGCGGCGCCGGAGACACTTGATCTCGAGGGCAGCGAAACAATTCTCATCGCCGAAGACGACCTGCAGGTCCGACAGCTGGCCTGCAGCGTACTGGCCAGGCGCGGATATACCGTACTCGAGGCCGAAAACGGCCGCGCCGCCCTAAACGCTGCCGACCGCCACCGGGGACCGATCCACCTGCTGCTCACCGATGTGGTCATGCCGGGCATCAACGGCCGCGAGCTCTACGAGAAGCTCACCACCACCCATCCGCAGGTGAAGGTGCTGTTCATGTCCGGCTACACCGAAAATGTCGTCGCCCATCGCGGTGTATTGGACGAAGATGTCGAATTTATCCAGAAACCCTTCAACAACTACAGCCTGGCACGCAAAGTCAAGGAAGTGCTGTGCAAATAATTCAGCCAGGCCGGCTCAGCATCGCTTGCCCCAGGCGTATCAGGACTCTGCCCCCTGCTGTGCCGCAGCGTGCCGCCGATGTCCGGGCAGCGACCATCTGCGCCACAGGAAAAACACGGCCGGCACCACCAGCAGCGTCAGCAGCAGCGAGCTGACCATGCCGCCGACCATGGGGGCGGCTATGCGGCCCATGACCTCCGAGCCTGTGCCCTTGCCGAAAAGAATGGGCAGAAGACCGAAGATGATCGTCGCCGCGGTCATGGCCACCGGCCGCAGGCGCATTCCGGCGCCGTGGAGAACCGCTTTTCTCAGGTTTTCGACACTGGGCGCGCCGCCGCTTTGCGACGACTCGGAGACCATGGCCGAATGGGCCTGGTTGAGATACACCAGCATGATGACCCCGATTTCCACGGCCACGCCTGCCAGGGCGATGAAACCCACCCAGACGGCCACCGAGAAATTGTATCCGAGGATGTACATCAGCCAGATAGAGCCCACCAGCGACAACGGCAGGGTGCCCATGATGATGACCACCTCCATGAAGCTGCGAAAGTTCAGATAGAGGAGAATG
>JBEPWT010000120.1:0-9144 GCA_041642275.1 Desulfopila sp. | reverse complement strand
CTACCTTTCGACCATAGCCTATCAGGGCGCAGCCGGCATGGATATTGACGACATTGCCGCAAAAAATGCGTTTGCCCCCAGACCCGATCTGGCATTGGTCTTTCAACTGCCTCCCGAGTCCTCGATCGCCAGAATCATGGAGTGCCGCGGCGAAGTGCCCAACGACTTCGAGCAGAGGGATTATCTGAGAAAGGTGGAAAAAATTTTCAATTCGCTCAGCTTTTCGTATATTGAATATATAGATGCGGATCATTCCATCGACACCGTTCAGCGCATGGTGCAAAAGCACGTCGACCGGTATCTTTCAGCGAACACACCGAAAAGATGAAACATACAGGAATTCTCCTCTGCTCATATCTGGCCATCTCCCTTGCTCTGCTGAGCGCCGGCTGTGCCGGAAATACCCGGTCACCGACGACCGCCGACAACGGCGCCGCCGTCTCGGAAACCGACTCACTGGACTTATCCTGCGCTTATTTCTACTTCCTCTGGGGCAGCAATGCCGAATACGACGGGCGCTACAAAGAAGCTCTGGAAGCCTACGAAAAGGCCGCCATTTGCGATCCCGAGGCCGAGTATATCGCCGAGAAAATACCTGTTCTTCTCATCCAGCTGGGGAGGATCGATGAGGCCGCCGCCTGGCTTGAAAACTACATCCACGACCGTCCCGGCAAGACGCTGCAGAGATTCATGCTGGCCCGTTTGAAGATTCAGCAGGGCCAGGAGGACGAAGCCATCGAGCTTTACCGTCAGGCACTGAACATAGAGCCGGATAACACTACCATACGGCTCCGGCTGGGACTGCTCTACAGCAAAAAGGGCGAATTTGAAATCGCCGAGAGAATATTCATGAATATTCTCAAGCGAAACGAGCAGTCCTATTTCGCCCTGCTCTACCTGGCGCGCATGTATTTACAATCGGGAGAGCTGGCCCAAGCCGAGCAGTACTATCAAAGGGCCTTGGAGCTTAACTGGTCCAAGGAACTTTCCTACGAAATCGCTGATTTTCATACTCTGCGCAAGGATTTTCACAAGGCCCAGAAAATATACCAGCAGGCACTCGACAGAGATAAAAAAGACGAACGGGCCGCCCTGGGAATGGTCCAGACCTATCTGTTTCTCGAAGAAGGTGAATCGGCGCTGCAGGAGCTCAACAGAATACGGGCTTTCAGCAATAACCCCGAAAGAATCGATCTGGTCAGGTCGCAGATACTCATCAACCTCGGTGAACACGAACGGGCCAAAGCTATCCTCACCTCGTTGCTGGAAAAAACCTCGCTGGCCCATGCCAATTATCTTCTCGGTATTGTTTACTACGAAGAATCGCAGTATGAAAACGCCGCCGAACGGCTGGAGCAAATACCGCCTTCAGCGCCCGAATACCGGGACGCAATGATGCTGCGTGTGCGCATGCTGGAGGAGTCCGGCGAGACAGAGCAGTCCGTGGAAGTGCTCGAAAGGGCTCTCGCCTCCGATGAATCCAGGCAGCCGGAGTTTTTTTCCTGGCTGGCGGCGATCCATAGAGAAAACGACAAGCCGAAAAAGGCCTCGGAAGTTCTGGAGAAAGGTCTCGGCATATATGCGGAAAATGAAGCGCTTCTCTATGAATACGCCATACTCCAAGAGAAAATGGGCAATCATGCCCTGGCCATGGAGCTCATGGAAAAAATCCTCTCGCTCAATCTCAACCACGCCGACGCCCTCAATTTTATCGGCTACAGCTGGGCGGACCGCAATATCAAACTGGAAAAGGCCTATGAATACATCCGCAAGGCCCTGGAACTCAAACCCAACAGCGGCTATATCCTCGACAGTCTCGGCTGGGTTTACTATCGCCTCGGAGAGTTGGAAAAAGCGCGGGAAGCTCTTGAAAAAGCCGCGGCCCTGGAGCCGGATGATTCCTATATCATAGAACATCTTGGCGATGTCCACCGGGCTCTGGACAATGACGAACAGGCTCTTGACTATTACAGGAAGTCGCTGGACCTCGACGACGGCGACGAACACAAAAAGAGAATCCGGGAGAAAATCGATGCCATTTAACAGCCGTAGACGGTATATCATCCTGATGATACAGCTCTTTTCGCTGCTCATCATCGGCGGCTGCGCCCAGAAACCCTGGCAGGAGCCGATCGTCGACAAACAGGAGGAGCAGTTGCGGCAGCTGGTTTCTCGACTGCTGGAAAAACAGTCTCTCTGCCCGTGCTGCATCGATGCGGAGATCACCACCACCTGGGACTCCGCCATCGACACCGGCGGCTTGAACGGCTATCTCCAGGTCTTTTTGCCATCCTCTTTTAAACTGGTTGCGGTCAACCCACTGGGCCAGCCGCTCTTCGCCCTGACCACCGACGGCGAGCGTTTCCAGGCAATCAACGCCGTTAAGGGAGTCTACATGCACGGCAGGGTGGGCAGATTTGTCAGTAGACATTCCCTGCCGAGCATGGTCATGCACGAACAATGGGGCAACTGGTTGACGGGCAGGCTGGGCTCGGCTGCCGAAAAGCCCGCGGCCCTGTTTCAAGATGAGGCCTTGCGCGGAATCTGGCTGGAGGTGGACATGCACCAGAGCCGACACTTCTCCAAAGAATATCTTCTGATCGACACAGAAAGAACTCTTCTGCTGGAACGAGCGGTCTACGACAAAAACAACAGGGAAACAGCGAGAATACTCTACAGCGACTGGACCGAAACCGGCGGATGCCTGCAGCCCACCGCCATCGAAATTCAGACGCGGGAGTACGGAACCACCATCTCCATTGCCCTGAAAGAGATCATCACCGACATCTCCTTTTCCAAAAAAACCTTTTACCTGAAGATGCCGCCGAACTATCTCCGCCAGTATTATCCATGACGTCCCTCAGGCGACCGGCGCCCACATCAGAGACAGAGATTATTGCTGTTTGCCGAGACTGCTCAGCCCGGACATTTCACGAGTTGAGATGGCCCCCTCCAGCTACAATCACCCTGAAATATCCTTTAACGATTTGATATTTAACGTTGTATGTAACATTTCATCTATTTTTCATGAAATATGCGGGTTATGACGACCACGAAGAGGTTGTCGTCCTTGAAGAATACCTGCTTTACATCGTAGTTGTAGCCCTCGACCAGGTCGAGGACTACCCGGACCTTGTCGGGATCGCTGAGTTTGTCGGTCCGGACTTCCTGGATATATTTGCCGTCTGTCCGCAGTACGGGATCGATGCCGTAGCCCAGCATGGCGTCGAGAAAATCGCAGACCACGAGAAGGTTATCACCCTCGGTCGAAAAAACGACGGGCGGGTGAAAACCGCTGAGGCGAAAAAGCACCATCTCCTTGTCATTGGTGCTGGTCTCATAGGTAATGTCAAGCAGCACCGGCAATTCGTCTTCACCGACGCTGCCGTCATCTTGCCCATCGCCTCCGAGTTCGAGAGTGCTTTGCCGCTGCGGCAGCTCCGCCGGCCCGCTTTCCGGCTCATTTTCCGTCTTTTCCAGACGGGCTGCCGCTGCCGGTTCTTCCGGCTCAGGAGTTGCCGGCACGACTGACTCGGCATCTTCTTCTACGGATAGAGGCGACTGGGACGGAGCGGTATCAGTATCCAGAGTCGTGAATTCCTCTTTGGAGCCGCCGGTATCTGGCGGCACCACATCGGATTTCATCTTGGTGGTTTTCGGAGCTATGCGTATACTCAACACCGAGCTGCCGTCGACAAATTCATGGACAACGTCATACTCGCCCTCGCCCATCAGATCGATGACTATGCGCGTCTTGGGCTCCGGCTTATGGTGCACGCCGACACGGATTCGCCTGAGGAGATCGCCGCCGGCAGGCAGGACCCTTTTCATCGCCGGCGGATAGGACACCGCCGGCAAATCACAGACGACCCGGGGATTTTCCCCCGGCAGCTGGAAAACCACGGGCTCGACCCTGCTGCTCAGACGTATGCGTACATATTCCGCCTCAGGGTCGCGATCGAAAAGTATCTCTTCGACCGCTGCCGGCGACGGTTGTTCGGCGCTCCAGGCGAAAAGCGGTGCCAACAGAAGGAGAGTCGAGACAAAAAACCGGAAATATTTTAGCATGACCGCTACACTTTTTTATGTGCTTTTTTAAGGATATACTCGCAAGAATATGGCGATAGATTCTTTGCATACAGCATCCTGACTTGAAAAGTCAACCGATTTCCGTTAAATCAAGACGGTTGTCCGACATGCCGTCGATGATCGGCGCCTTCGCCCTCTGCAGCAGTGCTGTTTTTTTTCAAGGAGCCTACGAGTAGTTGCCAAAATGACACGAGAATCAATTCTTCCCTATGTTACCAAGCCAGGCAGATACCTTGGTAATGAGTATAACTCCGTCTGCAAAAATTGGCAGCGGGCCGACGTCCGTTTCGCTCTGGTTTTTCCCGATCTTTATGAGATCGGCATGTCGCATCTTGGCCTGCAGATACTCTATCACATTATCAACACCGGGGAAAACTTTCTGGCAGAACGCTGCTTCAGTCCCGATATCGATGCCGAAAAGGTTATGGATGAAAAGGGGCTGCCGCTGCAAACCCTCGAGTCGGGCCGTCCCCTCCGCGATTTCGATATCGTCGGCATCACCCTTCCCTATGAACTGTGCTATACCAATATTCTCACCATCCTTAAATCAGGCAATATCCCATTTTACAGCCGCAGCCGCGGCGATGCCGATCCCATTATCCTCGGAGGCGGCTCCTGCTCTTTAAATCCCGAGCCGGTGGCTGATTTTTTTGATGCCATTCTGCTTGGCGATGGCGAAGAAGCCGTTCTCGAGATAGCCGCCGCCGTCGATGCCGCCAAAAAAGCAGGCGGAAGCCGCCGGGACATCATCGACCGCCTGGCCGCGGTCGAGGGGATCTACATTCCCGCCCGTTTTACACCAGCCTCGCCAGGCGAGAGCTTCGGTACAGCTCCCGCAGGGCAGCAGACGATCAGCAGACGCATTGTCAGCGACCTCGGAGCTGTTTCCCACCTCTGCGCCCCCATTGTTCCCAATGCCAAGATCGTCCATGACCGGCTGGGAGTGGAAATCGCCCGCGGCTGTACCCGGGGGTGCCGCTTCTGCCAGGCGGGGATGATTTACCGGCCGGTGCGGGAACGAAGCATCGATGAGATTCTGCACCTCGCCGAGGAAGGCATACGCCGCTCGGGCTTTGAAGAGCTGTCGCTGCTTTCTCTTTCCTCGGGGGATTATTCCTGTATCGATACTCTCCTGCCGAAACTGATGGATCGCTTCGAGCAGAATTATGTCTCCGTCTCCCTGCCGTCCATGCGGGTGGGTACCCTGTCGCCGGCGGTCATGGACCAGATCAAAAGGGTGCGCAAGTCAGGTTTTACCGTCGCCCCCGAAGCCGGCAGCGAGCGGCTCAGAGAGGTGATCAACAAGGGCATCACCGAAGCCGACCTGATCAAGACCTGCGAAGATGCCTTCGCCATGGGCTGGAACACCATCAAGCTCTATTTCATGATCGGTCTGCCGACGGAAACCCTCGAGGACATCGAGGCCATCGCCCAGCTGATCACAAAAATCCAGCAGGTTGCCAGAAATGCCGGCGGCAGGCGCAAACAGGTGACGGCAAGTGTCGGCACCTTCGTCCCCAAGCCGCACACCCCTTTCCAGTGGGAGGAACAGCTTTCCCTGGAGCAGAGCCGTGAACGCATTGCCTGTTTGAAAGCGCTGATGCCCGCCAAAGGTGCGAAACTGAAATGGCACGACCCTGAAATGAGTTTCCTCGAGGGTGTGTTTTCCCGGGGAGACCGCACTCTGGTGCCGCTGATTGAGGCCGCCTGGTCGCTGGGAGCCCGTTTCGACGGCTGGTCCGAACATTTCAACCTCGCACTCTGGCGTCAGGCGGCGCAACAGTGCTCTTTACATCTCGAAGACTTTCTCGGCAAACGCCGGGAGGACCAACCCCTGCCCTGGGACCATCTTCAAAGCGGCCTGGATCCCGCCTTTCTCAAGGAAGAGCTGGCGCGATCACAAAAGGGCGTCTACACACCCGACTGCCGTTACCACGGCTGCCAGGATTGCGGCCTCTGCGACTTCGAGACGATACAGCCGGTGGTCCGCGGCGGCTTTCTGGACAAAAGCCGGGTACCGGAGGCCAGCGGTACTGTCGCTCACAGGCCCAATGATGATACGCTGGCGCATTACAAATACATGGTCTGCTACTCGCGTCGGGGAGATATCAGTTACCTCGGCCATCTGGAAATTCTGCAGCTCATTTTCAGATCGCTGCGAAGAGCCGGTATCCGCACCCACTTTTCCCGCGGTTTCAACCCCACCCCCAAGATATCCTTTGGCAGCGCTCTCCCCGTCGGCCTCGAGAGCGAAGCCGAATTCTTCATAATGGATCTTCCCGAACCACTGACTGATGGCCAAAAAACCATCGATCATCTGAACTCCTGTCTGCCCCCCGGTCTGCTCGTCAATGAAATAGACCTGCATATGGGAAAAATCCCGCAAAATATCATCAACTCCTACAAGGTTCAGCTGCCGCGCGAACTCACGGGCAGTGAGACCAGCGCCATTGCCGACTACCTGGAATCCGATCTTTTTTTCGTCAGCCGCCGGCGCAAAGGCAGGGACAGCGATCTGGACATCCGGCCTCTGGTGGAAGATATGGCTCTCACCAACGGCAGAAGCCTGTCGCTTCGCATCAAGGCGATGGTCGGCAGGCCCGGCATAAAGGTGCAGGAGGCTCTGACCCACATCCTCACCTGGCCGGAAAGCGACGTGCAGGAGACCAGGATCATCAAGACCTCCTGGCAGGAGCGCGAGGAGCCCTGATTTGCCTCTAGTGTTTTGCCCACTCTTTTCTTCTCCCTGGGCCTGGCCTTTCTCTTTCTTGATTACCCATAAAGCTCAGCTTCCTGTTCATTGCCCTGGAGGCGCTTGTCTCACGATACGCCATAAACCCACCCCTGGGGGCAACGCTTACGCCGTCCTGGCTGCAGAGACCCGTGAGACAAGCACCTCCAGGCCACAAATAGATGATGGGCTGAGGTTTCTACGTAATTAGCTTCTCTTTTGGCTGTTGTGCCGCTAAGGCTGCGAGACTGCCTTGCATGATACGCCGGCGGCGCAAGTTTTATTTGATGGGCAGGAAGCATCGTGGTAGAAAGATACTCCAGCGGCTGAGTAGCGCCATGGAGTAGAGAAAAGGAAGGAACTATGCGGGCCGGGACCTTGCCGGAACAGTAAGAATCTTACGACAACATGGACACCTAGAGAGGAGATTGCATGAATAAGAAGATCGTACTGCGTGATGACGAAATACCCAGGCAGTGGTACAACATAGTTCCGGACATCCCCAACGGCCTCAATCCGCCACTGGATCCGGAAACAAAGGAGCCCATGGGACCTGAAAAGCTTGGTGCGGTCTTTCCCATGGGCCTTCTCGAACAGGAAATGTCGACGGAGCGTTTTATCGATATCCCCGAACCAATCCTCGATATCCTGAAAATCTGGCGCCCCTCTCCCCTGGTGCGGGCGACGAACCTCGAGGCGGCCCTCGGGACCAAGGCGAAAATTTATTTTAAAAACGAAGGCGTCTCCCCCGTCGGTTCCCACAAGACCAACAGTGCCGTCGCCCAGGCCTATTACAACATGAAGGAGGGCGTCAAGCGGCTGGCCACGGAAACGGGAGCCGGGCAGTGGGGCAGCGCCCTTTCCTTTGCCACCAGTAAATTCGGTCTGCAGTGCAAGGTCTACATGGTGCGGGTATCCTACGATCAGAAGCCCTACCGCAAATCGATGATGCAGACCTACGGCGCACAAATCGTTGCCAGTCCCAGCACCGAGACAAACACTGGCCGCCGGATCCTGGAAGAGTACCCTGACACTCCCGGGTCTCTAGGCATTGCTATTTCCGAAGCTCTGGAGGACGCCTCCAGCCGTGAAGACACCAAGTACGCCCTGGGTTCGGTACTCAACCACGTTGTCCTGCACCAGTCCATTATCGGTCTGGAGACGCAAAAGCAGATGGAAATAGCCGGCGATTATCCCGATGTGGTCATCGGCTGTTGCGGCGGCGGCTCCAATTTCGCCGGTCTCGCCGTGCCTTTCATCCCGGACTATCTCGAAGGCAAAAAGATCCGCTTCGTCGGCGTCGAGCCGGCCAGCTGCCCTTCCCTGACCATGGGCCGGCTGGCCTATGACTATGGCGACGTCGCCCAGACCACGCCGCTGTTATACATGTATACACTGGGCCACGACTTCATTCCCCCGGGAATTCACGCCGGCGGTCTGCGCTACCATGGCATGGCGCCCATCGTTTCTGCTTTGGTTCGGGAAAAAATAATCGAACCGCTGAAGGTTCATCAGCTGGAATGCTTCGAAGCCGGGGTTTTGTTCGCCAAAACAGAAGGCATTATTCCCGCCCCTGAAACCTGCCATGCCGTTCGCGCCGCCATTATCGAGGCGACCCGGGATCGCAACGAAGAAAAGACCATTCTTTTCAACTTTTCCGGTCACGGACTCATCGACATGGGTTCCTACGACAGGTTCTACGCCGGCGAGCTGGAGAATTACGATTACCCGGAAGAACAGGTGGCAAAGTCAATGGCCAATCTGCCGAAGATCTGAGATCTCCCCATGCACTTTGCAATACCGCTTTCGCCTCCTTCGGACAGCACCGGCTCGAAAGGCGTCTCAGGCGTCCTGGGGCGCGCTTTTCTGCTTTTGTCGATAATGTGCCTCTGGTGCGGTGTTCTGCCCGCGGCTGTCCCAGCCGGCATCCCCCTGCCGGCAGAGAACCGGGAGCGCTACATCATAAACGGTGGATATGGTGTGGAGATGGACGGAAAAGTGATCTTCGCTGAAAATCTCCACACCCCCTTCATGCCGGCCTCCACCATCAAAATACTCACAGCCCTGATGGCTTTGGAAATCCTTGGCCCGGAGTACCGGTTCGCAACCTATTTCTCTGTCGACGATAACGATGTTCTCTATATCCGGGGTGAAGGCGACCCCTTTTTCACCTCCGAAACCGCCGGCGCCATCGCCCGGCAGCTGAAGAGAAGAGGTATCGACAAAATCGCAAGAATAGTCCTCGACGACAGCGCCTTCGCCCTGGAAACCCCTCCCCCGGGCTCCGCCAACACCCACAACCCCTACGATGCACACAGCAGCGC
>JBEPWT010000119.1:0-9151 GCA_041642275.1 Desulfopila sp. | reverse complement strand
AAGGCTCGACATCGGCCTTCGCCGATTGATCGACTTTTTTGCCGCCGCAGGCGGCGACAAGAACCAGAACCAGAAGCACAAGGCTCGTTTTAGCTGTAGTGGCAGAAATATTCACAATAAACCTCATAATGTAGTGGGGAGTGCGACAGTTTTTTGCAACAAGAACACTTAAAGAGAGCCCTTGGACGACAGCGGTTTCTCAAATCCTTCCAGGGGACGGACGGCCTGGCTTACGGCCCGGGCCAGCCCCTTGAAGACGGCCTCGAGAATGTGGTGACTGTTTTCACCACGAAGCAGATCGATATGGAGCGTCATGCCGCTGTGCAGCGAAAAGGCCCGCATGAATTCCTTGCCCAGCTGGGTATCGAAGGTGCCGACCTTCTGGTCGGGAATGGCGGCACCATAGTGCAGAAACGGCCTGTTGGAGAGATCGACCACCACCCTCACCAGGGTTTCGTCCATGGGCATATAGCAGCTGCCGTACCGCGCTATGCCGCCCCTGTCTCCCAGCGCCTTGGCCAGTGCCTGTCCCAGACAGATGCCGATGTCTTCGACGCTGTGATGGTCATCCACCTCGGTATCGCCCTGGGCACTGATGGAGAGATCAAAAAAACCGTGAACGCAAAACAGGGTAAGCATATGATCGAGAAAGCCGACGCCGGTGCTGACCGCATGCCTGCCGCCGCCATCGAGAAATATCTGCAGATCTATTTGTGTTTCACCGGTTTTGCGCTGGACTTCTCCCCTTCTTTCAGTACCCATGTTCAACCTGTTGGTGATCTGACGGTATGCAGCTGCTGCCGTATCAGTTTTTTTCGTGTGTAATCAAAGTATCACAGAATATCAAAGGAAAACTAGCACTATATATAGTACCATTTCACCGACACGGCAATTGCCTTTAACACTTTTTTATTTTATTTTTTTATTTGACATCAACGCCTAAAGTTTGTAAATAATACTCTGTTTTGACATTGTACAAATGAGCGGGAATAACTCAGTGGTAGAGTGTAACCTTGCCAAGGTTGAAGTCGCGAGTTCGAATCTCGTTTCCCGCTCCAGAACACGACAATAAAAGGTTCGGCAATGCTCGAACCTTTTTTTATTAAATGCATGACTCTGAGGCATACAATGAAAACATATCTTACTCCCGTAAACGAGATCGAGAAAAGCTGGTATGTTGTCAACGCGGAAGACAAGGTTCTCGGTCGTCTGGCGGCGGAAATAGCTCATCGCCTGCGCGGCAAGCATAAGCCAAGCTACTCCACGTTTATTGACAACGGAGATTTTATCGTTGTCACCAACGCCGAAAAAATCAGGCTGACCGGCAACAAGTGGGATGATAAAATTTACTACCATCACACCGGCTACATCGGCAGCATCAAGTCCAAAAGCGCCAAAGAGATGATGGATACCAAGCCGACCGACCTGCTCATGAAGGCCGTCAAAGGCATGCTGCCCAAAAACAAACTTGGCAGAGCGCAGTTGAAAAAACTGAAAATATACACCGGCAACGAGCATCCTCATGCGGCTCAGCAACCGGTTGAACTGGACATTTAATATTCCCGGAGAAAACAATCATGGCCCAGGACCGTTATTACGCAACCGGTAAGAGAAAAACCGCCATTGCCAGAGTATGGCTTACGCCAGGCAGCGGCAAAGTCATCGTCAACCAGATGAGCGCCGACGAATATTTCGGCGGCAATTTCAAAACATACAAACTCGACAAACCGTTCAGGATTACCGAAACTGCTGAGCAGTTCGACATACTGGCGACCTGTACCGGCGGCGGCAAGTCGTCTCAGGTTGATGCCCTGACTCACGGCATCTCCAAGGCCCTGCTGGAAATCGACGGCGAACACAGGATTCCCCTGAAGAAATCAGGCCTGCTGACACGCGACCCGCGAAGTAAAGAGCGTAAAAAGTACGGCCAGAAAGGCGCCCGAGCCAAATTCCAGTTTTCAAAACGATAATATCTCCGGACTTGGCTGCATCTCTTTCCGCCGGTTCCATACACGGAAAGCAGATTCTGCAGTCGCCCATGAACGGCCAGGGAATAGCAGATTTCTGCTATTCCCTTTTTTTTATCTGATTACCAATGAAACTCAGCTACGCCTCCTGAGGGACCGGATTGCTCATTTCACGGGACGCCATAAACCCGTCCATGGGGGCTTGGCTGCAGCCGTCCTGGCTGCAGACACCCGCGAAATGAGCAACCCGGCTCCCTTGCTAGTGGCCAGGCTGAGTTTCATGCGTAATCATCTTCTTTTTTGATTACCCACAAGGCTCAGCTTCCTGTTCATTGCCATGGGAGGTGCTTATACCAGACGGTCATGCTCTGTATGTCGCCGGATATCTGGGTATTGTTCGCCAGGAAGCCGGCGTAGAGATAGCCGCAGCGCTTGAAGACCAGGTTCATGCCGGAGGATTCGGCGCGGGCGATGGTGTAGAGGGTCTTCAGGCCAAGGGAGATCATGTCGGCCTCCATTTGCTTGAGAAGGGCCGCAGCCAGGCCGCATCTTCGGTGTTCGGGCAGGGTGGCGAAATCCGTCAGCTCGGCGTTCTGGCCCTCCCGGTCGAGTTCGGCGGAGGCCAGAGCGGCGATAGCGCCTTCTCTGCGGATACAGTAGTAGCGGGTATCGGCCGCCATGGTTTCGGCGATGTAGGCAGGGTCTTTGATCGGAAAGGGGTAGGAGGAAAAGACCCGGCGATAGACCTCGCTCATCTCGGAGACGTCGCCAGCGGCGCATACCTCGACGGTGGGGGATGCTGATTGCGGTGCCCTGGCCGCGTGCCGCGCATGGGGCATGGTGGAATCGTCGAGCAGGATTTTGCCCAGTTGTTCATCGGGCTGGTCGTCGGCCCGCCCTGCCGAGAAATATTTGGCGATGAAATAGCAGTCGGTTCGGCCTTGGAAGAAATTGGGCACCACCGCCTCGAGAACATATCCCGCCGTCTCGAAGCCGCTCCAGGCCGGGGCGGGAATTTTGGCGAAAATCTTCGAGTAGCCGTTGGCACGGGCCAGGGAGTCGAGGGTCTCCAGCAGTCTGTCGAGTTCCTCCAGCCGCCGCATATTCAGGTGAATGAGATAGACGCGCCGGTTGTGCGGTCCGTGCTGGACGGTGGAACCCAGGATTTTCTCTATCGTGTCCATATAAGCATTATACATCGAAACCACACCATTTTCATGGGAGAGAATTTTACAATTCCCGGTGAACTGTTCGTCCGTCGAAGAGGGTCATGACCACCTCTGTTTCGGCAATGGCCGCCGGAGGTTCGGTGAGAATGTTGCGGCTGAGAACAGCGAGATCGGCTTTTTTGCCGACCTCGATCATGCCGATGTGGTCGGCCCGGTGGACGGCGGCGGGAATGGAGGTAAAGGCGGCAAGCGCTTCGGCGATTGTCACCCGCTGCTCCGGATACCAGCCGCCTTCGGGTGAACCGTCGAACCGCTGGCGGGTGATGGCGGCGTGAATGGCCGGCAGCGGCGCCGGGCTGCAGACGGGACAATCGGAGCTGAACATTACCGGCGCGCCGGTATCGATGAGGCTGCGGAAGGGATAGGTCCACTTGCCCTTTGCACCCACCGCTTTGTCGATGAGGTTGATGTCGAGAATCATATTGCAGGGGGTGACGCAGAGGGCGAGGCCCAGTCCCTGCAGGCTGTGGGCATCCTCGGGGCGGATCATCTGTACGTGTTCGATACGGTGCGGCAGCGCCGGCAGGCCTCGTGAGCTCTGCTTTCTGCCGGCCTTGAGCTCGCTGAAGATTCTTACCAGCTCACGGTTGGCGCGGTCGCCGACGGCATGGACCATGACGCTGAGCCCGCAGCGTTCGGCCCTTTCTATATCGGCGGCCAGCCGGTCCATGTCCATCAGCGGCATGCCGCAGCCGGCATCGGTAAAGGGTTCGATCATCCAGGCGGTGCGTGCGCCCATGCCGCCGTCGGAGAAAAACTTGACATGGCCGAGGCGTAAGGTGTCGCTGCCGAACCCGCTGCGCAGCCCGAGGGCGATAATTTCGTCGAGCCGGTGACCCGGCAGGGTTACCCAGGTTCGCAGCTGCAGCCGCTCTTCCTCCTCCAGCGCCGAAAAACACCGAAGGGCCCTGGCGCCGTCGGTATCGTTCATCAGGCGAACGTCATGGATGCCGGTGATTCCCAGACGGTGCAGCGCCCGGGAACCGTCTTCGAAGGCCGTCAGTATCTCTTCGAAGGGGGGGATGGCTACAGACCGGCGCACCAGGTTTATGGCCAGCTCACGCAGCACCCCGGTGGGCTTGCCGCTGCTGTCGCGTTCTATCCTGCCCTCCGGTGGATCGGCTGTGTGCGCGGTTATTCCCGCCATTTCCAGGGCCCGGGAATTGGCCACGGCCAGATGCAGGTCGCAGCGCCAGAGAAGCACCGGGTTGTCCGGCGCGGCCCGGTCCAGGCTGGCGCGATCGGGCATCCGGGCCACGGCCCAGTCGGTCTCGTTCCAGCCCTGGCCCATGATCCATTGCCTGGGATCGGTCTTCAGGGCGGCCTGATGTACCCGGACCAGCAGTTCCTCGAGGCTGCCGGCATCCTCGAGCTGCAGGTCGCGCCGCTTGAGGGACCACTCGTAGAAATGAAGATGGGTGTCGATGAACCCCGGAACCACCAGGCGGCCGCCAAGATCGATGATCTCGGTATGCGGTCCAGCCAGGGGGAGCACTGCCTCCGCAGGCCCCACCGCGGTGATGGTACCGCCGCTTATGGCCAGGGCCTCGGCGCCGGCGATGACTGGTTTACGGCTGTCGCCGCTGAAAAACACACCATCGGTGAGCACTCTATCCGCTACTGGATACATCATTTCCCCCCTCTTTATTGCGATCGAAGCTTTCTTGATAGTGATCGGAACAGCGACTGACTATACCGGTGATGGGCGGCCGGCTGCAATTTCTTTCTGGAAACCTTGCGGAAATTGACTGCCGGATGCTGTTTCCCACCGGCAGCCGGCGCTGAAAGCTCCGATGGAGAATCCTCTGTGCTCAAGGGAAAATCAGGTGTTCTTTGATCCCCAGTCCGGCGGCGGCGTACCGGGCCGCCGACTGGCCGAGCCAGTTGGGCTGATGGGCATCCGAGCTGATGACGAAGCGGAAGCGGTCGATAAAGGGATGGTAAAAGGCGTACCAGTCATTGCGCCAGACGTAGCGGTTGTTGATCTCGACAAAACATTCGGGCGGAACACGTTCGAGCCTGGTGGCCAGGGCGTTGGGGTGGGCGATGATCACCGGTCTGCCGGTCTGCAGCAGAACGTCGAGGGAGCGGTAGTCGGCTGTCTTGTCGCGGCAGTGGAAGATATAGTAATCAACGGGATAGATGGCGGCATCCCGCACCCAGGGATGACCGTCGACCTCGACACCGACCTTCAGTCCGGCCTGCCGCAGATCGTTTTCGTAGGCGGCAAAAGCGTCCATGGCCACATATTCGAAGTGATCGCTGATGCCGATGACCTCGGCATGAGCGATGGCGGCGATAAGCTCCACGGTCTGTTCGGCGGCCACCGAGCTGTCGCCGTGGGAATAGGTGGTGTGGATATGCAGATCCTGGGGATACATCTTTTCGCTCTCTGTCGGTTTTTCAAGTTTTTTGCCGATTACCCCTATTGGCCGGCAAAACATTCTGAGCAATGGGCAAGACTGAGTTTCACAGGTAGTCAGTAAAATAGTGTGTTTTTGTCGCTCCCGTTCTCCTGGAAATATCATCAGCATCCGCAGGGCGAAGTGCAAGCAGTTAGTGGTATCTTGTTCAGCCGGCGACGGATGTCGAAAAAGGGCGGCAGACCGTCAACGCGATGTGGCGGGGCGGGGGAATATTTCTGGTGAAATGCGACAAAGAAGGATAAGCTGCTCGCATGATGTTGGGGAGTTCCGACAGCTTTGGCTCAGAAACCCGACGAAACCAACCTTGTGGGATATGCCCATGCTCTTTAAACGCTTCATCCGCTCACTGCGCGCACGGATCTTTTTTTCCTTTCTGGCGGCTCTGCTGCCGGTGATTGTCCTCATCATTCTGGCGGTGGAGCTCTATCTCGTTCCCGCCATTGCCGACAAAGCGCGGCAGGAACTTGCCAACTCGACCCATCTGCTGACCAGTTCGGTGCAGGCCGGCGCCTCGGTGGCCATCCGTAATCATTTGAAGGGCATAGCCGAAAAAAATCGGGAGATTGTCGAGTATCATCACAACCTTTTCCAGCAGGGGCAACTGACCGAGGCCGAGGCGGTCGGCCGGGTGCGCGATATCCTGCTGAGCCAGCAAGTCGGCACTTCCGGCTATATCTACTGCCTCAACTCCCAGGGAAAGGCCGTCATTCATCCGAACCCGACAATCGAAGAGACCGACAATACCGCCTTTGCCTTTGTCCGCGAACAGATGAGACGCAAAAACGGCTATATCGAGTATGAATGGCAGAATCCGGGGGAGAAGTCATTCCGTAAGAAGGCCCTGTACATGGTCTATTTCGAACCATTCGACTGGATCATCTCCGTTTCCAGCTATCGTCGGGAATTCAACGAACTGGTCAATATCAACGATTTTCGCCAAGCGGTACTATCCCTGCGTTTCGGCACCAGCGGATATTCCTATGTCCTCAATGAGAACGGTGAGACCCTGGTGCATCCGAAAGTGTCCAATTTCAACGCCCTGCTGCAAAACGACCTGCCCTCGGATTTTGTCCGCACCATGATCGCCACCGGTTCCGGCAGTCTCGAATACCAGTGGCAGAATCCCGATGAGACTGCCCTCCAAGCCAAGATCGCCGTCTATGAGCGTATCCCCGAGTACGGCTGGATAATCGTTTCCACCTCCTATATCCGGGAGGTGATGAAACCCGCGCATCTGGTCCAGAAAACGGCCTATCTGTCTATTCTGCTTCTGCTGGCGACCGGGGCGCTGGCCAGCTTTTTCGTCAGCGGCCGGCTGGCGAGACCGGTGGATGCTATGATCGAGAGACTCGATGCCAATGCCCGCAGCGGCACGCCGCGCCCGCTGCCGGTACCGAACGACAAAGAGCTGGGCAGGCTGGCCCGGGAATTCAATAGCTTTCTCACCGTCATTGAAGACCAGAACAGACAGCTGTTCTGGGAAAAAGAAAAGTATCAAACTTTTTTTGCAACCAGTCCCGATGCCGTTTTTCTCCTTAAGGGACAGACGCTGGTCGACTGTAATCCGGCGACACTGTCCATTTTTGGTGCAGACAAGGGCTCGCTGGTGGGCTCCAGCGTCCTCGAGTTGTCCCCGGCTGAGCAGAGGGAGGGCGTTTCCACAGAGAAGCTGGTAGACGAAATCACCGGGCAGGCGGTGGGTGGCACCCTGCAGACTTTCGACTGGGTCCACCGTCGCCAGGACGGCACGCTTTTTGACGCCGAGGTCCGTCTGCGTCCCTTCGGCAGCCAGGAGGGGGAACCTCTGCTGGTGGCCTTCGTCCGCGACATCACCGAGCGCAAGAAGGCCGAGGATGCCCTGCGCCGCAGCGAATACAAATACCGTCAGTTGATCGAAAGCGCCAGCGACGCCATCTTCATCGCCGAAAACGGCACCATTAGCGTACTCAACAGCAAAGGAGCGCAGCTGACCGGCTATGACGGTGAAATGTTGAAAAAGATACACTTTGCCGAACTTATCCACGAAGAAGACCGCGACATGGTGAGAGAGAGGCATATACAGCGGCTGCGCGGCGAAAGCGGTCTGCCGGACACCTACTCCTTCAGACTCATCACCAGGGAGGGGAAGGAGCGTGTCGTCCAGCTCAGCAGCTCGCGTATCGAGTGGGACGGCAGGCCCGCCACCCTTAATTTCGTCCGCGACATCACCGAGCACAAGAGGCTGGAAAAGGTTTTGCAGCAGGCCCAGAAAATGGAGTCAATAGGCACTCTCGCCGGCGGCATGGCGCATGACTTCAACAATATCCTCATGGGAGTTCTGGGAAGGATTTCTCTGATGAAGGTCAAGGCCGGCAGGGGCTCGTCGGAAAGCGAACATCTGCAGGCGATGGAGGAATATATTCAGAGCGCCGTCGGCCTGACCCGGCAATTGCTGGGATTTGCCCGCGGCGGCAAATATGAACCGAAACCGGTGGAGATAGGCGAGCTGACAGCCGACAGCGCCCGGATGTTCGGGCGTACCAGAAAGGAACTGAGCATTCATGTCGACACCGGCGCCGGCCCGCTGGTCTGCGAGGTCGACAGCCGTCAGATTGAGCAGGTGCTGTTGAATATGTACGTCAATGCCTGGCAGGCAATGGGAGGGAGCGGCGAATTGCATCTGAAAACCTCTGCCGAAACATTGCAGGGCGACATCTGCAGACTTCATCAGGTTGAAGCCGGCCGGTATGCAAAAATATCACTGACCGACAGCGGCTGCGGCATGGACGAGAAGACCATCCAGCGCATCTTCGATCCCTTCTTCACCACCAAGGAGAAGAGCAGGGGAACCGGCCTGGGCCTGGCTTCGGCCTATGGAATCATCAAAAACCACAAAGGCTTTATCACCGTCTACAGTGAACCGGGACATGGCTCCACCTTTACCATCTATCTGCCGCTCTCTGAGCGCCGGCCTCTATTGGATGCGGCGCTTGAAGAAGCGGTGCTGAGGGGAGAGGGACATATTCTGCTGGTGGACGATGAGCAGATGATAACCGAAGTAGGCCGCGCCATGCTCAACCAGCTGGGCTACAGCGTCAGCACCGCCGGCGGCGGCAAAGAGGCCCTCGCCGTTCTCGAGGCGCAGGGTGAGCGCATCGATTTGGTGCTTCTCGATCTCATTATGCCGGGGATGGACGGAGGCGCCGTATTCGATGCCATCCGCCGTCTGCATCCGGGCATGCCGGTCATTCTCTCCAGCGGCTACTCTCTCAACGGCCAGGCCACGGAGATCATGGCACGGGGCTGCAGCGGCTTCATCCAGAAGCCCTTCAATCTGGCGGAGCTCTCCCGCAAACTCCACGATGTTCTCAAGGGCGGCAGAGATGGAGATCGAGAAGAGAAAACGTCGTGATTGTACCAACCACTGCTTGATCACTTGATCAGCAAGAAGGGATTAGAGCAGGAAACCCCTGGGAAAGGGATCCCGGGGGTCAAGGACGAAGCGGTGAAAGCCGGTGATGACGGCGCCGGCCCGTATCCGGCAGATAAC
>JBEPWT010000118.1:0-9454 GCA_041642275.1 Desulfopila sp. | reverse complement strand
GTCTGCAGCCAGGACGGCTGCAGCCAAGCCCCCATGGACGGGTTTATGGCGTCCCGTGAAATGAGCAATCCGGTCCCTCAGGAGGCGTAGCTGAGTTTCATTGGTAATCAGCAAAAGAATGTGTAAAAAGCCTTACCAGCTGCCTTTGTTCTCCATGGAGGCCCAGGGCTCCTGCTCCGGCAGCTTTTCCCCCTCCTGCAAAAACTCGATGGAGATCTGATCCGGGGTGCGGATAAAGGCCATGCGCCCGTCCCGGGGCGGACGGAGGATGGTGACGCCTTTATCCATGAGCATCCGGCAGTAGTCGTAGATGTTTTCGACGCTGAAGGCCAGATGACCGAAGTTGCGGCCGACGCTGAGGGGCTCGTTTTCATCCCAGTTGCAGGTCAGTTCCACCTCCGGTTCGCCGGGGGCCGTGGCCAGGTAGACGAGGGTAAAGCGGCCCTTTTCATACTCGTTGCGCCGGGTCTCGACCAAGCCGAGTATTTCCGTGAAAAACCCCAGCGACTCATCGAGGTCGCGTACACGAATCATGGTATGTAGAAATTTCATCAGTATTCTCCTCCTGTTTTCCCCCGCAAAGGGCAGTTTTTTTCAGATTTCATACACTCTTCATGCTACCTATCCCGCCGCACCCGCTTCAAGGTCCTGATCTCGTCGCGGTTGATGGAGACCTCCAGCCCTCCTTTACTGGTATAGGTGATGCGCTCATCTTCGACGATGATATCGTCGGTGTAAATCCAGCTGCCGGAATGGAGTTCGATTTCATAGCGATACGAAGGCTGCTGCCGGCTCTCATCGGCGGCGCCATCCTTCCCTTGCCGGCGCAGAATGTCATCGAGGGCGCGCTGCAGCCGCTCCAGCGACAGTCTCGAATTTTGCTGGCCGCCGTCCTCCCCGGCGCTCTCGGCAGGTGCCGCGGTCTGATCCGTGGAACTGAACAGACTCACCGTTTTGGCAAACTTCTCCAGGGTGGCAAAGGACAAGGAGCGGCCCTGCTCCGTGGCCAGAAGCGCCACCCCCCAGAGGGAAAGAATCAGCAGCACGAGAAAACTCCATTTGACGGCGGTGACAAGGGTACTTTTCCTGCCTGCGGCGGCAATCTCCTCGCTGTGCTGCCGTATATCCCTGTGCAGTTCCCTGCCGTTTATCAGTCTGATCCGGCTCCCGGCGGTAAAGCCTGCGGTTTCGTCTGCGAACTCGCCGGCGGCGATGGCCATGCCGCCGGCGACATCGTCGGCCTCGACGCTGTCGGCAAGGGGCCGCACCTCTTTTACCCCCGCCTCAGGCTCGACCAGACAGCGGATATAATATCGCTCCCGGCCCTTTGCGGCGACCAGATCGACGCCACCGCCCGAGCCGACAGCGGCTTTTTCCACTTCAAAACCCCTGCGTCTGAACAACTCCGCCGCCAGGAACTCGAAATCGCCTCTGGACAGGCGGGCAAGCGTCTCAGGGGGGTTTTGGGCGACCCTGGTGAAAAGAGTGCGCCGCTTCCACCTCCAGTAGCAGGAGCCTGCCGAAGCCAGCAGCAGGAACAGAGGAAGGCCATATTGGAGGACGCAGGCAAAACCCTGCATATATCCCCCTTCCTCGGGCCAGGGGCCAGCACCAGCCGGGCTGACTGACGCGCCGCTGTACCAGCGCAGAACCAGGTAGGCTGCAGCGGCAAGCACCACCCACAGCCACCAGGGCAGTCTCGAGAAAAATAACAGGAGAGTTTCCGACAGCTTCTTCATGGCGGTCATTGCACTTGTGGTTGATTGGTTATTGCTCTATGAGGAAACGAATATACCATACCGGTTTTTTCGCCACTCACTTTTCACTATCTGATTACCCCTGAAACTCAGCTTATCCGCTTCCAGGCAGAGGCGGTGCTCTTTTCACCGGTGTCTGCAGCCTGGACGGCTGCAGCGGGGCCCCCAGGGACGGGGTAACAGATTTACAACACCCTCGCCGCTCCCTGGAACGCAACTTGCTGCGTTGCAGACAGCACCACCATCAACCAGAATTAGAGAGGTAATCCATGGACATCAACGCATCGGCCCTGGCCAGCCGCGAAATGGCCCTGAACAAAGCCAACGTCGGGCAGGACATTCTTATGAAAACACTGGAAAAAAACGCCGAAACCAAACAGGCGCAAAGCGCTGACACCCAGCGTCCGGTGGAGCGCGCCGACGCCGAGAAACTGGGCCGGATCGACATCTACGCCTGAGTCCCGGCAATTACACAACTGTATTCCGGATACACAGCAGGTATTACGGTAAGCCGATTTCTCCGTGCAGCAACGGCAGCCCCGCAGCCGTTGCTGCCTGATGCCGCGGATGCCTCTCTATTCTCCCCGCCCGGATCAGGGCCGACCGACCCCCACTTTCCCGGCAGCCGCACCCGCCCACTGCAGATATTCTCCCCTTTCTCTCTCGCTTCTTCGCCTGCGGTTGACAATACCCGCCGGCAGTAGAACCATATTTTCATCAGCAACTGCAGGCAACGGAAGAAATGGTCGTGCGGCTCACCTTCGGAGAATATGATTAATGCGGATTATCCTTATCGCTCTTCTTTTTTTGCCGGCAGGCGCCACAGCCGTTTTTGCCGAGACCACGTCAGCGACATCGCTTTTGCCCCTCGAATCCTCTCAACGAACCATGGTTTTCACCGAAGGCGAGCATGAAGGCGATTCCATCGATATGAGCCTCCGTCAAACAGAGGATTCCGGGGTCTGGCTGCTGAGAATCGGTGAACTGCTGGAAGCGGAGCTGCAGCGCAACGACGACGGCGATCTGGTCCTGCGCCGCATCGAGAGCCCGAAAGAACAGAAGGTCATCGGCTACTCGCCGCCGGTCATTTTTCTTCCGGCCAGCCTTGGTCCTGAAACCAGCATCGATCAGGAAGTGGAGACCACCGTTGTCAATAGGCAAACAGGCGAAACCGAATACCAAACGAGCGTCACCCACACCCTGCATGCCCCAACGCCGACGACCTTTGACACCCGCGGCGGCAGCTATTCCGGCTACCAGGTGGACATCAGCCAACAGGGCACCTTTGACCTTTCCACCCTTGAGGCCGGTTTCTCCGCCGGCTTCGTCAAGGACTCGGGCCTTATTTACGCCAATCTCACCTATACCGCGGATAAGCCGCTGTTTTTCGGCGACGGGCACAGCCACACCGTCGAGATTGCCGAGCCCCTACCGCAGGACAAATGAGTTCGAACCCGGCCTCCCCAATTCCGGAGCGACAGGGTGCTCTTTTCACCGGTCTCCAGCCCGGACGGCCGCGGTGAGGCCGCAGTCCGGGGGCGGGATACTGTTGTATTTGTCGCCTCATAACCGGTCCAGGGCCTGTCCGACCCAGGAAAAACGAATCCGCTCCTGTTCCAGGCGCAGCCTTTCGCCCAGCCGATCAAAGCGCAGATCGTCATAGACCGCCTGCTCGTCCCTGCTCAGCCTTGCAAGCTCACCCTTGACCGGCTGCGGCTCCCTGCCCCAGAATTGGGCATGGGAAAGCAGAGTCCGGCGGTCCATGAGAAAGGAGTTCGCCGCCCCAAAGTGCGCCCGCAACTGGTCGAGTATGGCAAAGCCGTGGGTGTCGATATCCCCCCAGTAATAGATTCGGCGGCTGTGCAGCCACGACGCGGCGGCGAGCGTATCGAAACCGTAGCCGCTGCCGAAGATCACCATGCTTGCGGGCCGCGGGGGAAAGGTGAGAAAGTTTATTTCATTTTCGGTGATGAATATGTCGGTGATCGGCGGCCCCAGGGTTGCAAAACCGCCGCCGGTGACGGTTATATCCTGGTCCGCCATATCGGCTACAAGGCGGATCGCCGGGTCGAGAAGGCGAAAACGGATCCGCACCGGTTTGTCGTAAAATCCGTAGCGCCTGCAGAAGCCGGTGATGCCGCGATGGGCACCATCGATGCTTTCCGCGGGTAAAACCAGATCGAAAAGCTCGGACAGCACCCGGCGATGATGCTCGATAAACTTGCTGTCCACGCCTTCGATATCGACCTGGCGCAGATAGATTGCCGGACGCGGATGCTCCCGCAGCCAGGAGACCACGGCCAGCAGCAGCCGCCAGTCATCACCGAGAGCCAGCCCCTGCAGCGGCCGCCGCAGCAGCCAGCCGACAAGCGCAGGCTCTTTTTCAGCGGTCAGTGCAACCAGAGCTCTGAAAGTATCCGCCTCGTCGGTTCTGCCGATCAGCGCCAGGGCATCTTCGAGACTGTCTACCCAGACTTCGGCGGGTACCTTGTTGGTCCCCAGGGTGCGATGATGTATCTGCTGCCAGACCAGGCGATACTTTTTTTCTCCGCCCTGCAGTTTCCCTATCCACTCCCGCACCTCGGAAAAGCTCCTGCCCATTTCCGCCGAGGTGGGTTTCTTCAAGCTCAATCTCCTGGGAAAAACCGGCTCACCGCCGGCAAGGGATGCCAGTATCCTGCCGCTGTCCCATAACTTCCGGACCTGGGCGCGAATGGTCTCCGGAGTCGTCCAGCTCATAATCGGGCCTTCTCCGCCTCTTTTTCCTTGCGGTACTCTTCGATGGTCAGGTTCCGCAGGCTGGATGTCCTGCCGTCGACGCTGTAGACAAAGCCCACCCCGGCGACAAAGGGTTCGATGATATGGATCTTCTGCAGCGGTGTGACGATCAACAGCTGCAGGTTGAGCTGGGAGAAAAGCTGCAGACCGTACTGCGCCGATTCATCGGAGCCGCGGCCGAAGGCCTCGTCGATCACCACGAAGCGAAAAGAGCGCGACCGCACCTCGCCCCATTCCAGACCGAACTGGTAGGCAAGACTTGCGGCCAGGACCGTATAGGCCAGTTTCTCCTTCTGTCCGCCTGATTTGCCGCCCGAATCGGCATAGTGTTCGAACTCGCTGTCGTCCTCCCGCCAGCGTTCGCTGGCGGCAAAATCGAACCAGTTGCGCACGTCCGTGACCTTGGCCGTCCAGCGGCGGTCCATCTCGGTCAGCCCCTCGCGTCCGCGGAACCTCTCGATAATCTTGCGCACCTGGAGAAACTTGGCTTCGGAATACTGACTGTCGTCGGATCCGGTGAGACTGCCTTCGGTACAGGCCTTCAGTTCCTCGCGAAATTGGCGGATATCGGCATCGCCCACCGCCGTCGCCTCAAGGGCGATATAGCGCCCGGGATTGTAGTCTATCTGGGTAAGCGACTCGTTGATGCGGCCGATCCGCTCTTTGATGGTTTCCTGTTCCCGGGCCAGCTGCGACTGAAAATTGGCCACCTCGCGAATGGTGTTTTCGTTGAGGAGTTCCTTGAAGCGCGCCTCGAAGCGGGGCAGGTCGTCGGCCTTGAGCTGATCGAGCATGGCGCGGTAGTCGGCAGCCGACTCGACGGAGACATCCACCTCGCGCGTCTCCAGATGATAGGCGGTGCTGTACGAGCGCATGGCATCGATGATTTTGTCCCGCAGTCTCGCCGTTTTCTTGTCTTCCGCGTCGATTCTGGTCTGCAGCCAGTCGCGCATCTCCCGCTCACGGTTATCGCAGGACTCGACGCGTATACTCTTTTCTGCCAGCGCCTCCTCGCGCATGGTCTCAAGCTGGGGAAAGAATTTAGCCAGCGCAGACGGGCAGGCGTCGACCAGCTCCCTGGTGCTCTGCTGCAGCTCTTCGGCATCACTTTTCTTCTGCTCCGTTTTTGCCCGCTGATCGCGATAATTTTCAAGCTGGGCTTCGACGCCGCCTAGAGTTTTTTCTGTTTCCTCGAGCTGGCCGTTGAGCAGTTTGAGAATATCGGAGGTCTCCTTGAGCCGGCTTCGCTCCTCCTCCAGCCGTTCGATGTTCACCGCCGCCGGCTGCCAGTTCAGCTCATCATAATCACTGTATACGCTGATCTTGGAAAGCGTCTCCAGTCGCGCCTTACCGCTCTTCTGCTTCTGCTGCAGCGATGAAATTTTCTCTCCTGCGGCGGCCAGCTGCGCTTCCAGGGCCCGCAATTTCCCCTGCAGCGCCTCGATCTTGGCCTCGTTGCTCCAGCCGAGCACATAGCGGCTGCGGTCATCGAGACGGTGACGGTCGTCCTTTTCGTGCCGCTCGCCGCGCATCTTTATCTGGCCGGCCATGGTAATGGCCCGACTCTCGCGCCGGAATTGCTCCTGGGTGGTGCAGCAGGCGATATCGAAACGTCGGCAGATCTCAGCTTCCAGCCAGTCGTAGAAGGGAGAATCGGGTTTGACGGCTATCTTGCGCACCAGCGAATCGGCGTGCAGTGCTCCCGGCTCCGCCTGCCTTTTCCCGCGTACCCGAAAGTAGACCAGCCTGCCCTTGAGATTGTTGTCGTCGACCCACTTGGTGACCCTGGCATAATGCTGATCGGGTACCAGAAGCGACAGGCCGAAGCCGTGCAGCAGCCGCTCGGCGGCGCCTTCCCAGTCACGCTCCTCTTCCCGCACGCGCAGCAGCTCGCCGGCAAAAGGCATCTCTTCTTCAGGCAGATCCAGGGCCTTGCCCAGCAGCCGGCGGATACCGATCTGTCTCGCCTCGATATTGGAGCGCCTTTCTTTAAGACTGTCTATTTCACTGTGCAGCCGCTCATGCTCCTCGTTCTTCAGCCGGAACTCCACACCCGCTTCATTAAGACTGTTCTGGGTTATGGCCTCCTCGTCCGCCTCCTTTTCCAGCATGGCACTGCATTTTCGCTGCTGCACGCGAAAAGCGCCCACCGAGTCCGGGGGCGAGAGGCCAAGCGCCTGGACGAGCTCGCCGTAGCGGTGGAAACGGCGTTGCTTGCGCTGCATCTCTTGCCGGCACCTGCTGATCTCCTCGCCGAGATACTCCAGACGGTCGCCGCCGTTTTCGGCGATGCTGCGCCGCAACTCCCTCTCCCTGCTTCTGAGCCGCTCTTTTTTCTCGGCCAGAGTGCCAATCCTGACTCCATGCCTGCCGAGTTCGTCATCGAGTCCTGCAAGCCGTTTTGCCAGCAGTTCCAGTTTCTGCCCGCCAAACCAGGAGCGGAGCGCCTCCCGACAGCCGCGCAGCATCTCCGTGCTGCGCTCCAGCTCCTCGAAGCCGTCGCAGTCGGCCACCAGCGGCTCCAGCAGACTCACCTGATTCTTGGCCTTGAGCACCGCTTCATGGGCTCTGCTGAGATCGTCGAAATGACCGATCAGCGCGGCGATACGTTCGCCGACGTTAAACGGCTCGAGCATATGGCTCCTGACAAAACCGGTGAGGTTGCCGACCGACTTGAGCGAGACTGTCTGGTGAAACAGGTCCAGCGCCTGTTCACTGTCGATACCGAACCGCCTCCGAAACCAGGCCCCGTAGGGGGGAAAGCTTTCGAACAGGGAAACGTTGTCCTTGCGCAGCCGTTTGCGCAGCTGGCCGATGTCGCTGCCGAAGCCGCCGAAATCATCTTTGATGCACAGCTGCCGCTCACAGGCGCTGTAAAATCGTGCCGGCTGCCCCTGGACATCCTTCATCCAGAACACCTGGGCCAGGGTGACCGTCTTGCCGTAGCCGCTGTTGTGAAAAACGCCCAGGATAACGGAATAGCTGTTGTTGTCGCGCAGAGCAACCGGCTTGGCGCTGCCGCCGACCTCGGCCCGCTCGGACTTATAGAATCCCAGCACGTAGGAGCGCAGCGTCCTCTCCCTGGCCTCGCCGCCCGCCGCCTTGTTGTAGGCCAGCTTCTGCACCGGTACCAGCAGGGTGGTGACGGCATCGACCAGCGTCGACTTGCCGGAGCCGATATCTCCGGTGAGCAGGCTGTTGCTGCCGTCGAGATCCACCACCCAGATACGCCTGTCGAAGGTTCCCCAGTTGAGGACCTCGAGCCGCTGCAGACGAAAACCGGCCAACCTATCTTCTCCGGCAAAATCAAGAAACAGCGGTTCAGCCATCGGCGCCCTCCCCCTTCTCCTCGAGATGCAGCTGGTATTCGGCAAGGCGCGCCTCGAACTCCGTGAGCCACTGCGCATCGACGAAGGCCTTGAGGATACGCCGGATCTCAAACATATGCTTCTGGCCGCGAAGAGGCCTTATAAACCCCAGCTTGGCCACCTTGTTGAGATGGGTGTCCATCTGGCTTATGAGTTTGACCTCGTTGGTGCCGCCGGGCAGAAAGACCCGGAAAAGCTCGACGATATCGTCGCGGGAGAGGATCAGCCTGGTTTCGCCGCCGACGGCATCGAACTCGGCCAGTTTCTTGCGCAGCAGGGCCAGGAGCAGACTCACCGGAAACGACAGCTGCTGGCGTCGTATCAACCGCGGTATCTGGGGTGATTTCTCAGGAGAATCCTGGACCTGGTCCTCGGAAATGGATCGCAAAAAGGCGTAGCCTTCGGCCTCGTCCAGGACCAGGTCGAGCCCGAGCACGGCCAGGTAATCGCCTGCCTGGGCCTGCAGTCCGAGCAGACTGTTCCACACCTCTGGCTTGTCCTCCTGGTAGAGTACGCCCTTGAGCAGGGTGACCACAACCACCGACAACTCATCTGCGCCCTCGCCGTATTTTGTCTGTGTTTCTATTTCACTCATCTCATTTTCTGACAAACAGCACTTTCGGAAGCCGGGCGCGGCGGCACCTGCCGTCTTCCAGCTGCCACTCTATTTTCTCATGGCTCTCTTCATCCACCGTCGTATCGGAGCGGCCGCAGGCCAGCTGCAGATAGGCCAGCAGCTCCGTCAAGCCGTATCGCAGGGGATAGAGCTCGATCAGCCGCCCGAGGCTGATCTGCTCCCGCTCCTGCAGCGCCTGGCGAATATTGCGTAAGAGTTCGGCCCTGTCCACCACCGCCTGGGCGGAGAGCGACACCTCGTCATCGGCCTCGCCGACTTCCAGTTCGATATCGGCGATCTGCGGTTTCAGCGGCGGGCTGTACAGGGGCCGTTCCAGCGGCAACTCAATGGCGGCGGAGGCTTCGGCTATTTCCATAAAGCTGTCGGCAGGCGCATTTTGACGCAGGGCCAGCGCCCGGCCTTCGATGGTATGGAGGATATCCATGATCCGGCGATTCTCGAGCCAGGCCTGATCATCGAGAAAGCGCCTGAGCTGCTGCGACAGTCGAGCCACGGTCCGCTGGGTATGTTCTCCCGCCTCCAGCCAGTCGTAATGGATGCGGCGCAGACGCGGTTCCGGCCGCATCTGCGCCACCGGCGGCAGGGCCAGGATGTCTTCGAGAAGCCCGGTCAGCTCTTCCTGCCTGCTCCGGGACATGAGGAAATCCCAGAAGGCGCGAAAGCTTTTCCCCTGGTCGGATTCGGCGATGGTATCACGCTGGCCCATGATCTCTTCGAGCAGATCACCCTTGCCGCCGTCCCACAGGGCGATGCGCTCTCGCACCTGGCGGTCAAGCGCCCGGAAATTTTGCTCCACCTCGCGAAAATCGGCCAGCAGGTCGCGGGCAAGCTGGAGAAACTGCTGAAAGCGATCCTTGATGGCCGTATCGTCCAAAAGGGGAATATCCCCCTGGGCGATGCGCTCGATCTCCGCA
>JBEPWT010000117.1:0-9548 GCA_041642275.1 Desulfopila sp. | reverse complement strand
GAGCCCATCCCGGCGACTTCGTACGAGATTATCCTCTTTTGATAGTTTCGTAAAAAGTCATCTTTTTTGTCATTCCGGCGAAGGCCGGAATCCATAACTAGCTAAAAAGACTGGATTCTGAATCCGTTATGCCGGACTCGATCCGGTATCAGAATGACGAAATGGCTGACTTTGAGGTTTTTACGAGTTCGTCTCTTTTGACCGGGCCTTAAAACCACCAGGCGCCCTCGCCGCAGAGCACCGATGAGGCAGGAATATTTTCCTCCTAGTGCTGGCCCACCGCCCGCCTTTCTCCGCTGTTGCTGCCGCGGCCGTATTTGAGATAGGGGACGATGACGGAATTCTTCTCCCCGCCGGTGCCGTCGTAGACCACCGACACCACCGGCACGCCGCTTATTTCGGCGATGGTGTTCTTCATGGCCTCCGTTACCAGCGAGGGACAGCACAGTGCCGGGCTCGTCTGGACGAACAGCGAGATCTCCGGGTGGTGTTTTTTGAGATAGTGGATCTTGAGAATATTGTCCATGGACTCCCCGGTATTCTCGACGGTGATGCCATAGTCCTTGAGGATTTGCCGGGGCGAATCGTCGTAGCTTTCGAGCGAATCGCCAAGAATCCTGTCGAAGAAAGCCCGGTATTTTTTTTCAAGACGGAGCATGGTGGCAAGTATGGCCCTGTTGGAGAGGACATTGAAGTATTTTCCCTCATTGAACCATTTGCGGAAATAGGTGCCGGCGATCATCTTGGCGTATTCGCTATAGGGGGTGGTGATAACCTCGCCGCCGCAATCTTCGATGAATCGGATAAGATCCTGATTCATCACCCTGTTGTCCCTTACGTAGAGATCTCCGAAAATGGCCACCTTGGGCCGGTCCGCCGCCGCCGTTTCGATTTTTTCAAAAGAGCTGATCACCTCTTCCAGGGCCTCCTCTTTCTGCCGCAATCCGCGAAAGGCCTCGGCCAGTATGGCGATGCCGCGATCCAGTACTTTGTCGGTGCTCCCTTTTTCCACCTCATAGGGTCGGATGGAGCAGGCGACCCGCCGGAGCAGTCCGCCGAACATATGGGAAAAATAGCCGTTCATGGCGGCACGCATGGAGATGTCGGTAAGACTCAGATCACCGACATACACGCCTGCCTCGGCCATATCCTCCGATCTGAGGATGGTTTTGATATGGTGCGGGTAAAGCCTGATATTACAGGCAATGTATGATTCGTTGAGCCACAGGACCGTCTTTTCCGGGTCAAGCCGTCTGTCCTTGACGGTATCGATGAACCCCTGGGCGATGGCGTTGAGCGGTATGCACTGGCCGTTGTTGTACTTCAGACTCCGGCGTATGGAATCCTCGGTCTCGTCGATGACATGAACCTGCCGTCCCTCCTGCTCGAGGGTGGCGGCGAGAAAGGTACAGCTGATCCTATCCCAGTTGGGCAGCACTATGGTCTTGTCTTCGAGGCTGTGGCTGAACTCCGGGTTGATCGAAGGATAGGCGGCTATCTGCCGGTGGTCTTCTCCTTCCTGCATCTCCTGCCGGCGATGATTGCGGAAGGAGCGGATGGCCGCTTCGATGCGGGTTTCATAGCCGACGCTGGAGTCGTGCTCGTCGAGCTCGAGGATGAGATAGGGTTTGCCGGCGGCCTCCATGATCGTTTTGAAATACTCGATGGTGAAGGAATCTGGTGTGCATTTGAATGAGGTTACATACACCGGATAGAGATTCCTGCGGTTGGCAACCACCTGGGCCACCTCGAGGATCTCTGCCGAATGCTGCCAGTGAATCTCCCTGAGCAGCGGTGCTATCGGGGCGATATCCTCTTCCCGGCAGGTCAGCATGTCCTGGAAATAGGTATTTATCCCCTGGTCAGCCAGCAGGGACGGGATACCGCAATTCATCGCCGGCGACAGAACGGAATAGGGGCGGCCGACTAAAACCACTTCAATGTCCCTGGCGCTGGCCGAGGTCCGGTCAAAAAAGCTTTTCAAATCGGCGCGATATCGTTGTTCAGCCTCCATTGCCCGGTCATAGGCGCCGGAAACCTCCAGAAATCCCGGGGCATTGGCGATGATCCTCTGCAGCATCCGGTAAAGCTCGATCTTGGTATGAAAGGAGGTGTAGAGATAGCGGACCACCGGCGACAGAATCCGGTTTCTGCCCTTTTTGAAAGAGGTATCGATGACTCCGGGCAGAAACTGGGTGTAATAGCAGAACTGTCTGCGCCCCTCTTTGTTTTTGTTTTCCAGGTAATAGGGCAAAAAGACATACTCGGTTCTGTCCAGCAGAAAATCGATATGCCCGTGCATGGAGGTTATGGGCGCGCAAAACTCGGAGAGGCTTTTGTCCTTGCCGGAGGAAACGTCGCCTTTATTCTGGGAGCTCGATAATGTCGTGATGCCCAGGCCGCCAAAAAAACTCTGCCAGAAAAAAAGATCTTCGACCATATGCACCGCCGCCGGCAAACCGATGACCGTATCACTCCGGGAAGCGGCCGGTGCCTGGCTGGCCGTCAGTCTTCGCCGCTCGGCCAACAGATCGAACGCCCCGCCTTTTTTACGGACATAGGTAGTATCCTCGTATTCCCGGCCGCAGAGAAAACCGTAAGCCACGGTTCCCGACTGCGTCTCGGCCAGGGAGATTTTACAGTGATTGGTGCAGAGCTCGCAGACTTCAGAGCGCACCTGAATGTGCTTTTTGTAGAGATCGACCCCCTTGAAGGCGGTACCCTTGCTTCCTTCCTCGCCGACGACCAGCGCCGCTCCCAGAGCACCGGTCAGATGACAGAATTTCGAGACCATTATCGGTTTCTGCAGCCGCTGCTCGAAGGCTGCGACCAATGGCCTGTTTTTGGCGGTGGCGCCCTGGAAGAAAATCTTCTCGCCGATGTTCTTCTCGGTGGCCACCTTCATCAGGTAATTCTCCCGCACCGAATGCAGGGCGGCAGCCAGCACCTCGTTGACGGTGAAGCCCTCACTGAGGTGATGATTGATGTCTCTTTCCATGAAAACTGTGCACCTGTCGCTGGCCATCGGCGCACTCACACCCAGGGCGCGGGCGCCATAATCGCCGATGGGGCAGCCGAGCCGGGCCGCCTGCTCCTCGATAAACGAGCCGGTACCGGCGGCACAGACGTTGTTCATGGTCGAGGAGGTGACCCTGCCGTTTTGAAGAGTGGTGAATTTGGCATCCTGGCCGCCGATTTCAATGATGGTATCGACATCGGCGTCAAGACTGGTGGCGGCCCGGGCATGGGCGGTGATTTCGTCGAGAATGATATCGGCACCGATGATTTTGCCGATAAACTTCCGGCCTGAACCGGTGGTGGCGCAGCGCCGCACCGTAAAGGATACATTCCTGGAGGCGGCGATATCGTCTATGGCGGCAAACAGGTTCTGCACCGCCTGCAGCGGCCGGCCGGCGGTGCGGGTATAGAATCCGGCCAGGACCCGGTGGTCTTCGTCGACCAGCACCGCCTTGGTACTGGTGGAGCCGATGTCGACACCGAGAAAAAGTGGTATCTGCTCGGCCAGAGGCTCGTATATATCCACTTCCACCGGGTTGCCGCTCTGGCCGCCCCATTCATAGCGCTCAAGACCGGCAAAGTCGGGATAGGGCGAGAGTGTCAACTCCAGCGGCGGATAAGCGTAGCGTCTGTCCCCCGGCGAGACGGCGATGATATCGGCGACGCCGTTAATACTTCGTTCCTCCAAAACACCGATATCGGCCGCCGCGCAGAGCGCAGCGCCAAGGGCCCCATAGAGGTGCCCCCGCCGGGGTACCAGCAGCGATACGCCCAGGGCTTTTTCGATATGTTCCGCCACGGCTCTATTCTTGGAGACGCCTCCACAGAAGATGATCTCCGGCGGATGAACTTCGCCGGTGAAAAGAGTGTCGACGATGTTTTTCGCCAGACCATGACAGAGCCCGTCGCTGATTTCTTCGAACTGATAGCCCTCCTGCTGGGCGTGAATGAGATCGGTCTTGGCGAAAACGGCGCAGCGCGAGGCGATTTTGGGGCAACGCCCTCTGTTTTCACAGGCGGTGGCGCTCAGTTCGGTGCTGTCTTTCATTTTCAGTCTGCCGGCCTGCTGGTCGAGAAAGCTGCCGGTGCCGGCGGCACAGGAGGTATTACAGGTCGATCCTGTATATCTGCCGTCGGCGGCAAAGGTGGAATAAAAAAACCTCTCGCCTCCGACCACCAGCAGCCCGCGCAATCCCGGATGATAGCGGCGCGCGGCTTCGATAAAGGCTATCTGGTTGTCATACCTTCTCTGGGCGGAGACCAAAGCGGGCGTCGATGTGGTCGCCACCACCCGGCCGACATCGGCGGTGTCGATCTCGGCAAGGATATCCGCCATGGTTTTTTCCAGGTCCCCGTGATGAAACCGGTAGCAGGCCGCCGTCATTTTCCCTCCCGCCTCCAGCTTGACCACACCGACGGCCACCGAACCTGCATCTATTGCCAAAAGAGTATCTTTCCCAGACATCGAAAACCCTTCTTTTCTTCAATTTTTCCAAAATCAGCAGACAACGCTCTCCCACCGGAGCGGAGCCGAAAGTCATCGGGATACCTCGATTTACAGTTTTTCTTTTACCGCATCCCAGAATTCGGCAAGTCCCTTTTTCCAGCCGCTGATATAGATGCGGGCATATTCATTGACCCGTCCATCTTCCATATCCATCAACTTACTTTTTTCGATCTTCTCGCAAAAATAGTGGCCCAGAACCGGATCAGTGGTCGCCGCATCGACATCATCCCAGGCCAGAGCGTACATGATATCGTCATAGCCGGCACTCTTGGCCCAGAGAACGCCGTCATGCTTGCCGCTTTCCTGAAAATCTCCCTCCGACTGGGCCTTCTCCTGACGCAGCCGCTCGATGACCTCACTGAGATCGAGGTCTTCCTGAATCCTCTTCTGAAAATCCTCTTTCTTCTGAATCGCCTCAGCCACCGCCTCCTGGAACATCTTCGAGAGATTGAAGGATCTGCGCCATCTCTCCATTTTCTCATAGAGCATGTCCGGGATACTGACCGTTACCTTCCTCGCCATAAAAATACCTCCCCTGTGTATTTATACGTACTGATTCAGTATATACGTAATAGTTGCAGAGTCAATACAGTACGGCGAAAATGAGATGTTTTTCCCCTTTGCACGAACAAGACGGCGGTGCGGCGATGTCAGGCGGTTTGCCAGAGTCCCTCAGGGCAGAGGGGCGACAGGGCGGATACGAGGCTTACAGCAAGCGGGAATTGAGGGCGAGGCGGCAGTAGAGCTCAATGGCCCGGCCGAGGGCATCGTCGTTGAAATCAAAGCAGGGATTGTGCAGAGGTGCATCCAGGGCTTCATCGACGCCGAGACCGAACCAGCAGAATGCGCCCGGAACCCGTTGCAGATAAAAGGCGAAATCCTCGGCCCCAAGGGAAGGCGGATAATCGCCGCGGACCTTGTCTTCACCGACCACAGCCGCCGCCGCCTCCAGAAGGTATTCGTGGCAGCCGTCGTCATTGACCAGCAGGGGATAGCCGCCCTCGAACTCAAGGGAAGCCTCGGCGCCGAATGATCTGGCGATATTTACGGCGATCTCGCGCAGCCGCTTTTCAAGAAAATCCCTGGTTGCATTGGATAAGGCCCGAAGGGTGCCTCTCAAGGTCACCCTGGCCGGCAGAACATTGGGGGCCTTCGAGGCGCTGAAGCTGGGAATGGAGATAAGTGCCGCCTCCAGGGGATTGATATTGCGGGAAATAATGGAGTGGGCGGCACAGACGATATGGCTGGCGACCAGGACACAGTCGATGCCCTTGTGGGGCATGGCCGCATGCGCGCCCCTGCCGGTTACGGTTATGGTAAAATACCTCGAAGCCGCCATCATCGCTCCACGGCGCAGCCCGACGGTGCCAAGAGGCAGAGAAGGGGTACCGTGAAGGGCGAAAATCGCCCTTGGCACCGGATTTTCCAGACCGCCGTCGGCAATAACCTCTCTGGCGCCGGCGGCGTTTTCCTCGCCCGGCTGGAAAATACATTTGACCGGACCGGCAAGCCTGTCGGTCATGGTACCGAGAACAAGGGCGGCACCGACAAGCGCGGCGACGTGGCCGTCGTGGCCGCAGCCATGCATCAGGTCTTTTCTTTGCGAAGCGTGGGCGAAATGATTGCTCTCCTGCATGCGCAGGCAATCCATGTCGGCTCTAAGTGCGATGCAGGGCCCTGGCCGCTCCCTCCCCAGCAGGGCGACAACGCCGGTTCTCCCATAGCCGGTTGAGATCTCCGCATCCTTTATCCCCTTGAGATATTGAACTATCTCTGCCGCCGTCCGGTACTCCTCATAGGCCGGTTCCGGATAACTGTGGATTTTCCGGCGCAGAGCGGTCATCTCGGCGACAACTGCCGCTGCACTGTTACGAAGTTCCGTGGTGATCGTCATAGCATTCTCCCCGCATCATTGCCCGGCGTTCTATTTCTGCAGAAGATGGCTCACCGCCTTCTCAAGCCCGTCCAGGGACAACTCGAACATCGGAAAAATGGAGCGAATGGCAGTGATGGTATGTGTATAGTCCCAGTTCCTCTCGGGTACCGGGTTGAGCCAGACGCTGTGGGAAAAGGTCTCGGCCAGCAGGCGCAGGCGCTCGACACTTGGCCGGCCGCTGCGTTCAAAGGCATGGATGGAGCCGTCGGCGGCCATGAGTTCGTAGGGCGCCATGCTGGCGTCACCGACGATGATCAGCCGGCTTTCAGCATCCCTGCTCACCAGGCGGTCGACGGGCACCGGTTTTCTATAGCGGCTGGCATCCTCCCAGACAAGGTCATAGATGGTGTTGTGAAAAAAATAGGTCGTGATGTCCTTGAACTGGGAAACGGCATAGGAAAACAGCGTCTGCACCACTTCGACATGAGGTTCCATCGACCAGCCGCCATTGTCGATGAGGAGAATAACCTTCAGCCTGTCGACGATGCTGCGGGCAAAAACCAGTTCGATCTCGCCGCCGTTTTTCATTGTCTGGTAAATACTGGCCTCGACGTCTATCCTGTCCCTGGCGCCCTGGGGCACCAGATTGCGCAGCCTTTTGAGGGCCTCGCCCATGGTGGCCTGGGTCAGCGGGGCGTTGACGGAGTAGTTCCTATAACGCCTCTCGGACGCCACCTTCAACGCCGTCTTACCGCCGGAAACGCCGCCGACCCGCATGCCGCCGGGATGGTGTCCCGAATGCCCCACCGGCGAGGTGCCGCCGGTGCCGATCCACCTGGAGCCGCCGTCATGCCTTCCCTTTTGATCCTGGAGGCGCTTTTTGAAATAGTCGAGCAGTTCCTCGGGGGAAAGGCGGCTGAGCGTTTTTTCGTCCTCTCCCAGCTGCCGGGCCAGCTCTTTCGGATTTTTCAGCCACTCGTCCAGCATGGCCATGGCAGCGAGATCGATTTCCTCATCACCGCTGTCGGGCAGCTGTGCTCCTTTAAATATGGCGGCGAAGACCTGGTCGTAGAGATCGAAATATTTCTCGCTTTTGACCAGCACGGCCCGTGCGGCAACATAGAGATCCTCGACCGAAGAGATGAGTCCCTGGTCCAGAGCCTTCTGCAGTATGAGAAAAGAGGTGGGGCTGACCGGTATGCCGACCTCTTTGAGGGTGTAGAAAAACTGATAAAACATGAGCTACCTGAACATGCCTCGTTTCACCAGCGACTGGCCGGCGCGCTGATAATCACCGCTTTTCTTGAACAATATGCCGAGATAGGGAATCTCCTTGCTTAAGGTTTTGCCGCTTGTAAAGTCGGGGTCGGCGAGCAGCGCCCGAATCCAGTTGAGCAGCTCCCTGGTTGCCGGTTTTTTCTCCACACCGTCGATGGCACGGAGGTTGTAGAAGGCCTCGATGGCATTTCGCGCAAGCTTTTCGGCTATGTCGGGAAAATGGGCGGAAACGATGCTGCGCATCATTTCCGGCTCCGGAAAGGCGATGTGATGAAAATTGCAGCGGCCGAGAAAGGGATCGGAGAGGTCCTTCTTGGCGTTGGAAGTGATGATGATCACCGGTCGCTGCCGGGCCCTGACCACCTCGTCGGTTTCGAGAATATCGAACTCCATCTGATCGAGCACGTCGAGCATGTCGTCCTGGAATTCCGTTTCCGCCTTGTCGATCTCATCTATCAGCAGAACGCAGCGTCGCTTGGCGGCAAAGGCCTGGCCGATCTTCCCCATGCGGATATATTCCCTGATATCGCTGACATTCCGGCGCGAATCGCCAAACCGGCTGTCGTTGAGACGGGTGAGGGTGTCATACTGGTAGAGGGCCTCGATCAGTTTCATGTTGGACTTGACGTTGAGAACGATCAATTCCATGTCCAGGCTTGCGGCAACGGCGTGGGCCAGCATGGTCTTGCCGGTGCCGGGCTCGCCTTTGAGCAGCAGCGGCATTTCCAGGGCCATAGAAATATTGACTATCTTGGCCAGTTCCTCGTCCAGCACGTAGTTGGCCGCTCCCTCAAACATACTCGTCGTCATAACGGCAATAACCTCTTTCTGATAGTATTGGTGTTGATGGCGCTCAGGCCTCTTTGCATCTTTTATCCGGCGCCGGCAGCCAAACCACACCCCTCTGGGCGCGATCAGGTCTTTAAAGCTGCCGGTATACTGCGCAGGCAGCCGCCACCTACCCACCATAATCAATATCCGGTGCTATGCACGCGGAAAATGATTCTTCTGCCGACACTCCGGCAGAAGAGCGGCGGCTGGAAAAAGCGACGGTTTTTGAGCCTAATTTTATGCTCGTTTCTTTTTTCTCAGGCGACATTATGGTAAGAAGAGAGATTTTCCTGCCCCAGGGGTTGGCCTTTTTTTTATCGCCTCTTCAGCGGGAAAGGTTTACACTGCGGTCAGCAAGATACACCGCCGCTGTACAGGAAACGGCCGGTTTCCTTTTTGGTCCACGCATTTCACCAGGGAGATACAGACCCATGAAAATCCTCATAGCCGAAGATGACTACACCACACGGTTGATGCTGCAGGTTATTCTGGAAAAATGGAGATACAAGGTCGAGACGGCAGAAGACGGCCATGAGGCCTGGACCATACTGCAGCAGAGCGACAGACAGCCGCAGATAGCCATACTCGACTGGGAGATGCCGGAGATGGACGGCCTTGAAGTATGCGAGAAAATCAGGACGCTGGAGCGGCGCAATCCCATCTACATCATCATGCTCACCGGCAGGAACACCACAAGCGACATCGTCCATGGACTTGATGCCGGCGCCGACGATTACATAACCAAACCCTTCGACGAGAACGAACTGCGAGCCCGGGTCCGCGTTGCCCAGAGAATGGTGACCATCCAGGAGTCGCTCGCCTCCACCGTCGAGGAGTTGCGCCAGGCCCTCGACCATGTCGACACCCTCCAGGGCATCCTGCCCATCTGCATGCACTGCCACGGCATCCGCAGTGACGACGAGGCCTGGCACAAGCTGGAAAAGTACATCGAAACGCACACCATGGCCAAGTTCAGCCACAGCATCTGTCCCGAATGTCTGATTAAACATTATGCCGACGACATGGCCGACGACATGG
>JBEPWT010000116.1:0-9564 GCA_041642275.1 Desulfopila sp. | reverse complement strand
CTCATGGGCCTGATGCCCTTTGCCAACAGAAAGGCCGGCCCCAGGGCTGCTCTGTGGCAGGCCGTCATCAGAAAGAATTATGGCTGCAGCCATTTCATGGTCGCCGAGTATCACGCCGATCCCTATGGCAACGGCCGGGAGACATTTTATGCCGGGGGGGCGGCCCAGAGTATGGTCGCCGAGTATCAACAGGAAACCGGTATTGTCATGGTGCCCCAGAAACAGATGGGCTATCTTCCGGACAAGAAAATTTATGTGGAGGTATCGGCGCAGGAGAAAGAAACGATCGAGACCATCTCTTCGCAGGAACTTCAGCGCCGGCTGACCAGGGGTGAGCACATCCCCGAGTGGTTCTCCTATGTGGAGATCGTCGAGGAGTTGCGCAGAACTTTTCCGCCACGCTCCAGACAGGGCTTTACGGTTTTTTTGACCGGGCTTTCCGGATCCGGTAAATCGACCATAGCCAAGGTGCTTCTCGTTAAATTTTTAGAGATGCGCGACCGGCCGGTTACCCTGCTTGACGGCGATATCGTCAGGAAAAATCTCTCCTCGGAGTTGAGTTTTTCCAGAGAACATCGTAATCTCAATATCACCCGCATCGGCTTTGTTGCCAGTGAGATCACCAAAAACGGCGGCATCGCCCTCTGTGCGCCGATAGCGCCTTATGAGTCTTCCCGCCAGGCCAACAGGGAGCTTATCTCCAGCTGCGGAGGCTACGTAGAAGTGTATATCTCCACCCCGCTGGCAGTGTGCGAGAGCCGTGACCGGAAAGGATTATATGCCAAGGCCAGAGCAGGCATAATCAAGGGTGTAACGGGTATCACCGACCCCTACGATCCGCCGAAAAATCCCGATATCGTCATCGATACCACCGAGATCACCCCCATGGAAGCCGTCCAGGAGATTCTTCTCTACCTGCAGCAGCAGGGATATATAGTCTGAAGACGAAGAGAGCAAAGAGCAATGAGTGTCACACTGACGCAGGCGGTAAAAAGCATATGTGGCCGGGTCGGTCTTACGAAAACGCGAAAACTGCCGTTGCAGAAGGCCTGCAATCTGGTCAGCGCCGCCGATGTCAGGGCTCTTTGCCCCAGCCCGGCCTTCAGACGCTCCCTCTACGATGGCTACGCTATTGGCAAGAAGCCCTGTGACGGCAAGGACCTTCACCTTCGTTATCGCCTGGCCGGTACTATCGCCGCCGGCGAAACAAGCAGAAGAAGGCTGTGCGGCGGAACGACCTGGCACGTGATGACCGGCGCACCTGTACCGCAGGGGACATGGAAGGTCATCCCTCAGGAGAGATGCATCGCCGACGGCGCCATGGTCTCCATTGCCGAGCCGATTGTCAAAGACGGGCCGACGCGCATCCAGCCAAAAGGCGATGAAATTCGCCGCCACACGCGACTTATCGCCAAAGGGTGCCGGATAACCGCGCAGCACATGCTCCGCCTTGCCGAGGCAGGTCTGGAAGAGGTTGAGGTTTTCAGTAAGCCGAGAGTAGCTGTTTTCTGCACCGGCAGCGAACTTGTCAGCGGGCCGGGCCGGCAGGCAGCGGGAAAGACCATATCTTCCAATCGCTATCTTCTCGCCGGCCTGCTGCAGCAGAGCAACTGCGAGGCGGTGGATCTGGGCATTGTCGGCGACTCACTGGCGGCGCTGGAGCGGCAGCTTGCCAGGGCCGAGGAGTCCGGCGTCGAGGCCATTGTCAGTACCGGCGGACTGGGACCGGGAAAATATGATCTGGTTCTCGAGGCCTTTCGCAGACATAGGGCGGAGGTGCTGTTTTCTTCCCTGCAGCTGCGTCCGGGGAAAACCACTCTTGCCGGCATGCTGGGTTCCAGCCTGTATTTCGGGCTGCCGGGGCCGCCGGCGGCGGTGCAGCCACTCTATCACGTGCTCATCCTGCCGGCACTCAGGGCTATGCAGGCCATGGCTCGGGCAGTCCCGGCAAGGCCCCGTGCCTGTCTGGCAGAAGGCCTGACACTCGGCCGGACGGGACCGCTGCAGCTGTACCCGGCGCGGCTGTGGCTGGAGAAAGGGGTCTGTCAGGCGCGAGGTGTCCGCAAGAAAGAGGCTGCCAACGGCTATCTTTTCTGCGGTCCCGGCCGGAAGACATTTCGCCGGGGGGAGCTGCTGCCGGTACAGCCGCTGGTCGGAAGCTGGGATATTTAACCCGAACATTTCATGAAAAAACCAGCCTGTGGCTGTGAGTGTCGTGGTATTTTGAGACAGGGTGCCCTTTTCCCGGGACGCCATAAACCCATCCCTGGGGGCTTGACTGCAGCCGTCCTGGCTGCAGACACCCGAGAAAAGGGCACCCTGTCTCTCCGCAATTGGATTAGCTGAGTTTCAGGGGTAATCAGATTTTTCGTTCTGGCAGCTCGAACAGAAATAGCTGGCCCTGCCGCCGATCACCATCCTGGCCAGAGGGGTCGAGCAGCGGACGCAGGGCTTGTGCTGGCGGCCGTAGACGCGGAAATGTATCTGAAAGTAGCCGCTTTGGCCGCCCGCATTCTGGAAATCGCTGATGGTGGAGCCGCCGCAGGCAATGGCCCAGTTGAGAGTGTCCCTGATTTTTTCCAGCAAAAGCCGCCACTGCTTTCCTGTCAGGGCGCCGGCGGGAGTCGCCGGATGGATACCGGCGGCGAACAGACTTTCATTGGCGTAAATATTTCCTACTCCGGCTATGATCGCCGAGTTCATGATGAATGTTTTTATCGGCTGGTTTCTGCTCTGCGCTTTTTTCTGCAGGGAGGCGGGAGTGCATTTGGCACTGAAGGGTTCGGGGCCGGTTCTGGAAAAAAAGTCCCGCAGGGCCCCCCTCTTGTTTTCGCGGTCAAAACAGGAGACAGAGCCGAATCTTCTCGTGTCGTTGAAGCGCAGCTCTGCACCGTTGTCCAGCAGAAAAAAAAGATGATCGTGAACGGCAGCACCACTATCCGCCGGAAAGAGACCCAGCCGGCCGGTCATGCCCAAATGCAGGATGAGAAGGTCGCCGGTGTCGAAGGTGAAAAGGAGGTATTTGGCCTTGCGGACTATACCGGTGACGACGGCGCCGACAAGCCTTGTGCTGATGCACGATGACGGCACCTCGGTGCGAAGCCGCTTACCGCTGCTGGTGAATGCCAGTATCTTCCTCCCTTTGATCAGCGGCAGCAGTCCCCGGCGTATGACTTCGACTTCGGGAAGTTCAGGCATGCCGCACCCTCCATGGCTTGAGATGACAGCAGAGGGCCCGCCGGCCGGATGTAGAGGAAAAATGGCGTCCGGAAAATGGAGGACCACCGGTGTCGGCCCGGAGACATTTCATGGGATATCGGGGGGCAAAAAACACAGGGCCAGGCCATAGTCGCCATGACGGCAGCCCAGGGTGGTAAAACGGAGTTGCCCATAGGTAAAGGTGAAGGTGTAACACTGGCGGTGGCGATCGGCATGATCGAGTATCAGGCTGAGAAAACCGGGCACCTGTCGGTAGCTGTAGGCTTTACGGATTGCCTCCTTCGCCGTCCAGAGAAGATTGAGAAGGTCGATGTCGCTATCATCGTTGTAGCGGCATTGCTGCAGCAGCTGCAATTCATCTTCAATACAGAAGCGTTCACGCACTTTTACGAGTTTTTCGGTGCAGTGCTGCACATCGATGCCGCAGCGGTGCCACGAGGCTATCGCTGCCGCACGCTGAGCGCTGTGGCTGATGGAGATGTGCGCTTTCGTCTCTTCCGGGCGGTCGGCAACAACATAGGGTCTGCCGTCGTCTCGATTGTCTATGCGGAGCGCCTTCAAATTGCCCCCGGCTTCTCTTTCGAGCAGACCGGCAAGGGCCATTTTGGCACAGATACGTCCCGCCAGCCACTCGTTTTGCCGTTTGGCCAGCCGGAAAACAGACCATCTGCGGTGTTCTTCGGCATCGAGCCACCGTTGCAGATGCCGGCAACGCTGATCCGGGCTGTTGATATCCTCGATGTCGACCATTACCGCCGCGAAGACTGCAGCGGAAAAGGTCAGCGAGGCTGCCGAGCGCAGATGCGAAGGGACCATGTTTTTCGGAATCATCGGTTTTTGCTGTTACATCAGGTAAATATTGGTTGCATTTTGAGGTCTTCCTGCTACTGTTTCCTGTGATCATGAATCACCGCCATACGGCGTAAACAGCAATTCGCAGAGGAAGAGCGCATGGAGACCGGTATCAATCTGACAGGCTATGACTTTGTTGTACTGGGCATTGCCGCTCTCCTGGTGGTGCGGGGGTTATGGCTGGGGCTCCTCAGGCAGGTGACCGGCCTGCTGTCGCTTGTTATCGGCTATTATGTCGCCAGCCAGTATCATGACAGATTATTTCCATTTTTGAAAGATGTATCGGACAATCCCAAGGTGGTCTTCGTCGCCAGTGTGGTCATTTTGTTCGTGGCGACCTATCTGGCGGCGCTGCTTCTCGGCAAACTGCTTTCCAGGGTGGTGGAAATCGTCATCAGTAAATGGTTCGACAAAATCCTGGGGGCGGTGCTGGGGGGCATGCTGGCGGTTATCGTCGTCGTCTTGCTGCACATGATTCTCGGCTCGGTGCTGGCCCCGGAAAACACCATGCTGAAAGAGTGCCGGACCTGCGATGGCCTCAACCGGGCGACGGATTTCGCCCGCACCGTCATCCGCGATGAGGAAGTGAGAAATTCGCTTATGCAGCAGTCGCCGGCAATCACCGCCGAAGAACTTCTCAACTTTTTTCAGGATCAGCAGTATGGCAGCGGTGACCGGAAGGAAGAAAAAGCGCGCTCAGCGGTCGTAGAGTAGGGCCAGTTTCTCCGGTGGAATCTTGAGATAGTATCCGGCGACCATGACCTGATTTACCAGGGTTGTGCGTACAATCCCCTTGCGCTTCCAGCGCCGTGCCGAAGTCGTGACATACTCGTCTGTGATACAAACAGGACCGAGTTTTTGCGCCTTTTTGACAAAGAAAAAATCCTCCATAATTGCCAGTTCGGCAAAACCTCCGGCCTTGTCAAAGGTGCTTCTGGCGGTGAAAAGGGCCTGGTCGCCGTAGGGAAGATGCAGGAGCCGGGAACGGAGATTGGCGCAGGAGGCGATAAAGCGCAGGGCGGGAGATGGCTCGTCGATGGCCAGCCTGAAGGCGCCGACGCTGCAGCCGGAGCCGTGTACGGCAGTGATAACCGTCGAGGCGAAACCGCTGGGCAGGCGGGTATCGGCATGGAGGAAGAGCAGTATGTCGCCTGTCGCCGCCTGGGCCCCGAGATTGAGCTGACGCCCCCTGCCCGGCGGGCTGGAAAGGACTTTGAACCCGGCTTTTTCGGCTGCCTCGACCGTGCCGTCGCCGCTGCCGCCGTCAACGACGATAACCTCGCAGCCGGCATCGGCCAGAGCCTGTGCCTGCCGGGCTATATTGCCGCTCTCGTTAAGCGTCGGAATGATGATGGAGATACTTGAGGTCATCTGGTGTGTCGATGTCATGGAGTTTCGGTAGAAGAGAGTAGCTGAGTTTGAGCTCGGATATCCTCGCCATGGTGCGCTCGAGGACGCCGGCTTCTCCCCAGGGGATATCGGTGAAGACAGAGGCAAGCTTCTCTGCGGAAAGGGTTGTGCCGACGCCTATGAGATAGTAGCCGCCGTCATAGGCCGGACCCAGGACGATGTCATAGCGTCTCAGGGCACTGAAGCCCGCTGCCAGGTGAGAGCCGCTGATGTCCGGACAATCGGAGCCGACGAGAATAATTGATCGGTAGCAGTGCAGATGGCCGGCGATGGCGGCATACATCCTTTGACCGAGATCTCCCCCGCTCTGCCGTTTATAGATTCTCTTGCCGCCCAGCCAGCTGCGCATCGATGCGTTAGAGCCGCCGTCGTGGTATATTTCCACAGCTGTCGGTTGTTCCTGGATATACCTGTCTGTCTTGACGATGAGCGAATGTGTCATCCAGCGCTGCAGGCCGGCGGCTTCTTCGGCGCCGAGAGCCGGAATCAGTCTGGTTTTGCTCTGTCCCGGAACAGGAAATCTGGTGAAGACCAGGATAATTTCTTGTACAGATGCCATGGAATAGCGTATTTTAAGAAGAAGGAGCCTCCAGCGCCGTCCAACGGCAGATCGCTGGAAGCGTCATCCTACCATAGCACAGCCTTGAAAGCGTGCAACCTTTCTCTGCCTTGTACTTTGCGGCGGAGCTGAATACAGGCCCGGAATCGATTTCGCGGCCCAGCAAACGCCCGGTGGCGATGAAAGCGAGACAAAAACGCAAATCTCCTCATTCCTACAGAGTCCGAACCTATCGACAGCTGGCCGGGGCCCGGCACCTGGTTGCCTCGCATGTACATATAAAGGAAACCGATCTGCATATACAGGCCGACAGAGATGTGCAGCGGCGTGCCGAGGAAATCGTCCTCCAGTGCAGGCTGCAGCTGGAAGAGCACATTATCGGCAACCCTCTTTTTTTGAACTCGCTCGTTCCCCTGCCCAGGGATTTTACGGCGCCGCCGCTTGTGCAGCAGATGTATGATGCCTCGCGAAGGGCCGGTGTCGGACCGATGGCGGCGGTGGCTGGCGGCATAGCCGAATATGTCGGCAGGACCCTGATGAAGGAGGGAGTGCAGGAAATAATAATAGAAAACGGCGGCGACATATTTATCGCCCGTCGGGCCTGTTCACGCATAGCCGTTTTCGCCGGCCAGTCGCCATTGAGCGGCAGGGTCGGTATCGAACTGCCGCCGGAGACTGTCTGCGGCGTGTGTACCTCGTCGGCCACCGTTGGCCACAGTCTCAGCAGGGGCGAGGCCGACTCGGTGACCGTGGTCGCTCCGTCGGCATATCTGGCTGATGCGGCGGCTACACGGATCGGCAACGAGGCCTCAGGGGGCAGGGGCGACAAGGAAAATGTCGACACTTCGCTGGCTCTTGCCCGAACCATCGACGGCCTGAGCGGAGTGGTGGTGATCTGCGGCGAAGTGCTGGGGGCGGTGGGAGATGTGAAACTCGTGGGGCTTGATTGAGAGGTGCATGACCATGGATGAGGACGGTTTTGCCGAGAAAAGGAAGGTGGAGCGCAAATATCTGGTGTTCTATCTGCGTCTTTTTGCAGGAGAGAGCCTGCAGGCCCTGGGACACGTCGTCAATCTCTCCTCCCGAGGGGTAATGGTGATCGGCAGCCGTCCCGTCGGTGCCGAAGAGTCCTTTCGACTGCGTATGCGGCTGCCAAAGGGCCTAAGCGATCGCCAGGAGATTTCCTTCGAGGCCACCAGCCTCTGGAGCAGACGGGATGTCAACCCGGATTTCGTTGTCTCCGGATTCTGCATTGACAGGCTGAGTGCTGTTGACCGCAAGGACATGCTCCTCGTTCTCGACGAGTACAGCTATTCGATTCTGTAATCGTTGAAACTCCGGGATGCTGCATCACCTCCGCGCTATTATTCGAGCTCGGCAAGCAGGGCGGTTCCGTGGCGTTCGACAAAGATATCGAGATCCTGTTGCCAGTTGCGGAACACCGAAAGGCCGCTCTCTTCGAGCACACTGTTTTTCAGTATGGAGTTGGCCGGCCGGCGGGCCGGCGTCGGATAGTCGGCGGTGGAGCAGGGCACAAGGCGGTGTCGGACCCCCATTTTCTCCAGAAAATAGACGGCCGCCTCGTACCAGGTTGAATATCCTTCCGAGGTGGCATGGACGATGCCCTGGATGTCCGAGCGCAGAAGCGAGCCTATCTGCCGGGCCAGGGTGTGGGACCAGGTCAGGGAGCCGTACTGGTCATTGACCACTCGGCGGATGGCCCCCGGGTCGGCCAGACTCAGGCGCAGCATGGTTTTGAGAAAGTTGGAACCGGTGGCGGAATAGAGCCAGGCGGTGCGCACTATGACATAATCGTTGCACTGTTTCGCAATCGCCTGTTCGCCCTGGAGCTTGGTGCGGCCGTAATGCGACAGCGGTTGCACCGGATCGTCTTCGACATAGGGGTGGGGTACCGGTTTGCTGCCGTCGAAAACATAATCGCTTGATATATGGATTATCCTGCTGCCTATCAGGCGGCAGGCTTTTGCCAGGTACCCAGGACCTTCGCCGTTGATCTGCCGGCAGAGACGGCGTTCTTCCTCGCATCTGTCGACGGCGGTATAGGCGCCGCAGTTTATGACCACTTCCGGCCGCCGGCTGACAATATATTCTCTGGCGCTGTCTTCCAGGCAGAGGTCAAGCTCTGAGGAGGCGGGGGTGAAAAGGCGATGCTCCTTTCCCAGTACCCGTTGGCAGTCCAGACCAAGCTGGCCGCCGGCGCCGATAAGGACGATATCCATGTAGCCTCTTGCGGGTCAGTTGTGGTTTCCGGGATTGATAAGGTGCGTGCCGTCGCGCCTTTCGCCGACGATGTCTTCGATATATTTGCCGTACTGGTTCTTGAGCATATCGGCAGCGAGTTGCGACATTTCCTCGTAGCTGATGTAGCCGAGGTCCAGGGCGATTTCCTCTATGCAGGCGATTTTCAACCCCTGTCTGTCCTGGACTGCCTGCACATAATTGGATGCCTGCTGCAGGGATTCATGGGTGCCGGTATCGAGCCAGCAGAATCCTCTGCCCAGCGGCTCAACGCGGAGCTTGCCGCGGCGCAGATATTCCATGTTGACGTCGGTTATCTCCAATTCGCCCCGGGCCGAAGGGCGTATCTGTTGGGCGATTGAAACAACGTCGTTGTCGTAGAAATAGAGGCCCGGCACGGCGTATTTGGATTTGGGCGACGCCGGCTTTTCCTCGATGCCGACAACATTGCACTCTCCGTCGAACTCGACGACGCCGTAGCGCTGGGGGTCTTTGACCAGGTAGCCGAAGATTATCCCGCCTTCTTCGAGCGTGGCGCATCTTTGTACGATCTGGGAAAACCCATGACCGAAAAAGATATTGTCGCCGAGGATCAGGGCCACCGTGTCGTTGCCGATAAAATCCTTGCCGATGATAAAGGCCTGGGCCAGGCCTTCCGGTTCCGGCTGGGCGGCATAGGAAAGTGAGAGGCCGAGCTGCGAGCCGTCGCCTAACAGCTCCCGGAAAAGGGGCAGATGATGGGGGGTCGAGATGATGAGGATCTCCCGGATGCCGGCAATCATCAATACCGACAATGGGTAATAGATCATCGGCTTGTCGTAGACCGGGATAAGCTGCTTGGAGACCACCTTGGTCAGAGGATAGAGCCTGGTGCCGGAGCCGCCGGCGAGAATGATTCCTTTCATAAAAAAGTGATGTCTTTGTCGGTTCTTGTTGGTAGATTGCAAAGCTGCAAAGCGCGTGGGAAATTCAGGCGTCGAGTATAGCACCGATAGGAGAAAAGGGAAAAGAAAAAATGGCAAAAACCATTCCAGCATCTTTTAAGGCATATGACATACGCGGCAGGGTCCCGGATGAGCTCAACGGCCAACTGGCCAAAGCCATCGGCTGCGGACTTGCCGAACTTTTGGGACTGCGCCGGGTGATTGTCGGTCGGGATGTCCGCCTCAGCGGCGAGGAATTGGCTGCAAGCCTCATCGAGGGGCTGCGGTGCCGCGGCAGCGATGTCCTCGATCTGGGCCTCTGTGGTACGGAGGAAATGTATC
>JBEPWT010000115.1:0-9592 GCA_041642275.1 Desulfopila sp. | reverse complement strand
TCGGCTGATCGATAACGGTTTGAACTGGATCTGCTTTTCAATCGACGGGGCAGACAAGGCCACCTACGAGTCTATTCGCCAGGGCTCGAATTTCGACACCGTCTGCGCCAATATTAAGTACCTGACTGACAGAAGGAGCGATAAGCGGCCGCTGGTGATGGTCAATTTCGTCATCATGAGCACCAATTTTCATCAGCTCGAAGCGATCATCTCTCTGGCTGCCGAGCTCGGGGCCGATCAGGTCAACTTCAAGCAATGCGATGTGATCAGAGGCAGTCATGGCAAAGGCTACGGCCTGTTCGACAAGACGGAAACAGAGCAGGTGAAAAAGCTGCAGCAGGCTCTTAATCAGGCGAGCCGGCTTGCCCGCAAACTCGACATCACAATCACCTCCTTCTCCTTTACCCCGGAAGAGCAGCCGGTCTGTGACCAGGACCCGCGCAATTCCCTTTTTATCCGCTATGACGGTTCCGTATGCCCATGCATCAATCTGGCCATCGGCGGCCCATCTGTCTTTCTCGGCAGGGAAATTGTCTTTCCTCAGGTGAGCTATGGCGCGCTGCCCGAGGATGATCTGCAGGAGATGTGGGAATCCGAGACCTGCAGGTTCTATCGCCGTACCTTCGAGCAGCGTGTCAAGATCCACGACCAGGTGCTGAGAAACTCCGACTACGGCCGCTCGATCGTCAAGCTCAACGAGGCTTTCGCCAGCGCCATAGAAAAAATGCCCCCGGCGCCCAAGGGCTGTCAGACCTGCCATTATCTCTACGATATCTGAGGCTTGAAGAGCAGTTTCCGCCGTACGAGAGGCCTAGATGTTGTGGTTCTGCTTTCATGGTAAGGGCGACGCTGTAAATATCGTTGATTTTGTGCCGATAAGAAGGTTTCCAGATCGCCTCAAACGCCCCGGCGCTCTTTAACGTAAAGGGAACATTCGCCATGCAGACAGCTTTTTTCGACGACAACCGGTGTGCAACTTCCTGAAGGGTTGAAATTTTTTGAAAGAACGGTAAAAGAAGGAGAGCTTTTATGAGCCATCTCACCTTTTCAGGGGATAATTCAGGGTATAGCCATGCATACACATCAGCGTATCCGACTTTCGGCGGTCGGTGTTTCTCTCAGCCTGCTCCTCGTCATGCACCTGCTTCTGCCGCTCCGAGGCATGGCCGACTCCGAGCAGGTTGAACTCGCCTATCTCAAGACCCTTTCCATCGAAGAACTTCTCGATCTCAAGGTCACCTCGGTCTCCAAAAGACCGGAGACGATTTTCAACACCGCCGCCGCGGTGACGGTCATCACCTCCGAGGATATCCGCAGGACAGGGGCGAGGACCATCCCCGACATCCTGCGTCTGGTTCCCGGCATCCAGGTGGGGCAGATCGATGGATCAAGGTGGGAGGTCGGCGCCCGGGGCTTCAACGATTTCTTCGAGAACAAGCTCTTGGTGCTCATCGATGGCCGCAGCCTCTATACCCCGCTCTATTCCGGCGTCTACTGGAACACCGTCGATACCCTGCTCGAAGACATAGACCGCATCGAGGTGATTCGCGGGCCGGGAGCGACGATGTGGGGCGCCAATGCCGTCAACGGCGTTATCAATATTATCACCAAAAACAGCGCAGAGACCCAGGGAGGCCTGGCCCAGACCATGTATGGCACCAGGGAACAGCCGCTGGCGGCCGCCCGTTACGGCGGCCAATGGGGAAAGAGCACTACCTACCGGCTCTACGCCAAAGGATTCAGACGAGATGATCTGGAAACGACCGGCGGCGCCGACGCCCATGATGCTTTTCGCTCCTCCCGGGCAGGATTTCGCCTCGACAGCGATCGGGAAAACTCCAGCCTCTCCCTGCAAACCGAACTCTACGAGGGAGAGGCCGATTTCACCTCGCTGCTCTCCGGCTTTTTGACCCCGCCTTTTTTTCGTCGTGCCGAAGTGACCGAAGATTTCCGGGGCGGTCATATCCTGACCGAATATGATCACACTTTTTCCCGAGACTCGGATATCAAGGTCAAGTTCTATTATACCGGCTACACCCATGACCTGGTGGTGGTCGAGGAGGAGAGAGATACCTTCGATCTGGAGCTGCAGCATCATCTGAACCGCTGGCCGGATCATCAGATAGTCTGGGGCGCGGGAGTGAGATGGACCGAGGACGACACTGAAGGCACGATCTCCACCTCCTTTGCCCCGGCCTCGAGATCGTCCGTTTTGTGGAGCGCCTTTTTCCAGGATGATATAACCTTGGTGGACGACACCCTCTGGTGCACTCTCGGCTCCAAGTTCGAACACAACGATTACTCCGGCTTTGAGATTCAGCCGAGCATTCGTCTCCGCTATATGCCCGAGGAGCACCATCTTCTCTGGGCGGCGGTCTCGCGGGCGGTGCGCACGCCGTCGAGGGTGGAGGAGGATGTGACCATCCATTTTCTCTCCTTCCAGGAAGGGGCCACCCCCGTACAGTTCCGCCTGCAGGGCAGCGACAGTTTTGAGGCGGAGGAACTCATTGCCTATGAAATCGGCTACCGCTGGCAGAAAGCAGACTCCCTCTCCATCGATGTCGCCGCCTTCTACAACGACTATGACGATCTGCGCGGCGAGCGCCGGGATGAAGCGTTTTTCGAGACGGTCCCGCCGCCGCCGCATCTGGTCATGCCCTACACCTTCGTCAACAACAAGGAGGGTGAATCCTACGGCATTGAAGTCTCGGCGGCCTGGCAGGTGTTCAAAGATCTCAAATTGATCGCCGGCTATTCCTGGATGGATCTGCATCTCGAGTTCAAGGATCGCCTCCAGTCCGATACGCTCGCCTCGGAGAGAAATTATCCCCGGCATCAGTTCCAGATCAGGAGTTATTATGATCTGAGTACATCTCTTTCACTCAACGGCGAACTCTACTACGTCGATGAGTATGAATCCGACAATATCGACGACTATCTGCGTTTTGATCTTCAATTGCTCTGGGAGCCGCTGGAGAGTTTGCAGCTTGCCCTCGGCGGCGAGAATCTGTTTTCCTCCAGCCACGTGGAAGGCATTCCCCAGGGTTCGGGGATCGTCTCCTCGCGGATTCCTCCGGCCTACTGGCTCAAGGCGACCTACCGGTTCTAGCTATTTTGGTTATGTCTCTTTATTTACAAACAAAAAAGAACCTGAGCGCAGCCCGACTGCTCTGTGTGGCAGCTCTGTTGAGCCTCTTTACCCTGGGTTCGCCCGGGCCGGCGCCGGCTGCGCCCCAGACCAAGGCGCATCATGTCCAGGCCGTATTTCTCTATAATCTCACCAGGTTTGTTGATTGGCCGAAAAGCTGGGCGGAGCACTCCGACTATTTCACCATCGGTATTGTCGGCGACCCTCCCTTCGGCGCCGTCATTGACCAGGTGGTGGCCGGTGAACAGTGGCGGGGCAAGCCGATGCGGGTGGTTCGCTTTGCTGAACCCGAAGAGATGAACGGCCGGCAGTGTGATATCCTCTATATCGGTTCGGACCGGCTTCGGCAATTTGAGAGGTTCAGGGGAAAACTCAACGGGCTGCCGGTCCTCACCGTTGGCGACAGCCCCGGATTCCTTGAGATGGGAGGCATGGTCAATCTTGTACGAAAACAGCAGCGGATAGGGCTTGGAGTCAACCTGCCGGCAGTCCGGCACTCGGGCCTGTCGATAAGCTCGAAACTGTTGCGACTGGCAACCATAGTCGAGTAAGAGGCATGCACCGATTACTCACCACTTTTTATAACTGGCCCATCAGCAGGAAGCTCTCGGCCGTGGTTTTGCTGACCTCGGGTTTGCTGATCGGAGTGATGACGGCTGCCGTTTCCCTGGAAAAGCGGTTCAGTTTCCGGGCCAAGCTGGTCAGCAACAGCAGGGTTTTGGCCGAGGTGATCGGGGATAATACCACGGCGGCCCTGGTGTTTGGCGATCCCGATACCGCCTTTGAGATGCTGAGCGCCCTGCGGGCCGAACAGGACGTACTCTCAGCCGCTCTCTATGACCAGGAAGGTGAGCTGTTCGTCTCCTACATCCAGCCCAGCTACAGTCGCAGCAGATCGGCGATCACTCTGCCGAAACGGATAGCAGAGGCGGCAGGCAGCGGCGTTGAGCGTTTCGCCGAGGACTATTTCGACGTTATCCGTACAATTTCCCTGGAAGAAGAGAAGATAGGCTCCATTGTCGTCCGCACCGATCTGACCCGGCTTGACCGGCAGCTGCTGCACTTCTGGCTGGTCATTTCCGCCTTCAGCATTCTCCTGCTGACCGGCGGCATGATCCTCTGTATCCGATTGAACAAAACAGTGACCAAACCTGTAACTGAACTGGCGCGAACAATGCAGCAGGTCACCCATACCCAGAATTACCGGGAGCGGGTGGAAAAGATTCATGACGATGAGATAGGCATCCTCGTCGATGTCTTCAACACCATGCTGGCCCAGATTCAAAAGCGTGAATCAGAGCTGGAACTCCATCATCATCATCTCGAGGAGCTGGTCGAAAAGCGAACCCGGGAACTTCAGGATGCCAACAGGAAATTGCTCAACGAGATCAAGGAGCGGCAGGAAATACAAAAAAAACTTGGCCAGGCGGAAAAAATGGAGGCCATTGGCACCCTCGCCGGCGGCGTCGCTCATGATCTCAACAACATACTCTCGGGCATCGTCAGCTATCCCGATTATCTCCTGCTCGACTTGCCCGAGGATTCAGAACTCAGGCGGCCCATCGAGACCATCCGGGCATCGGGGAAGAAGGCGGCGGCCATTGTCAACGATCTGCTGACGCTTGCCCGGCGCGGGGTCAAGATCGAGGAACGGGTGGATATGCAGGAGCTGATCACATCCTACCTGGCCAGCCCCGAGTACAGCGAACTCCGGCAAGCTCATCCCGAAGTCGAGGTGCGTTTTGCTTGCTCACCGCAGCACTATCGGGTCAAGGGCTCACCCGTGCACCTGAGCAAAACCATCATGAACCTGGTGGCCAACGGCATAGAAGCGATGGTGGACGGCGGAGTACTGGAGATCAGCCTCGCCCGGGTGGTGCTCACCCACAGACCGACGGGATTCAATACCTGGCGTCCGGGGCCCTATATCAGGCTGACGGTGGCCGATACCGGCGTAGGAATCGCCGAGAAGGACCTGCAAAGGATCTATGAACCCTTCTATTCGCGCAAGGTGATGGGGAAAAGCGGAACGGGCCTCGGCATGGCCGTGGTCTGGGGTGCGGTTGAGGATCACCAGGGACATATTACCGTCGACAGCCGGGAAAATGAAGGCACAACCTTTCAGCTCTTCTTTCCGGCGGATGATGGCAGTGATGGAGGACAGCCTGCAAAGGAGGAGGTGATCTTTCGCGGCGCCGGACAGTCGATTCTGGTGGTTGATGACTCCGTGGAGCAGCGCAGCATCGCTTCGGATATTCTCCACTATCTTGGCTACGGCGCAAGCTCTGTGGCCAGCGGCGAGGAGGCGATCGAGTATCTGCGCCGGAATCCGGCCGATATCGTTATCCTTGATATGATCATGTCTCCGGGAATCGACGGCCTGGAGACCTATAAGCGTATTCTCGAGTTCAAACCGGGGCAGAAGGCCATCATAGCCAGCGGCTATTCCAGGCCGGCAGACGTTGAAGAGGCCAGAAAACTGGGGGTGTCGGCCTACGTAATGAAACCCTATACCGTCGTCAGGCTTGGCGAGGCGCTGCGGGAAGTATAACAGGCTCATTGTTTGGCTGATACTCGTCCTTGAGCGAGACAATGGCATACAGAGGTACCGGACGAGAAAATCATCTGGGTATATGAGTACGTTATGAAAAAATTACTGTGTCACGGCATTTTGTCGTTCTGGGCTCTTTTTCTGCTGGCGACGCCTGGTCTTGGTGCTGTTGAGATTACTCTTTTTAACTGGCAAGAGTATATCTCGCAGGATGTAATCGACCGGTTCACCAAAGAGACCGGCATCGCGATTAAACAGATACATTTTGACAGCGATCAGGTTCGTGATGAGGTCATCTCTTCCACGGCCAAAGGAAGTTTCGATATTGTCCTGTTCGACAGCATAGCCGTACAGGTGTTCGGCAAGAGCAATTACCTGCACTCCATCAGCGATGCCAGTGTGCCGAATCTGGAAAATATTGACCAGCGATGGTCGGAGAGTTGCGGGAACTTTGGCATCCCCTATTTTTACGGATCCGTGGGTATTGTCTATGACGCCTCCAGGGTGAACCCGGAACCCGATTCCTGGCGTGATCTGCTGGAGCCGAAGGAGAAACATCGAGGCCATGTCAGCATGGTCGAAGACATGACCGATGTGCTGATTCCGCCGTTGATGCTTCTTGGCTACAATATCAATTCCGAAGAACCGGCGGAGCTGAGAGAGGCATATGAGCTCTTGCTCGGACAGCTGCCGTATCTTGCCGGGTATAGATATGTGCTCACCGAGGTGGAGCAGGCTGATGCCGGCAATGATATTCACATGGCGCTTGCCTATTCCGGCGATCAGTATGTCCTCAATGATTTCACCGGAACAGACAACTGGCAGTATGTGGTGCCGAAGGAGGGGACCGCTGTCTGGGTGGATTGTTTGAGCGTTATAGCCGACTCAAGCAATAAAGACGAGGCCTTGAGGTTCCTCAATTACCTGCTTGATCCCGCGGTTTCGGCAGAGAATACCGAGGAGATATATTATGCTTCTCCCAACGGGGCCATCCGTGACCATTTGTCAAAGGATGCCGCGGACGATCCCGAGCTGTTCTGGTCCGAGGAGGTGTTTGGCAAGGTGCAGCACTACCGGATTATCTCCGATGATAACCTGCGACTGCGCAAGAGGATGCTGGACACGCTGAAGAAAAGGTATGAAACTCAATAGACGCCTGCCTTTTTTAATCATTCCCGTTCTCTTCACCAGTTTTCTGCTGACCGGAGTGGGGCTTTACTTTGTCGAGAAGCGCGCCATCTATTCACTGGTGCAGAGCGCAGTTGAAAAAGAGGCATCCGAACTGGCCGGCAGTCTGAACGCCTACACCTATTTTGCCGGCGGAACCCTGGCCTCCATTGTCCAGAGCGACGCCCTGAGGCGATATGCCCTTACCGCTGATAAGTATCTGCGCACCCTGGCCTTTGACTCCGCCATAGATGAAATCCTTGACAGTGCCGCCGATCTGCCGGCGAAATATTTCTCGGTAATGTTTCTTCGCTCGGACGGTGTTGCGGATTACTACTATGAAGACAGCCTGGACCCCTTTGCTGAACCTTCACCGGAGTTGATATCGTGGGTCTCGCAGCTTTTTGTTGAGAGAAGACAGGAGGATAAGGTCTTTTTTGAAAGCTCCGGCAAAATTGCCCTGGCCCGGGTGCTCAACAGCGACACCCTGAAACCGGCGTTTGATGTCGGCAATTCCAGGAATTTTGCCGTCGCCGTCTTCATCAGTCCGTCGCTCTTCGAGACCAGGCGCCTGCAGCTTGAAGAGGAAGGCCGAACCGTCACTCTTTTTCCAGGTGAGCTGCAGCGGCCGAATATCGACCGGCTCATTGCCGTAAGAGATATTCCGGGTTTCGGCTTTCTTGCTGTCGAGGCCGGGCAGGAAGAAGTGGAAAAGGATTTGCAAAATGTCCTGTTGAAGATGATTCTCTGGTTCCTGGCTCTGGCGGCGGCCACTCATCTGGTTTTACAGTGGTTGTTGAAAAAATACGTGACCGGCCCCATAAAGCAGCTGGAACAGCAATTCAGTCATATCGACCTCGACGGCACGAACGATATCACCCCCTATACGGCCAATGATGAGATCGGCAGCCTGAACGCCTCCTTTATCAAGCTCTATGACACCTTCAAGCAAACCTATGAGCAAACCAGGGAGCTGGCGGAAAAGGACTCGCTGACCAAGCTCTATAACCGGCGGGTTTTCAGCCTCACCCTGGACCAGCTGATCACCCGTGCCGGCAGAGCTCACGGCAACGGACAGGTGGGCCTGCTCTATATCGATATCGACAACTTCAAATACGTCAACGATCATTACGGGCATACCGCCGGCGATATGGTTCTGCAGTCATTTGCCTACCGGCTCCATGAAATCACCCGCGGCAGCGATGTTGTCTTCGACAACCTTGCCGGAGATGAAAATATCACCTCAGCCCGGCTGGCCGGTGATGAATTTTCGGTGATTATTCACGGCTACTTCAAAGATGATGTCCCGGGCAAGGTTGCTGAGCGTATCCTGATGATCTGTGAAAACGGTTTCAGCTGTGAAAAAGGCAACTACCCGATAACGCTGAGTATAGGCGTGGCTGTCTATCCCCAGGATGGCCGGAGTGCCGAGGAACTGGTGATCAATGCCGACTCGGCCATGTATGAGTCAAAAAAGAGCGGCAAGAATACTATCTCATACTATTCCGCAGAGCTGTCCGAGTATGCTCGTCATCAACAGGAGATTGAGATCGAACTCAAACGGCTCGATGCCGGTGAGCTGGAACTCTATTATATGCCGATCGTTGATGCCGAGACTGGTGGAATACTAGCTTTTGAAGCCCTGCTGCGCTGGTTTTCGGCAAGGCTTGGACAGATTCCTCCCGATACCTTCATACCCATGGCCGAAAATCTCGGTCTGCACCAGCAGATTGATATGTGGGTGCTGGAAAGGGCCTTCGACGATGCCCCGGTGCTCTGGGAAAAATATGGAGAACAGGCGGAGATTTCCATAAATATTTCCGCCGCTGAGTTTTTCAGCGTCGATTTTGTAGACAAACTCTTCTCGCTGGTTGCAAGAAAACAGATCGCCGCCGAGAGGTTCACCATCGAGATAACCGAGACCTTTTACCGTGATCACACCGCCAGCAGCCTTGAAAGACTGAAAAGGATCAAGGAGGCCGGCTTCAAGCTGGCCATCGACGACTTTGGCTCCGGTTTCACATCGATCATCCAGCTGGTGGATTTTCCCATCGATATCGTCAAGATTGACCGGCTGTTTATAATGAAGGCGGTGGAAAACCGGAAGTTCGAAGTCATCGGCTCGCTTGTAGGCTTCTGCCACGACCAGAAGCTGCTGGTGACCGCCGAAGGAGTGGAAACCCGGGAGGGCGCCAGGAACTTGAGAGATGCCGGCTGCGATGCACTGCAAGGGTACTATTTCAGCAAACCGCAAGCCCTCAATCAGCTGATTGACCAGTATCATGCAGGCAAGGAAATCTGATTCACTGTTGTTGCCGCTTGAGGTTTGAAAAGAAGTTTCGGGGGCACGTCTTTTGTTGTCCTTTTTTGCCGGCGAGGGAGCAAACAGGCCTCAACTGTGAAGTCTGCAGGACCATTTTTCCTGGAATATCTTCCTGCCTGCAATGACGACCATTTCAGAGAGACGAGGATAATGCGGATTTTCGATTATTAAAAATTCAAAGATCTCTCACGGCATATCTCTGGCCAAAACCGGGTGGAAGGGAATAGGGCCGGTGGTTTTTTCCTCCAGACCCGTTGTGGACCACCCTGAAGAGCTTAAACTAGTTGGTGTCTGTCCAGGAATGAGCAATTTTGTTCTAAATCTAGGCGCTCGATAAATTTAACCACAGGCATATAATTGATATTCCGAGGATTAAATTTTGAGAGCAACCGGTAAGCGAAGC
>JBEPWT010000114.1:0-9599 GCA_041642275.1 Desulfopila sp. | reverse complement strand
AAGATAGAGGAGCATCGCCAAGCATGAGTCTACAAGGAAAAACAGCGCTGGTCACCGGCGGCAGCCGGGGCATCGGCAGAGCGGTCTGCATCCGCCTGGGACAAATGGGAGCGAAGGTCTATATCAATTATGTAAGCCGGCCGGAGGCGGCGGAGGAGACCAGGGCCGTCATCGAAAAGGCCGGCGGCAGCGCCGAGGTAATCGCCTTCGACATCGCCGATGGTGAGCAGGTTCAAAAAGGCATCAAGTCGATACTCGCCGAGGCCGGATCGATCGATATTCTCGTCAACAACGCCGGCATCACCCGCGACGGCCTGGTGGCCCTGATGAAGGAACCGGACTGGGACGCGGTGCTGTCCACCAATCTCAAGGGCGCTTTTCTCTGTTCCAAGGCCGCTTCGCGGGCGATGATGAAAAAAAGGTGGGGACGGATAATCAATATATCCTCGGTCATCGGTTTTTCCGGCAATGCCGGGCAGACCAACTATGCCGCTGCCAAGGCCGGCCTGGTCGGCATGGCCAAGTCGCTGGCGCGTGAATATGCGACCCGCGGAATCACGGTAAACTGTGTGGCGCCGGGCTATATTCAAACGGAGATGACCGATGCTCTGGCAGACGAGGTGAAGGAAAAGATTCAGGGCGAAATTCCCATGGGGACCCTGGGAACGGTTGAGGACGTGGCCGCGGCGGTTGCCTTTCTCGCAGGCGATGACGCCCGGTATATGACCGGCCAGACTCTCCATGTCAACGGAGGTATGTACATGTGATAAAGGGGGCTCTGCCCTCAACTCCTCAAGCGCTGCGGGCTATAAGCGGCGCACGCCGCCGCTGTAGCGGCCGGCGGATAAAGGAGCGGTCTGAAGACTTGTGCCGGTGGTGATTTGCCTTGCTATACCTCTGCCATATGTATTACTTTAGAGCAAATTTTGTGTGTTGCAACGGATAGAACGTAAATAACAGTGGCTGTACAGTCCAGTATTTGAGTACCGCCGATTATAAAAACAGTTAGGAGAAAAAAATGGCTATAGATCAAGAGATGGTCGATATTATTGTTGAACAGTTGAGTGTGGAAAAAGAGAAAGTCGTACCCAACGCTTCCTTTGTCGATGATCTCGGTGCCGACTCGCTCGATCTGGTCGAACTCATCATGGCTATGGAAGAGGGTTTTGATATAGAGATTCCTGATGAAGAGGCCGAGAAGATCACCACCGTTCAGGATGCCATTGACTACGTCAATAACCTGAAGAAATAACACACACCGATGAATATATTGTTGGAGGTATAAGAAGCACTGTACTTATATCTCCAATGTTTTTTTGTATAAGGAGTACTAATCGTGAGTCGCAGAGTAGTAGTGACCGGAGTTGGCCTTGTCACTCCGCTTGGCATCGGCGTCGAGAAGTCCTGGAAAAATATATGTGACGGTGTCGGCGGCATACGCAGCATCAGCCGCTTCGATACCAGTGATTACCCGGTCAAGATTGCTGGCGAGATCACTGATTTTGAGGTGGAGCAGTTTCTCGACAAGAAGGCGGCCAAGCATCTCGATCTCTTCGTCCAATACGGGCTCGCCGCCTCCATCGAAGCCATGAACGACAGCGGCTTCACCGTCAGCGATGACAACTGCGGCAGGGTCGGCGTTATCACCGGCTGCGGCATGGGCGGCCTGCCCACCATTGAAAAATACCACCGGGTGCTGTTCGACCGCGGACCAAAGAGGGTGACGCCCTTTTTTATCCCCATGGTCATACCCAACATGCCGTCGGGACAGATTTCCATGTTTTTTGGTACCAAGGGACCCAACCTGGCCTTGACCACCGCCTGTTCCGCCGGAACCCACGCCGTCGGTGAAGGCTATCGCCACATTCAAAACGGCGCCTGCGACATGATCATCTCCGGCGGCACCGAAGCCGTTATCTGCTCCATAGGCATTGCCGGGTTCAGCGCCATGAAGGCACTGTCCACCAGAAACGACGATCCAACCAGAGCCTCAAGACCCTTCGACAAGGACCGCGACGGCTTCGTCATGTCCGAAGGCGCCGGTATGCTTATCCTCGAGGAACTCGAGCATGCCCGTGCCCGGGGGGCAAAAATCTACGCCGAGGTGGTCGGCTACGGGCTCAGCAGCGACGCCTATCACATCGCCGCACCGCCCGAGGACGGCGAGGGGGCTGTGCGCTGCATGCGCATGGCACTGGAGGATTCGGGGTTGAAGCCCGAGGAAATAGATTATATCAATGCCCACGGCACCTCGACACCGCTCAACGACCGCTGCGAGACCCTGGCGATAAAAACCGTTTTCGGTGATCATGCCGGCAAACTGGCCATCAGTTCCACCAAATCGATGACCGGTCATATGCTCGGCGCGGCCGGCGGCATAGAGTCGGTCTTCACCGCCTTGAGCATCTACGACCAGATCGCTCCGCCGACCATCAACCACGACGAGCCGAGCCCCGAATGCGATCTTGATTATGTTCCCAATGTTGCCCGCAGGATGGAAATCCGCAATGCGCTTTCCAATTCCTTCGGTTTCGGCGGCACCAACGGCGTTGTCATAATGCAGCGTTTCCGTCAGTAACGATATGGGGGAGGATGGACATGAAAATTGCGATAGCCTCGGATCATGGAGGTTTTGATCTCAAGCAGCAGATCAAGGAGCTGCTGGTCGAATCCGGCTACGAGGTCAGTGATTTCGGCTGTTACAGCAGGGAGTCCGTCGATTATCCCGCCTACGCCGATATTCTCTGCAAAAGCATCATTGCCGGCGACAGTGTCCGGGGAATCCTTATCTGCGGCTCCGGCATAGGCATGTCGATTGCCGCCAACCGCTACCGGCGGATACGGGCGGCCCTCTGCCATGACGAGTATACCGCCAGAATGAGCAGGGAGCACAACGACGCCAACGTGCTCTGCCTCGGGGAACGGGTGACCGGCGGCGGCGTCGCCAAGGAGATAGTCAAGTGCTGGCTGACCGCGGAATTCGCCGGCGGCCGGCATCAGAAGCGAATTGACCAGTTCAGCGATTGATGACCGCCACAGGGTACTACTGCCGAGGCTGGTATTTTCCGTGGGGAAGTACCGGCCTTTTGTTTTCCTGTCTCAAGCCCGCAACCGGCCCGCAGTCGGCCAGGTGACGGGAGTTGTTCACGGCAATCAGAGGAACCACCGTTTTTCCACCCTGTTTTGTGAAAATACAACTGTTTCCCGCAGGGGCATGCAGGTTATGGCAATTTTATAATCCTTACCACTCCATCGAGGATCTCCATGAAGACGCTACGTGAAACCGATCCTGAAATATTTGCCACCATCCAGGCGGAATATGACAGACAGGACCATCAGATTGAGTTGATTGCCTCAGAGAATGTCGCTTCGCAGGCCGTTCTCGAGGCCCAGGGGTCGGTGTTTACCAACAAATACGCCGAAGGCTATCCGGCAAAGAGGTATTACGGCGGCTGTGAGCAGGCCGATATCGTCGAGAATATCGCTATCGAGCGGGCCAGGGAAATCTTCTCGGCCGAATATGCCAATGTCCAGCCGCACTCTGGTTCACAGGCGAATATGGGCGTCTACTTTGCAACGCTCAAACCCGGCGACAAGGTACTCGGCATGGATCTCGCCCACGGCGGTCATCTTACCCACGGCAGCGCCGTGAGTTTTTCGGGGCAGCTCTATAATTTCATTTCTTACGGTGTGCGCCGGGACTCGGAACAGATAGACATGGCCGAGGTCGAGCGCATCGCCTTTGAAAACCGTCCGAAAATGATCATCGCCGGTGCCAGTTCGTATCCGCGTCATATCGACTTCGAGGGCTTTCGCCGAATCGCCGACTCCATCGGCGCCCTGTTCATGGTCGACATGGCCCACATCGCCGGTCTGGTTGCCGCCGGCGTACATCCTTCGCCGGTACCGCATGCCGATTTTGTCACCTCCACCACCCACAAGACCCTGCGCGGGCCGCGCGGCGGCTTGATCCTCGCCAGGGAAAAATGGGCCAAGGCCCTCAACAGCAATATCTTTCCAGGCATCCAGGGTGGGCCGTTGATGCACACCATAGCCGCCAAGGCTGTGAGCTTCAAAGAGGCCATGAGCGCGAAATTCCGCCAGGACCAGCACCGGGTAGTGGAAAATGCCAGAGCACTTGCCGAAGCACTGCTGGCCAGAGGATATCGCCTGGTTTCCGGGGGAACTGACAATCATCTTATCCTCATCGACCTGAGCAGCAAGAATATTTCCGGCAAAGAGGCAGAGAAACTGCTCGGCCGGGCGGGAATCACGGTGAACAAGAATGCCATCCCTTTCGACACGCACTCGCGGTTCGTCACCGGCGGTATCCGCCTGGGCACGGCGCTGGTCACGACCCGGGGGCTTGGCGGCAGAGAGATGGAGCAGATTGCCGGCTACATCGACAGGGTTATCGCCTCCGGCGATGAGCAGACCCTGGCGGCCGTACGCGAGGAAATAATGGAGATGTGCCGCGCGTTTCCTCTTGATGCGCTCATCAGGAGAGCAACTGACTGAACTCAGAGCTGGAGGAGAGGGTGTATGAAATGTCCCTATTGTGGTCATCTTGACAACAAGGTTACCGATTCTCGACTGAACAAGGATAGCACCATAACCAGGAGGAGGCGCTCCTGCCTCTCCTGCAACCAGCGGTTCACCACCTACGAGCGGCTGGAGGTGATGATGCCGATGCTCGTCAAAAAAGACGGCCGGCGCGAGGCCTGGGATCGGCAGAAGATGGTGATCGGCCTGGAAAAAGCCTGTGAGAAGAGACCTGTCAGTCGGGACAGGATAGACGACTTTGTCGATGACATCGAACGAAAACTCCAGGATCTCGGGGCCAAGGAGGTGCTGTCGAAAGTGATAGGCGAGTGGGTTATGGAGGAGCTGCCCTCGCTCGATGAGGTGGCCTATGTACGCTTCGCCTCTGTCTACCGCCAGTTCAAGGATGTAAATGAATTCATGTCGGAGTTGAAAACCCTGCTCGATGCCCGCTCCGAAGAGGCGGACAGCAGAGAAGAAGGCAATGACCAGCCAGGCCAGTGATAAAAAGTACATGACCCAGGCCCTCGACCTTGCCCGTAAAGGCCTGGGCCGCACCTCTCCCAACCCCTGCGTCGGCGCGGTGATTGTCAAGGAAGGGGAAATCGTCGGCAGCGGCTACCACCGCAGGGCGGGCACCCCGCACGCCGAGGCCCATGCGCTTCGCCAGGCGGGAAAGCTGGCTGTCGGGGCGACGCTCTATGTGACGCTGGAGCCCTGCAATCATACCGGCAGGACCCCGCCCTGCAGTCATGCCGTCGCCGCAAGCGGCATCAGCCGCGTCGTCATCGGCATGCTCGATCCCAACCCGCTGGTTGCCGGCGGAGGCAGGCAGTATCTCATCGACAACGGCGTCGAGGTCGATACCGGCATTCTCGAACCTGCCTGCCGGCGTATCAACGAGCCGTTCATCAAGTATATCACCAGCGGCCGGCCGCTGGTCGTCATCAAGGCCGGGGTCAGTCTCGACGGCCGGCTCAATTATCAAAAGGGGCACAGCGGCTGGATAACCGGCGCGGATTCCGGCCATCGGGTGCACCAGCTCCGCGACCGCTATGACGCCATTCTCGTCGGCCGCGGTACCGTAGAAATCGACAACCCTTCACTGACGACCCGGCTCGAAGACCGGCGAGGCAGAGATCCTCTGCGGCTGGTGGTCGACAGCCGTCTGTCCATATCGCCTGCGGCCAGACTGCTCAATCAGCAGTCGGAAGCGGAAACCTGGATTTTCTGCAGCCATCGCGCTCCCGCGGAAAAACGGCAGGCCCTGGAGCGCAAAGGGGCGCGCATTTTCGAGGTCCAAGGCGCCGACGACGGCGGGGTCGATTTCGAGGCCGTCCTGGACCTGCTTGGAGAACAACAGATAACCTCGGTGCTGGTTGAAGGCGGGGGGGCGGTCTTTTCCGCGCTTCTGGCCGGACGCCTGGCCGACAAGGCACAGCTGTTCTATGCCCCCCTTTTCGCCGGCTGCGGCGGAGAAAGCCTCACCGCTGACTTGCCCGTGGCCGGCCGTGCCGACGCCGTCCGTCTTGCCGATGTCGACTACACAAGGCTGGGCGAGGACCTGCTCGTCGAAGGAACCATCGTCTACCCCCAAAGCTGATCACATCTCCGTGATCGTCTTGCCCATCATCTTCCAGAAGTCTTGAAATTGCCTGAGGTTTGCAAAGCGGGCGGAGAAATGAACCTCGTCTTTTTCAAAGGACGGCGAGGGAGAAAGAGCGCATCTCTCCGGCAGATTCAGCGCCCGTACCTCGGCGGCAAAGGACTCCGAAGCTCCGGTCAGTGCGGGCTGACTCATGCGGCCGACGGCCTGGACAAATCTGTTTCCTTTCCGGGATGTTGAAGAATGCGGGTCTTCCAGGATCGTTCGCAGACTGTCTTGCCGGAGCAGGCCGTCAAGGCCGATGCCCTGGCGGGCGCAGATGTCGGCGAGTTGCGATAAGAGCTTTCTCTGCTGATTGCCGCCGAGACCAAGTTCCTCGACGAGCGAGGCAAAGCCTAACCGGTCGTCCTCGGCCAAAAATTGCAGGTCGCCTAGAATTCTCTCGGAGACGATGCCGGTGTGCACCGCCCTTTTCAGCCTGTCGTCCAGTTGCGACAACTGGAGAAGAAACCGGCTGCCCTTGGTGATTCTTCGCGGCGGAAGGGAATGGATAAATCTTTCCCTGCGTCCTGGGTCATCTATCAGGTCATGGCACAGGCTCATGAAAACAGCCTGCTCCATGATGCCTAATCCTCCCGCGGCAAACTGGTCTTCGATGACACAGGCGAGAATATCCTCGATGTCTGTTGTTTCCGGCGCCACCCGGCAGTGACAGGCACCGTCGTCGAGGATGGTCGAGGCGCAGAGCAGACGCTGTCTGCCGCAGATCAGTTCGTATCCTCCACCGGTTTTTACGGCGACGGTCGGCGGCGTCAGTATGCCGCAGAGAGTTACCGAGGTTTTCAGCTCGTCGGAAATCTCTTTCGACACGAGAAAGGGATGGAGACTGTATCTTGCCGTATCGTCTATATCCTCAAGGGCTATATGGGCAAAGGTGAATGCATTCATGTCGCTGGTATGCAGGTGGTTGTGATGCCGGCACCCTCACCTCTCTATCGCTGAAGCGATGCTCCCGGTGAAAGAATAAAAAAATCGGCTTTCTTCAGATGATGGAGCATCATAAAAGAAAACCGATTTTTCAGACTGCGTGGCAAGCGTCAGGGCGGAATTATTTTCCGGTCAGCAAACCCCGGAAAGAAAAACTGTGCTGACCGGTCAGCCGCCGTTAATCTTTTCCCGCAGAATGCCCGAGGGCTTGAAGGTGACGACCCTTCTGGCTTCGAGGGTCAGTTCTTCCCCGGTCTGGGGATTCCTTCCCCGGCGTGAATTCTTGTCCTTGACGTTGAATTTCCCGAAACCGCTGAGCAGCAGATCCGATCCGGAGATAAGTGCGTTTTTCGAAATGCGCAAAAACGCTTCGACGGATTCGGTGGCCTGGGCCTTGGTCAGGTTGTCGTGCTTTTTGTATACCTGCTGTACGAGGTCAGCTTTGGTCAGTGTCATAATTCCCCCTTCGATGAGTTGCTTGAGTTGATATCTCTCGTCTAATCATATGCTTTGAGAAAATAATGTCAACGTATGTGACTTCTTTTATTCAAAATATGTCAAAAAATATCACAAAAGACACCAGAAAGGCAAGTGTCCGGCGGCGCAACCGCGGATTTTCTAGACAACCGAGGCGATCTTGAATATCGGCAGATACATGGCGACAACCAGCCCGCCGATCATGCCGCCGAGGAAAACCATCATGAAGGGTTCGATCATGGCCGTGAGGTTCTCCACCGTCTGGTCGACCTCTTCGTCATAGAAGTCGGCGATTTTCTCCAGCATGGTATCGAGGGCGCCGACGGACTCGCCGACGTTGATCATCTGCACCACCATGTTGGGGAAGACGCCGCTTTCGGCAAGCGGCTCGGCGATGGGACGGCCTTCGGCGATGGCGTCGGAAACCCGGAAAACGGCAATTTCGATGACCTTGTTGCCGGCGGTCCTGGCGACCACCTGCAGCGCCTCGAGGATGGGCACGCCGCTTTGCAGCATGGTGCTGAGCGTCCTGGTAAACTTGGCAACGGCTACCTTGCGAATGAGAATGCCGACCACCGGTGCTCTTAGGAGCATGCGGTCAATGGTTATCCTGCCCTTTTCGGTGTTGTATATCTTCTTGAAAACGAAAATGAAAACGGCGATGCCCAGAACGATGAAGATGAAATTGGACTTGAAGAAGTTGCTCATGCTGATGACGATCTGGGTGGGTACCGGCAGCGTCGAGCCGAAACTGGTGAACATCTCCTCGAAGACCGGTATGACGAAAATGAGAATGATGGCGAGAATGAGAACGGAGATGGCCAGACAGATGAGCGGATAGGTCATGGCGCCCTTGATTTTCTTTTTCAGGGCCATGGTTTTTTCCATGAAAAGGGCAAGGCGCGAGAGGATGGTGTCGAGGATACCGCCGGTCTCGCCGGCCTCTATCATGTTGCTGTAGAGGTTGTCGAAAACCTTCGGGTGCTTGCGCATGGAATCGGCAAAGGTGGTGCCGGATTCCACGTCCCTCTGGATCTCGCGGAGAACACGCTTGAAGGTGGAGTTGTCCTGCTGGTTGGCGAGAATGTCGAGACACTGTACCAGCGGCAGACCGGCGTCGATCATGGTCGAGAGCTGCCGGGTGAAGACGACGATATCTTTCCCGGTGATTTTGGGTTGGAAAAAAGGAATGTTTTCAAGCAGATCCTTGGGCTTCTCCTTGATCTTGGGGGCGACAATCCGCATGCGCTTCAGCTGGTTGAGGGCTGCGGCCTGATCTGGGGCTTCTATTTCGCCTTTTCTCTTTTCGCCGTGCTGGTTTTTACCTTTCCATACATATACTGGCATTGCACTCTCCGGGGGTAGGACTTGATAAGATTCCCGCTTGAAAGCTACTGGAATTGAAGGGAATTGATCCTATGGTAATGTCAAGTCATCATAAACTATGGACAGTATTAAAACAAGGGATGACGATAATGCAATACATTTCGAATCAGAAATTTGATAAAGAAAAGATTAATCAGTAAATTTAGACACCTAAGATCAGTCGATGAGAATAGCTGTCTTTGTTGCCCTTGTAAACACAAATACCGCCGGCAAAAGGGTGTTGCCAAGTTTATTTATATTTGCCGGCAATTGTTCTTGAGAAATAGGTTGTGCTCTAGTATATTGAAATATTCTGCCGCTGCTGCGGAATCACTGTTGTTTTGCCTCTGCCCCAGAGCAACTATTGGCAGTGGGGATAAATGATTGTCATGGCAACAGATTCCGCCATTGCCAAAGTGGGCGAAGTGGCTAGAGTGCCGGAGGCGCAGCGCAGAAAAAAAAGAGACATTGTATCGTATGAAAAGCGAATATATATAGATCCAGGAGGATGGTATGCAGAGTAAGGCTGAAGCAAAATACAGCGAGGGTAAATTCCAACCCATAGTTGAGAAATGCGAGGGATGCGACCGGGTGGTCGAGGCGGAGGGCAATAAGTACTGTC
>JBEPWT010000113.1:0-9631 GCA_041642275.1 Desulfopila sp. | reverse complement strand
TCGTTCGCATGAATATGATGAACAGGACCAAGGCGGCACTCACCGATGCCGGCGTAGATGCCTTCTTCGCCCATGAAGCCCAGGGACGGGGACTTGGCTTCGTCAACCGCAAGCTGCTGGAAGGGGTGGAGGAAGGCTATGAAGAAGCCGCTTCCCTGCTCGGCGAAAAGGGCAAGCTCTATCCGAAACGGATGGTGACGGTGGTGGTCGAAGACGACGAGGTCGAAGATGTGGTCGAGGCCATTATCACCGCCAACAAGACAGGCAAGCCCGGGGACGGCAAAATATTCGTTTTACCGGTGCCCGACGCCGTGCGCGTACGCACCGGCGAGACCGGTGGCGCATCCATAGGATAATCAAGAGAGGTAGCAAGTCATGGGAAAAGCACATAAGCTGGTGCAGTGGGATCCCCACAACGTCAAGGAAAAACTGCTGGAGAAATATCCCCCGAAGGTTGCCCGTAAGCGCGCCAAGCAGATAATGATCAACGAGGCCCAGGAGAACACCACGCCCGAGATAGTCGCCAACGTCAGAACCATACCCGGCATCATAACCATGCGCGGCTGCACCTACGCCGGCTGCAAGGGCGTGATCATGGGTCCGACCAGCGATATCGTCAACATCGTCCACGGCCCCATAGGCTGCGGCTTCTACGCCTGGCTGACCCGCCGCAATCAGACCGATGCCAAAAACGATACCGACGCCAACTATATAACCTACTGCATGTCCACGGATATGCAGGACTCCGACATTATCTTCGGCGGCGAGAAAAAACTGGAAGCGGCCATCCAGGAAGCCTACGACATCTTCCACCCCAAGGCCATCGCCGTCTTCGCCACCTGTCCCGTGGGCCTCATCGGCGACGATATCCACGCCGTGGCCAAGAAGATGAAAAACCAGTTCGGCGACTGCAACGTCTTTGCCTTCAGCTGCGAGGGCTACAAGGGCGTCTCCCAGTCGGCCGGGCATCACATTGCCAACAATCAGGTATTCACCCATGTGGTCGGCGACAGCGATGTCGAGAAAACCGACAAATTCAAGATCAACCTGCTGGGCGAGTACAACATCGGCGGCGACGGTTTCGAGATCGACCGGATTCTGGATAAATGCGGCATCACCAACATCTCCACCTTCTCCGGCAACGCCACCTACGACAAGTTCGCCTCCGCCAATCAGGCGGATCTGAGCTGTGTCATGTGCCACCGCTCCATCAATTACGTCGCCGACATGCTCGAGACCAAGTACGGCATTCCCTGGATCAAGGTCAACTTCATCGGCGCCGAGGCCACGGCCAAGTCGCTGAGGAAAATCGCCAAATATTTCGACGATGCCGACCTCATCGCCAGGGTCGAAGAGGTCATCGCCGAAGAAATGCCCGCCGTCGAAGCGGTGCAGAAAGAAATCTACCCGAGGACCAAGGGGAAGACGGCCATGCTCTTTGTCGGCGGCTCGCGCGCCCATCACTACCAGGAACTGTTCCGGGAAATGGGCATGAAGACCCTCTCCGCCGGCTACGAATTCGCCCATCGCGACGATTACGAGGGGCGCGAAGTGCTGCCCGATCTCAAGGTTGACGCCGACAGCAGAAATATCGAAGAGATTCACGTCGAAGCCGATCCCGAACTCTACAAACCGAGAAAGAGCCCGGAGGAACTGGCTGCCCTGGAAGAGGCCGGGGTCGACTTCAAGTCCTACGAGGGGCTCAACCCTGCCATGGACCAGGGAACCATCGTCGTCGACGATCTCAACCAGTACGAGGCCGAAAAACTCATCGAAATGCTCAAACCCGATCTCTTCTGTGCCGGCATCAAGGAGAAATATTCGATCCAGAAACTGGGTGTGCCGATGAAACAGCTGCACAGTTACGATTCCGGCGGACCCTATGCCGGTTTCCTGGGAGCCATAAACTTCTACCGGGAGATCGATCGGCTGGTCAACAGCAGGGTCTGGAGCTACATGAAGGCTCCCTGGCAGGAAAATCCGGAACTGTCCGCCACCTATGTGTGGGAATAACATCTATCGGCAACCTTGGAGAGTGTCAGACCGTTCATGCTCATTTTCCAAGGCTGTCTTTAACTATTGCGGGGTTGCATGACTCCATCGGGAAGGTACGACAATGCTACTGAGACATACACCAACAGAAATACAGGAACGCAAGGCGCTGATGATCAATCCGGCCAAGACCTGTCAGCCCATAGGGGCCATGTACGCGGCTCTGGGCATCCAGGGCTGCCTGCCCCACAGCCACGGCTCTCAGGGCTGCTGCGCCTACCACCGCAGCACCTTGACCCGCCACTACAAGGAGCCCATTTCAGCGGCCACCAGTTCATTCACCGAAGGCGCTTCGGTCTTCGGCGGCCAGGCCAACCTGCTGCAGGCGATCGACAATATCTTTACCGTCTATGAGCCGGAGGTGGTCGCCGTCCACACCACCTGCCTCTCGGAAACCATCGGCGACGACCTGCCGCAGATCTTCGCCAAGGCCCTAAAGGACAAAAAGGTCCCGGAGGGCAAAACGGTCATTGGCGCACCGACACCGAGCTACGTCGGCAGCCATGTCACCGGCTTTGCCAACATGGTCAAGGCCATGGCCGCCCTCGCCGAGCCGGGCACCAAAAAAAATGGCAAGATCAACATCATCCCCGGCTGGGTGGAACCGGCCGACATGGAGGAGATAAAGCGCCTTGCCGCCCTCATGGCCGTCGAGATCAATATGTTCCCCGACACCTCCGGCGTGCTCGACGGTCCGCTTACCGGCAAATACGCCATGTTTCCCAAGGCCGGGGCCACAATCCAACAGATCAAGGCCAGTGGCGGCGGTATCGGCACCATCGCCCTGGGGGAATGGTGTTCGGCCGAAGCCGCCAGGCTGCTCGACACCAAATGCAAGGTCCCCTGCTCGGTGCTCGACATGCCCTTCGGCCTCAAGGCCACGGACCGCTTCATCGACGTACTCCGTACCGTTGCCGGCACCTCGGTCCCGGACGAGATCGTCATCGAGCGGGGCAAGCTCGTCGACATGATCAGCGATATGCACCAGTATTTCTACGGCAAAAAGGTGGCCCTGGTGGGCGATCCCGACCAGCTCATCGCCATGACCGAGTTTCTGGTCTCCATCGACATGCTGCCCGTGCACATCGTCACCGGCACGCCAGGTAAAAAGTTCGAGGCCCGCATCAAAGAGATCACAGCCGAGATGAACGCCGAGGTCAAGGTCAAGGCGGCAGGCGACATGTTCCTGCTCCACCAGTGGATCAAGAACGAACCGGTGGATCTCATCATCGGCAACACCTATTGCAAATACATCGCCCGCGACGAGGATCTGCCCTTTGTCCGCTGGGGCTTTCCCATTCTCGACCGCCAGGGTCATCAGCACTTCCCGACGGTGGGCTACAAGGGCGGCCTCAGGCTTCTGGAGCTGATCCTCGGCGTCTTGCTCGACCGCAAGGATCGGGATGACCCGGAAGAAAGCTTCGAGCTGGTGCTGTAAAGCCGCGTTGAAAAAATGAGGGCGGAACCTTTATGCCGCCCATGCCAATGGGTGACGACACTATGTGTAATCGAACAGGTTTACAATCGAGAATCTGCAGTTGTTCGTGCAGAGCAAAGCCGTCACGGATCATCCGGTTGCCGGTCGCCCCGCAGCTCGTCGCCCGCACGCGATTTTCCCCCCCGCCTCCGGGGGGCAACAGCTGCATGAATATCACCGAGGCCCTGGAGCACGTGAACATAGAGATTGGCCAGGCGTCGCCGGAGCAGGTCATGGCGGCCATAACCGGACCCGGCGATCCCCTGGCAACACCGGACATTACCTTCGAGATGATTGCTCGACTCAAAGCCAATTTCCCGGAGCTGTTGATCGGTCTGCTGACCCTGGGCATCGGCAGCAGCCGCCTGGCCGGCGACCTCGCAGCGGCAGGTGTCGGCTATGTGGAAATGAAAGTCGAGGCAGTACGAAAAGATATCCTCGAGAAGCTGTTTGCCTGGATTCGCCCGGGCCAGAAGACGGTGAAGCTGGCCGACGGTTCCGCCCTGCTGCTCAAGGAGCAGCGGCAGGGAGTTTCGGCGCTGGCCTTCCACAACGTCAGGGTTTCGATTCTGACCACCCTCTATCCGGGCTACAACATCGACCACGTTGCCAAAATCAGCAGTGAGATGGCGGAACTCGGGGCCGACTCCATGGCGCTTGTTCCCTACAGCCAGGAACCTGGGGCCGAGGTCGACCTGCTAAGCCCGGATGCTGAAGCAATAGATAGCGCCAGGGCCAAGGCCTCGGCGCATCTGCCTGTTACCGGGCCTTTGCTCTACCAGCCGGACGACAGCGTCACAAGCGACTTCACCGCCGAGAAAAGACTGGCCGCCCCCAGCAGTAAGCGTCCCAACGTGGCGGTGGTCAGTTCCAATGGCATGGAGGTTGACCTCCATCTGGGTCAGGCTGTCAGGTTTTTGATTTACGGCCTGCGCGGCGACGGGCTGGCCTGCCTGCTGGAAACGCGCGATGCCCCCGAACCCGGTTCAGGGCCCGACCGCTGGCGGCAGGTGGCCCAAATCCTCGATGACTGCTTCATTCTGCTGGCGGCCAGTGCCGGTGAGAGGCCGCGCAGCCAGCTGGCCGAGCACGGCCTGCGGGTTTTTATCTGCGAGGACAATATCGAAGGCCTGGTCGACGCCCTCTACGGCGGCGGCCGGAAGAAAAAGAAGTAGTACCGGCAAACGGTACGGCAACAGACACTTTTCCCGGCGCCAGCCTCAGGGGCATATCGGCTTTGACGGCGGCGCCTCACCTCAGGAGAACGATAATGGCACTTCCCGAAAGACAGATCCTGCTCTGCCAGAGCTTCAGAGTAAAGGGCGACCCCAAAGGCATCTGCCATAAGCAGACCGATGGATTCCTCCAGTACATCGAGGAGGAGATACTCGATCGCGGCTTCGACATGCAGGTTGTGGCAACCGGCTGCCTGAAGCAGTGCGAGGCCGGACCCATCATGGTCATCCAGCCGGAAAACTGGTGGTTTAAAGGCATCGACAGCGAAGAGGCCATCGATGCCGTGCTCGACGGCCTCGAAGAGGGCGAACCGCCGGAAGAATATCGCATCAGCGGCTGAAATGGAAATTCGTACCGCCGCCAGCAGCGACATTCCCCATCTTGTCGCCCTCCTCCAACAGCTGTTCGCCATCGAGGAGGATTTCAGCTTCAACGGCGAACTGCAGCAGCAGGGACTGGAACGGTTGCTGGCTTCGGCCACCGGCACGGTTCTGGTCGCCGAAACCGATATGATCGTCGGCATGGCAAGCGGCCAGATCGTTATCTCCAGTGCCGAAGGCAGAGCGAGCCTCTGGGTCGAGGATCTCGTGGTCGACCGCGATCATCGCCGCAGAGGTGCCGCCAATCTGCTGCTGGAGGAAATCGGCCGCTGGGGCCGGCGGCGCGGGGCCCGAAGAATGCAGCTTCTGGCCGACCGCAGCAATGAAGAGGCGCTGGAATTTTACCGCCGACGCGGCTGGGGGGCCACCAACCTTATCTGCCTGCGAAAATATATGGAGGAAAACGATGATTCCCATACAGATACATGACTGGCACATTTTCCTGCGGGACGGCGAGCAGTTTCTGAAGACGGCGCAGGCGGCCTACACCAAAAAAAGCAGGGGCTTTTCCGCCGAGACCATCTACAACCTCACCTGCATGGGCATCGAGAAGCTGATCATGGCCTTTCTCATGCAGCGGGGCGATCTTGCCGAGAACCACACCATGGGTGATTTGCTCAGGGCCCTGGAACTCCATATCGAAGTCAGCACCGGCATCGCCGAGCAACTGCTGTTCCTCGATTCTTACCAGGAGATATGCGATCTCGACGCCTATGTCGTCAAGAAACCAAGCGCAGACGATCTCGAAACCATCGTCGGCTGCGGCCGGGCTTTACAGACCTATCTCGGCCCATATATTTACCGGCGGTAAGCATTCCGGCATCTCCATAAACCCTCTTCCGGTCACACCCTCCTTCTGGTATAGTAGGCAGCCACAGAAAACGACACTGTCCGCAGCCGAACTCTTCTTCAGCCAGCAAGGTAATACATCGATGCCCACTGCCACGCAAGCAGCCAAAAAAACCAGGTCCTCGAGCCATTTCGACGATAATTTCAAAAGACTCGTCAATGAAATCCATTCCGCATCCACCCCCAACGCCATTATGGTGGGGCTGCGCAATAAGATCCTCAAGGTCTATGACGTTGAAATGGCCACCATTTTTCTGGTAGACGCCAAGAAGCACCAGCTGGTTTCCTGGGTTTTGCTCTCCGACAGTTCGCTGACCAAGTTCCGCATCGGCATCAACCGTTCGAGTATTGCCGGGTTTGTCGCCGATACCCGCAAAAAACTCAACATTGCCAATGTCTACGACAAAGAGGACCTGCGCAGAATCCACCCCACCCTGACCTTTGATCCCTCCTGGGACAAAAAAAGCGGCTGCCGCACCCGCCAGGTACTGCTGGCCCCCATCGCCTTCAAGACCAATATCCTCGGCGTTATCCAGCTGATCAACAAACGCAACGGCGCCGAATTCGGCAGCGGCGACGAGCAGCGCATCGACGAACTGGCCGAAACCCTGGGCATCGCCCTGTACAACCATTACAAAACCGGCAAGAAGGTTCCCATGCGCTACGAGGAACTGATCAACCGGGGAATCATTTCCGCCCAGGAAATGGAGCGGGCCATGGTCATCGCCACCCAGCAGGAGCAGGATGTCGAAACCGTGCTGATGGAAAACTTTCTCATAGCCAAGTCGGAATTGGGCGACACCCTGGCCTTCGTCTACAAGACCAAGTTCATCGATCTGGAACAGACCGCCCATTCCGCCGAGAGCCTTATCGAGGGAAAGGATGCCGACATTTTCCGGCGCAACCTCATCGTGCCCCTGCAGCTCAAGGACGGAGCCCTGATCCTCGCCGCCAAGGATCCGGCCAACCAGCGCGAGACGCCGCTGCTCAAACAGCTGTTCGATGTCGAAAAAATCCATTTTGTTCTCAGCTTCGGCGATGATATCCGTGAGTGCCTCGGCACTATCGCTCCGCAAACAAGCGGCGACGCTGACCAGGAAAGCGAGGAGGGCGCTATTTACGATCAGGCCGCGGCCCGGGAAGTCGCGGAAATCGAAGTCGACAGCAGGCCGGCCATAGAGCTGGTCAACAAGATCATCGAGGAGGCATACTATCTCGGCGCCTCGGATGTGCATATCGAGCCCTACGGCAATGTCCAGGACGCCGAGGTTCGCTTCCGGGTGGATGGCAACTGCATCGACACCCTGCGCGTACCGAAGGAAAACGCCAGGTCGATCATCGCCCGCATCAAGGTGCTGGCGGATCTCGACATCTCCGAGCGCAGAAAGCCCCAGGACGGCAAGATCAAATTCACCACCACCAAGGCCGACAAGGTCGAACTCCGCGTCGCCACCGTCCCCACCTCCGGCGACAACGAGGACGTCGTCCTGCGGATTCTCGCCGACAGCAAGCCGCTGCCGCTGGAAGAGATCATGCCCACCCGGATACTCAAACGAATGACCACCGCCATCACCAGGCCGCACGGCATATTCCTGGTCGTCGGCCCCACCGGTTCGGGTAAAACCACCACCCTGCACTCGGCGCTGAGCTACATCAACACCCCCGAGAAAAAAATCTGGACCGCCGAGGACCCCGTCGAGATCACCCAGCACCGTCTCCGGCAGGTGCAGGTGCGGCCCAATATCGGCTACACCTTCGCCGCCGCCATGCGCGCCTTTCTCCGCGCCGACCCCGACGTCATCATGATCGGCGAGATGCGGGATTTTGAAACGGCGAAAATGGGCATCGAAGCTTCCCTCACCGGCCACCTGGTCTTTTCCACCCTGCATACCAACTCGGCGGCGGAAACCGTGGTCCGGCTCATCGACATGGGACTCGACCCCTTCAACTTCGCCGATTCCCTCATAGGCGTTCTGGCCCAGCGCCTTATCAGGACGCTCTGCAGCGACTGCAGGGAAGCCTATACCCCCACCAAGGATGAATACGACTACCTGGTCAACAACTACGGCGTGCTCTTCTACGATCATATCAAGCAGCACTACTCGAAAAACCTCACCCTCTACCGGGCCAAGGGCTGCGAGGCCTGCAACGGCATAGGCTACAAGGGCAGGGCCGGGCTCTTCGAACTGCTGCTGGCCAGCAAGACCATCAAGAAGCAGATAATCGAGAAGGCCTCGGCGGAAGAAATCAAACAGGAAGCGATCAACGACGGCATGACCGTCCTTTTCCAGGAGGGACTGCACCTGGTCTTTTCCGGCAGAACAGACATCAAACAGGTGATGGCAACCTGCATTGCCTGAAAGGCGGCTGACGACACCGCCGCCGGGCCAAAGCTAACGCCATAACACACCACCCCGGACTCGGCGGCGGCAAGCATTTTTTGCTCAAAACACCGCCGGTTGACAGACTCTGATTCTGCACTAAGCTGGAAATGAGGACTGTCAGGTAATTATACTCTCCACGCACCAATGTAAGCGAAAAGCGAGGTGATTTCCCGCTGCCCAGGCCCTCTGTTCGACTATCTTTTCGGAGAGAGGATGTGCCGGGAAAGAGACTTTTCGCCGGCTTCCTGGCAGGGCCCATCACCCTTAGCAAGAGAGGTCCGGAGCATGGAAATTCCCAGCCAGAAAAACAGCGGCCGCCCACCACGAGTTCTGATAAATCCGCCGGTCTTTTTCAGTTCCGTGGCGGCGATCATTGCCTTTGCGCTATTCGGTGCGATCTTTCCGGAGTTCGCCAACGAACTTTTCGCCGATATTCAAAACTGGATCGTCGCCACCTTCGGCTGGTTTTATATGCTGGCGGTGGCGATTTTTGTCATCTTCACCATCGGCCTCGCCCTCAGCGCTCACGGCAGGATCAAACTGGGACCGGACGACTCCGAGCCCAGCTATTCCACCGCATCGTGGTTTGCCATGCTGTTCAGCGCCGGCATGGGCATCGGTCTGATTTTCTTTGGCGTCGCCGAACCTATGATGCACTTCAACGATCCGCCGGTGGGTATCGGCGGCGATATTGCCGCCGCCCGGGAATCGTTGAAACTGACCATGTTTCACTGGGGAATCCATGCCTGGGCGATCTATGCCATCATCGCCCTGGCCCTTGCCTATTATTCCTTCCGTTTCAATCTGCCCTTGACCATCCGTTCCACCCTCTACCCACTGATCGGCAGACGGATTGACGGTCCCATCGGTCATGCCGCCGATCTCTTTGCCGTGCTCGGCACAATATTCGGCGTTGCGACCTCTCTTGGCTTCGGGGCATTGCAGGTCAATGCCGGCATCAACTATTTGTTTAAAATCCCCGAAAGCGGCCCCGTTCAGTTAGTCATCATTGCAGTGATTACCGTGATCGCCACCGGCTCCGTGGTTGCCGGCCTCGATGCCGGCATCAAACGCCTCAGCCAGTTCAACCTCGTCCTGGCAGTCGGCCTGCTGGTCTTCGTCTTTTTCAGCGGTCCATCGCTGTTCCTGCTCGAGGCCTTTGTCCAGAACACCGGCTATTACCTCTCCGAGGTCATCAACAAGACCTTTACCATGTACGCCTATGAGCCCAACACATGGCTCGGCGGCTGGAC
>JBEPWT010000112.1:0-9685 GCA_041642275.1 Desulfopila sp. | reverse complement strand
GTATGCATCGATCTCCTCGAGACCCTGGCGTACAGCCGGCTGCAATTGCTCCTGGGTCATCAGCAGCGAATTGCGGCCTTTGATTCCAGTAAGGAGGTTGTTGAGGTCGTGTGCTATTCCGCCGGCGAGCGTGCCGATGGCTTTCATTTTCTGGGCATGGTTCAGCTGTTCGTTGAGCCTCTCGCGGTCCCTGCGGGCCTGTTCAAACTCGGTGACATCCATCAGTGTGCTCAGGGCGCATTTTTCACCGTCGAGTTCGATGACCACCGCCGACCAGAGAAAATCACGCAGTGAACCGTCGCGCATGCGAAATGAGCAGGGGAAGGTGTCCATTTTCCCCTTGCTGTTAAGCATGGAGACAACCTGCTTTCTGTCTTCCGGACTGCGCCAAAGGCCGAATTCGATGGAGGTTTTGCCGATGACCTCCTGCCGTGAATATCCGGTCATTTTGCAGAAGGCATCGTTTACGTCGATGTATCGCCCCTCCTCGACGGTGGCGACCAACAGCCAGTTCGGACTGCTGTAGAAAAATTTGGAAAACTTCTCCTCGGAGATTTTGAGCTGTTCCTCGGCTCTCTTCTTTCTGGTTATATCGCGCGTCGTTCCAGCCGTGCCGAGAATTTTCCCCTGGGCGTCGATTATGGGGAAATGGACGGAACGAAACTGTCTCTCCTCGTTGCCGTCGGAGATGATGTAATCGCCGGTATCGACGGTTGCAGTTTTGGAGGTGGCCTCAGAACTGTCTTTGCTGAGCCTGAAGGCGATATCGGCAGGCCAGATGTCGAAGTCTGTTTTGCCCTCTATTTCATGGGAATCGAGGCCAAAACCGTCGAGGAAAAACCTGTTGGCCACCACATAGAGGTTCTGCTCGTCCTTGAGCCAGGCATAATATGGCAGGCTGTCAAAAAGTGTTTGCAGACCAGCTGTTCGCTGCAGCTGAGTTCTCGTTCTTTGCCGTTTCTGCCGTCTTTTCGTTGCCAGGGCGGCCTTGCAGACTAATCCGAGAATGCAGGCTGCGCCCAGCATCAGGGCGGCAAGCGGCAACAGGTTGTGGCTGGCGGTTGTCTTATCGGCAAGGGGTGAGGAAAAACACCATGAGGGGGGAGAACACAAAACGGCAAAGACACCGGCAATACAGGCTGATTTGCCGGAGAACCAACGCCTGGAGAGCATGGGACCGGTCCTGAAAAAAGAAGATACGGGGGGCTTCATTGGTTGTGATTGCTACCTCGAGTTCCCATGTGGCTCTCGGCGGGTTCCTGCCACTGTTATCACTACTCTATCGCAAAACAGCCGTATCAGGCAAATAAAAAGGCTGTATAAGCTAGGGCGGGCGGCGACAGGGCGGCTTTACTCCTCGTCGTCCCCATTCTTTTTCAGCTGTTCCGCCTTGAGCCTGCGCCACCACTGGAGGCGTTTTTCGATCTCTTTTTCAAAGCCGAAGTGAGAAGGGGTGTAATAGGTTCTCTCCTCCATTTCGTCGGGAAAGTATTTCTGGTAACTGTAGCTGTTTGTATAGTCGTGAGAATATCTGTAGCCTTTACCGTAGCCCACTTCTCGCATCAGGCCGGTGGGGGCATTGCAGATATGCAGGGGAACCTTGCTGTGGCCGGTGTTTCTGGCATCGGCTCTGGCGGCAAGGTAGGCGGTCTCGCAGCTGTTGCTCTTCGGAGCGGTGGCGAGGTAGACCACGAGCTGGGTGAGGGCGGTGTCGGCCTCGGGCATGCCGAGAAAGTGAACCGCCTCCTTGACCGCGGTCGCCTGGACCAGGGCGTTGGGGTCGGCCAGGCCGACATCTTCGCTTGCCAGGCGGACCAGTCTGCGGACGATGTACATGGGGTCTTCGCCGGATTCCAGCATGCGGGCCAGCCAGTACAGGGCCGCCTGCGGATCGCTGCCCCGTATCGATTTGTGCAACGCCGAGATGATGTTGTAATGCTCCTCGCCGCCCTTGTCGTAAAAGAGCGATCGGGTCGAAAGCGCCTCCAGGGCAACCTCTTTGGTTATAGCCTGGGTACGGTCGGCCCTGCGGCAGATCATTTCGAGATTATTCAGCGCCCGTCTGGCATCTCCGCCGCACCGCTCGGCGATGACGGTCAGAACATCGCTGTCTATATCGAGCTCAGGCGGCAAAAGCGAGACGGCATGCCTGAGTATGCTGCCTATCTCTTGCTCGGTAAGGGCCTCGACAATGAAAACGTGACAGCGCGACAGCAGAGCCGGGATGACCTCGAAGGAGGGATTTTCCGTGGTTGCCCCGAAGAGAATGATCGCGCCTGATTCGACATAGGGCAGGAAGGCATCCTGCTGGGCCTTGTTGAAGCGATGTATTTCATCTATGAAAACGATGGTTTTTCGGTTCTCGGCGCGGAGCAGGTATTCTGCTTTTTCCATCAATTCCTTGACCTTGCCGATCTTGGAGAGAACGGCGCTGAAGGAATTGAAGTGCAGCGAGGTGTTGTGTTCTATCAGTCTGGCGATGGTGGTTTTGCCGGTGCCGGGCGGGCCCCAGAGGATAAAGGAACTGTATTCGTCGTTGTCGATCATGTTGCGCAGCAGAGAGTCCGGGGCCAGTAATTTTTCCTGGCCGTGGATCTGTTCGAGGCTACTGGGCCTGGCCTTTTCCGCCAGCGGAATATTGGCCGGCTGCTGCATGGAATCGACTATGTTCATCTGTTTTGACATGGGCTGCCGCTGTTGAGCTGTGTTTTTGTAGAGTTTCTCTTTCCGATAGTAAACCTTTTTGCTCCTGGCCACCAGCCGGAAAAAGGATTATTCTTTATTGTTCGGCACCAAACATGATAATCTCGTAAAAAGTCATCGAAGTCGCCAGGATGGGCTCTGGAAATAGCTCAAAGTCAGCCATTTCGTCATTCTGATACCGGATCGGGTCCGGCATGACGTATTCAGAATCCATTTGTTTTTAGATAGTTATGGATTCCGGCATTTGCCGGAATGACAAAAAGATGACTTTTTACGAAACTATCAAATATGATTTGCCGTCAGGTTGACGAAGCGCCTGCCGGCAGCAGCAAAGAGGGAATTGTCATCTTGGGAAAAGTACAGGAAGAGATCTATAAGCGCTGTCCGATGTGCGCTGCGGTCTGGCAGGACAGAATGGAATTTATCGGCGATACTGATTTACAGATAGAAGGCTATCAGGCGAACTTCGACCAGCTTGAGCAGGGTCTGGTCTATTTCACGCACAGAGTTGACGGCTGTTATACCACCATGGCTGTCAAGGCCCGTGAATTTCTCGATCTTAATCCTGGAAAACCGTTTACCAGCCGCAAGACAATGACCGACGACTGCCCCGGGTACTGCCTGCATGAAAGCAATATCGAACGGTGCAGCGCAGAGTGCGAGTGTGCCTATGTCAGGGATCTGCTGCATATCCTCCAGACACACAAGAAGGCCGGCGGCAAATCATTAGGCAGGCAGCGATCCGTCTAGAAGGCGGCCTCCTTTGCCGGCAAAAAGTATCGCCTGAAATCAAGCGCAATGGCAAAAGCAAATGCACCTTGAGTTTTCTTGGCCCATTTGGTAATGACATGCGCAAGCAACAGCAGGTAACAGGGCAGACCCTTCGTGGAAAAATTACTCATTCATCCTATATACAGGTGATCAGATGTATAGAAACTTCAGTGTGGTTCCCAAGGTCATGTTCGGCAGGGGCTGTTTTGATCAGCTTGACGGAGTGCTGGAGGAACAGAGAACAGGTGGAACGGCGCCCATGGTGTTTATGCTTGATGATGTTTTTCAGGGAAAACCCCTTGAAGGCAGAGTACCGCTGCGGCAAAACGACTATATCCTCCATGTCAATGTCGACGATGAACCGAAAACCAAATACATAGACGAACTGGTCGTCCGGATAAAGGAGCGTACCCCGGTGATTCCCGACGGTATTGTCGGCATTGGCGGCGGCAGTACGCTGGATATCGCCAAGGCGGTGTCTCTCATGCTGACCAATCCCGGTTCCGCAGCGGACTACCAGGGCTGGGATCTTATCAAAAATCCGGCCGTCTACCATGTGGGAATCCCCACGCTCTCCGGTACGGGGGCGGAAGTGTCGCGCACGACGGTGCTCACCGGACCCGAGAAAAAGCTGGGCATCAACTCGGACTATACGCTCTTTGACCAGATGGTCCTCGATCCTGAACTTATCGCCGGAGCCCCCAAAGACCAGTGGTTTTATACCGGCATGGACTGCTATATCCACGACGTCGAGTCGCTGCACGGCACTTTTCTCAACGAGTTCAGCAGGGCCTATGGCGAAAAATCCATCGAACTCTGTCGCACGGTTTTTCTCGAAGACCGCGAGGATAAAGATGATAAGCTGATGATGGCCTCGCTGTTTGGCGGCATGTCGATTGCCTATTCCCAGGTCGGGGCCTGCCATGCTCTGTCATACGGGCTCAGCTTTGTCCTGGGTACACACCATGGCATCGGCTGCTGCATTACCTTCGATTATCTCGACGACATCTATCCCGAGGGGGTTGAGGAATACCGGCGAATGATGGAAAAACACGACATCATCCTGCCGCGTAATCTCACCGGGGACCTCAGCGACAGCCAGTTCGATACCATGGCCAACGTGGCGCTGGGGCTGGTACCGTTATGGGAGAACTGTTTCGGTCCGGACTGGCGGAAAATCATGACCTACGACAAGGTCATCGAACTCTATAAGCGCATGTAAAACTGCGGCTTTGCCTCCGGCACCAACTCGGCGTATCCGGTTGATTGGATACGCCTTTTTTCGTACCTTACCGCCGAAACCCTGTTGCCAAAAACACCAAAGATGATGATTGCGCTTCATGCCTGCCGTCAAGAAAGCACCAGGGTACGTATACCCCTCAGTGGGGTAGTGAACTGAGCCCCGGCCGGTTTACCGGCTTTTCGGGGGGAGTGTAACTGTGACAGAGCCAAAAGACCTGTTTGACACACTGGCGTTGCGCAGCGCTCTGCTGCGCTGGTTTCGCCACCATGGCCGCGAACTGCCGTGGAGGAAGGACTACCATCCATACCATGTCTGGCTCTCCGAAATTATGCTGCAGCAGACGCAGATGGAAAGGGGGGTGGACTACTTCAATCGCTGGCTGCGCCGTTTTCCCGATGTCCTCTCCGTGGCCAGGGCCTCATCCTACGAGATACTCAAGTACTGGGAAGGGCTGGGGTATTATGCCAGGGCCCGCAATCTGCACCGGGCGGCGAAGGTCATGGCCGTCGAGCACGGAGGGGAGGTGCCGGGCGATTATCAACAGCTCCTGCGTTTGCCCGGAGTAGGCCCATACACGGCTGCCGCCATAGCCAGCATTGCCTTCAACCGGGATGTCGCCGTGGTCGATGCCAATGTCGAGCGTATTTTCGCCCGGCTTTTCGATATCGACCTTCCCCTCAAGGAAAAAGAGGCGCAGCGGACTGTCCACCTGACAGCCCGTCAGCTCCTGCCTGACGGCGAGGCCAGGGATTTCAACCAGGCCCTCATGGATCTCGGCGGCATGATATGTACCCCCAGGAATCCCGACTGCGGCAATTGTCCAATATCGAAGTACTGCAGCGCCTATCTCGGGGACTTCGCCTCCGACCGGCCGATAAAGAAAAAAGCGCAGAAAACCATTCCCATAGAGATGGCTACCGGCCTGCTGGTCAAAGACGGGTACGTCTTTATCCAGCAAAGACATGACGACGATATATGGGGCGGCATGTGGGAATTTCCTGGCGGCAGGCTGGAGCCTGGAGAGTCAGCCGAGGAAGCTGTGGTACGGGAATACCTGGAGGAAACCGGTTTTCGTATAGAGGTCTGTGATTTTGTTACCGCAGTAACCCATTTTTACACGAAATACAAAGTGACCCTGCATTGTTTTCTCTGTCGTTTGCCCGGTCCTTCCACACTGCCGGAACTCCATGCCGCCCAGCACTATCACTGGGTCAGGCAGGAGCAGCTCGACAATTTCGCCTTTCCGGCGGGACACCGCAAGTTTATCCAGTTTCTGCGGGCCAATCGTCTTGAGTCCCTGCGGCGGGACTGTTGAAGTCTTTTTTTCAGGATACCCCGCCGATAGAGATATGCTTAATCTTGAGGAAGGCCTCGATACCTTCACTGCCGAGCTCCCGCCCCCAGCCGCTCTGCTTGTATCCCCCAAAAGGGCAGTTGCTGGTTGAGGGAACAGGATCATTCACCCCGACCGTGCCGGCTTCAAGCGCCTCGGCCACCCGCAGAGAGCGGTTCAGGTCGGTGGTGAAAACGTATGCGGCAAGGCCGTATTCACTGTCATTGGCTTTTTCGAGAACCTCTTTTTCGCTATCGAAGGCATACAGTGCCACCACGGGAGCGAAAATTTCTTCACGGTAGCATCGCGCGTCTTCGGGGACATCACTGATAAGCGTGGGTTCGAGAAAATTTCCTGCTGTTCCATGCCGTTTCCCGCCGGTGAGAATCTTTGCACCGGCGGCCACCGCATCATCAACGAAAGACAAGGCCGACTGCAGTGCCTGAGAATCAATTAGTGGACCGATATCCACACCGTCTTCCAGTCCGCTGCCAACCTTCAATCCTTTGACTTTCTCCACCAGTTCATCTCTGTATCGATCATAGATGGACCTGTGCAGGTAAATCCGGTTCGAGGCGATGCAGGATTGCCCGTTGTTGCGGAACTTGGTGATCAAAATGCCCTCAATCGCCTTGTCGAAATCTGCATCTTCAAAAACAATCAACGGGGCATTCCCGCCCAGTTCCAGGGAAAGTTCGGTACAGGTTTTCGCCGCCCCGGCTATCAGAGAACGGCCGACGTCGGTGGAGCCGGTGAAACTGATCTTCCGGCAAATCGGGTTTTCCAGAAATTCATCCGCTATTTCAGAGGCCTTTCCAACCACCACCTGAAAGACCCCTTGGGGAAGCTGCGCTGCTTCGACACACTCCGCCAGCACTATCGCCGACAGTGGTGTCGCACTGGCTGGTTTTACAATCACCGGGCAGCCGGCCGCCAGTGCCGGCGCAACCTTGCGCAAGGCCAGAACCAGAGGGAAGTTCCAGGGGGCGATCGCCCCCACCACACCCACCGGTTGTTTGATGACAAAATGTCTCTTGCCGTCGGCCTGGGGAGGGACGACCCGGCCATAGGTACGGCGCCCTTCTTCGGCAAACCAGAGCAGATGATCGACAGCCATGTCAACCTCTCCTCTGGCCTGGGCGAGCGGTTTGCCGTTTTCCCTGGTGATCAGTTCTGCAAGAAAGTCATGGCGAGCTGAGAGCTCATTGGCGATGGCCCGCAAATATTCGCCTCGCTTTTTCGCCGTCAGCTGTTTCCAGTGGGCAAAAGAGGTCTGGGCATCGGCAAGAGCCTGCCTGACGGCTGCACGATCAACCATCGCTACTTCGGCAAAAGCACTGCCGGTGGATGGATCTATAACCTCCAGCTGTTCTTTTGCTTTTCGCCAGCTGCCATTGAGATAGAGATCATAACGTTTCATATATCACTCCCAAGTAGGTTGCTTTCCCGGTTCCGGAAAATGAAAACCTGATTACCCCTAATGATCAACAACATATTTTGAGACAGGGTGCCCTTTTCCCGGGACGCCATAAACCCATCCCTGGGGGCTTAACTGCAGCCGTCCTGGCTGCAGATACCCGTGAAAAGACCACCCTGTCTCTTTGTCATTGGCCAAGCTGAGTTTCAGGGGTAATCTGAAATGAAAATAATCAGCTCATCAGCCGCCGCCGATAAGGGGAAGAAAGGTGACCTGATCCCCATCGGCAAGCGGCTGCTCGAAGGTGCCGCCATGTCCGTTTATATACACCGAACCCACTTGATCCTGGGATATGCCGAGATGGAGCAGGAGATCCGCTACCGTAGCCTGCCTGTCCATGGCGACCTCCGCTTCGCTGAACCTGTTCAGCGTCAGCGGAGGGTAGAGTTTGACCGTGTTTTTCATATCTGGTGCACGATATTGCAGAATCAACTCATAACAGCCACAATGAGAGTGCCGGGATATAAGCAATCAGCAGCACGGCAACCAACATTGCCAAGACATAGACAATCGCATGCCGCGATATCGCCATCACCGATGTCCCCGTCACTCCCGAGAGCACAAAGAGATTCAGTCCCATTGGCGGAGTAATAAAGCCAACGCCCAGGGCACTAATCATAAAGATGCAGAAATGGATCTCGTTCATGCCTATCGCCTGGGCAAGCGGCAGAAGCAGCGGAGAGAGGATTACGATATTGGGCGTGGTCTCCATAACACAACCGGCGATCATCAGAATAATCAGCATCATAAATATGATCAAATACATATTCGTCGTCATTTCCGTTATGCCGGCGACGAAATACTGGGGAACCTGAAGCGAGGCCAAGGTCTGAGCCAGAGGCAGAGACATTGCAATAATCGGCACAATAACCCCGTTTACCTTTGCCGAAGATTCCAGCATTTCCGGAAAATCTTTCAGCTTTAATGTTCCTTGAAAAAAACCAATTATAATGGTTGTCACTACGGCAACCGCGGCCGATTCCGTCGGCGTGAATATGCCGGAGTATATGCCGCCAAGAATGATAAAAGGAATGAGCAGGGCAAAACGGGCGGAATAGACGGTTTTCAGCCAGTGCTGCAGATTAAAACCAACACCGGACACTTCGTAGCATTTAAAGCGGTTTACCACGGTATTGGTGATCATCACCGTTACCAGAATCAGCACGCCCGGGACAGCTGCGGCGAGGAAGAGGGTGGAAGCGGAAATGCCCAGCACCAGACCGATGATGATATATGCAATTGAGGGCGGGATCAGAATTCCGGTACATGCTCCCGCGGCCACCATGGCACAGGCGTATCCTTTGGGATACCCTTTTGCCACAAGGCGATCTATGGTTATTCTGCTGATCGCCGCGGCATCGGCGGCATCCGAGCCGGAAATACAGGCGAAAAAGCCGCAGCCGAGAACAGTGGAAGTGCCAAGGCCCGCCTTCTGCCATCCCATCGTTGCTTCCGCAACTTCGAGAAGTTTGACGGACAATCCCGTGCGGACCAGGACGTCACCGGTGAGAATAAACAGTGGTACGGCTATCAAGGCAAAGTGATCGACACCTTCAAACAGCGCCTCACCAAGCAGCGTCGGCGGCAGTACCTCGGTTGTCATCAGTATTATCACGGAGCCAAGCCCGAGAACGGCCCAAATCCTGACCCCTAAAAGAATCAGAACGACCATGCCGATCAGAGGTACGTAGAACTCCCAGCCAAGCGCCAGATCTTGTTGTTCCAGCATATAATACATTGTCTCTCAGCTCCTTTTTCTAGTCAAAGAGTTTGCTCCCCTCAAAGACGGGACGGCCAGCCCTCAGATCATGCCAGTCTCGCTTCATGGATTGTAAAATACGAAAAACCATCATGGCGAAACCAATCGGAACAGCGGCGAGAAACCAGGCATGGCTGATCCGCAGTCCGTGCGTGACCGATCCGAAATGGATGGAATTCAGTACCGGTTCCATGGACATGTATATGGCGATCACAGCAAGGATCAATGTGATGACATCCCCAAAGATATAGAGAAGCGCCTTTAATCTGGGTGGACATATATTCAAAATGACATCGATACGAATGTGCGCTCGCTGTTTGATGGCAGCGGACGCACCGATCCATGCAACATAGATAAATGCGTATCTGGCAATTTCTTCAGCCCAGATCGAGGAATACG
>JBEPWT010000111.1:0-9777 GCA_041642275.1 Desulfopila sp. | reverse complement strand
CCATATCGCCATTCTCGACGAGCACGGCAATATTGTCGAAACCAACCGGGCATGGCGGGAGTTCGGCAGCAATAATGGCCTGGAGGCTGCCGAGGGCTGCCTGCACTGCAACTATCTGGAGGCCTGTGAAGCTGGAAACGGGGGCCCGGAAGACGACGGCGTCAAGGTCGCCGGCGGCATACGCAGGGTGATCGACGGGGAGATCGACGAGTTTCTCATGCAGTACCCCTGCCACTCACCCGAAGAGCAGCACTGGTTTGTGGTGCGTGTCGTTCCCTACCGGGATGAACAGCTGCAGCGGGTCATCGTCAGTCACGAGAATATCACCCCGATCGTCGAGGTTCAAAAAGCTCTGGAGAAAAAGGAAGAGGAACTGGAACGCCAGGCGGAAAAGCTGCAGGAGACCAACATCGCCCTCAGGGTCTTGCTGGACCAGCGCAACGAGGATAGAAAGCACCTGGAGTCGGCGGTATTTGCCAATATCGACCGGCTGGTGCTTCCCTATCTGGAAAAACTCAACGTCTCCCGGCTGACGGAGAGTCAGAAAACCCTGGTGGAGATAATCAGCAGCAACCTCGAAGATATTATCTCTCCCTTTCTCAGGCGCCTGTCCACTCTGGAACTGCGCCTCACCCCCCAGGAGATGGAGGTGGCACATCTCATCCGCAGCGGTCGCTCAAGCAAAGAGATTGCCGAAGTGCTGTTTCTGTCCGTGGCCGGAGTCGACTTCCATCGTAAAAATTTACGCAGGAAACTGGGGCTGACCAACAGTGGCCAGAACCTCAGGTCCTATCTCATGTCGCTGGAATAAAGACAAAGGCACGAGGCGGGAAAACTCCGGGCTAGCCCTTCTCTCCCAGATATCGCTCGGCGTCCATGGCGGCCATACAGCCGCTGCCGGCGGCGGTGATCGCCTGGCGGTAGGAGAAATCCTGGACATCGCCACAGGCGAACACCCCGGGAATATTGGTTTTCGAGGTCTTGCCCAGGGTTATGATGTAGCCGCCGGTATTGGTCTCCAGGTACTTGCTGAAGGGGTGGGAGTTGGGGGTATGACCGATGCCCAGGAAGAAGCCGTCGATGCTGATGACTTCCTCCTCTTCGTCCGCTTCCCCCAGATTCTTGATAAGGACCGCTTCCTTGAGTATCGAGTCGCCGAGAAGTTCCTTGGTATTGCGCTTGAAAAGTATTTCGATGTTCGGGGCTTTGATCACCCGTTCCTGCATGACCTGGGAGGCCCGCAGGTGGTCCTTTCTCACTATCAGGTAGACCTTGCGACAGAGGGAGGAGAGGTAGAGGGCCTCTTCGACGGCGGTGTCGCCGCCGCCGACCACGGCGACATCAAGGCCTTTATAGAAAAAACCATCACAGGTGGCACAGGCGGAAACACCGCCGGCCTTGAAGCGCTCTTCCGATTCCAGGCCGAGATATTTGGCGGTGGCGCCGGTGGAGATGATAACGGTCTCGGCCTCGATGAGCTTTTCGTCGTCGACCAGAACCTTGTGGACGGCGCCGGAGAAGTCGACATCGGTAACTGTTCCGTAGCGGACATCGGTGCCGAAACGTTCCGCCTGTTTCTGCAGATCTTCCATCATCTGCGCACCGGTGACGCCCTCTGGATATCCCGGGAAATTTTCCACATTGGTGGTTGTGGTGAGCTGTCCGCCTGGCTGCGATCCCTGATAGAGGACGGGGTTGAGGTTGGTCCTGGCCGCATATATGGCGGCGGTGTAGCCGGCGGGCCCGGAACCGATCACCAGGCATCGTATTTTCTCAGCGTCAGTGAGTTGATGAATTTTGGCTGTAGCCTCATCCTGATTCTGTGCACTCATGCCCGTAGCTGTCCTTTGGGTGGTGGAGTAATGGTCGATTACGGCACTGGTTTTTCCTTTCAGCCGCCTGTGCAGAAACGATATCTTCAAGCGATTCTAGAATACTACACTGAGAGGATTTATCAACACAGATGATAGTCGCCAGGAGGATTTTTGACAGGTGCGGCGGCGCGGGTACCTCAGGTGCGACAGAGGCGATCGCCATATTCGATGATGGCAGTTGCGAGGCCGTTTTGCACCTTACCTGCAGTACCAGTTTACAGGCGGTGATCAGCACCACTGCTGAGCGTGAGGGGGCGGTCAGGCCGAAGACTGCACCATGTGCCTGTTCTGCCGCTCGGCGTGAGCTGTGACTGGCAGAATTCCTCTGCTGTTCCGGAATGACCGGGGGGAGGGCACTTCCGGCTGTTCCGCTTGAATTCAACGGCCTGTAAGTCCGCTGTTTCTCTCTTGACAGTCAAATTGGTATTAAGTACTATTGGTAGTACCAATTTTGCTGGACTCGTAAAAAGAGCCCATCCCGGCGACTTCGATGACTTTTTACGAGATTATCAATTTTGGTGCCGACCGGTTCCGGTTTTGATCAGTGCTGTCAGCAGATTTTGATACTTGCATCGAAAATGATTACAGTAAGAAATCTACAGCAGGAACCAACGAAGGGGATCCGTCGTTGAGCCTTTGACGGAGGAGGAACGTATTACATGAAAAATGCTCAGTCAGCACCTGATTTGCCGGGCAGGTACCAGTCGTTTTATGATCGTATCGGCACGGTCATTCCGGCGGAACGGGTGATCACCGATCCGTTGAGGACCCTGGCCTACGGCACCGATGCAAGTTTTTACCGGCTCATCCCCAGGATCGTCATCCAGTCGCAGAACGAAGAGGAGATCGCCACCATTCTGCAGGCGGCGGACGATCACGACATTGCCGTAACCTTCCGGGCCGCCGGGACGTCCCTTTCCGGCCAGGCCATTTCCGACTCGGTACTGGTGATCGCCGGCGGCAAATGGCAGAAACACGCCATACTCGACGACGGGGCGCGAATCCGCCTGGAACCGGGCGTGTTGGGCAAGTACGCCAATTACTATCTCGGCCCCTACGGCAGGAAGATCGGTCCCGATCCGGCTTCCATCAACGCCGCCATGATAGGCGGCATAGCCGCCAACAACGCCAGCGGCATGTGCTGCGGCAATTCCCAGAACAGCTATAAGACCCTGGCCGGCCTGCGGATCGTTTTTGCCAACGGCTCGGTGCTCGATACCGCCGACAGCGGCAGCAAAGAGCGTTTCCGGCACGACAACGACGAGCTGGTGGCGGGCATAGAGAAACTGCGCGACGAGGTACGGGCCGATGCGGTATTGAGGAAGAGGATCGTCCGTAAATTCAAAATCAAGAACACCACAGGCTACAGCCTCAACGCCCTGGTCGACTACGACGATCCGATCGACATCATAGCCCATCTGATGATAGGTTCGGAGGGGACGCTGGGGTTCATCTCCGAGATCACCTATGAAACCGTTGTCGAGCATGCCCACAAGGCCAGTGCTCTCATTATCTTTGCCGATATCGAGACCGCCTGCGCCGCCACCGCTATTCTCAAGAGCCAGCCGGTCGAGGCGGTGGAGCTCATGGACCGTGCTGCTCTGCGATCCGTCGAAAACAAGGCCGGCATGCCGGCTTTTCTGCGTGAGCTGGGCGATGAGACGGCGGCGCTTCTCGTGGAGACACGAGCCTCTTCGGCTGTTGAGCTGCAGCGTAATATCGAGGCCGTGTCTCTTTCCCTGGCCGGGGTCGAGCTGGCCAGAGAACTCGAGTTCACCGACGTCGCCTCCGAGTATATCAGGCTCTGGAATATTCGCAAGGGCCTCTTTCCGGCGGTGGGCGCCGTGCGCCGGTGCGGCACGACGGTGATTATCGAAGACGTCGCTTTTCCCATGGAACATCTGGCCGAGGCCACCCTCGAACTGCAACAGCTGATGGCCAGGTATGAGTACGACGGCATAATTTTCGGTCATGCCCTGGCGGGCAATCTCCACTTTGTTTTCACCCAGGATTTCGGCCTGCCCGAAGAGGTGGAGCGTTACAGCCGCTTTATGGACGAAGTCTGTTCCATGGTGGTTGACAAATACGATGGCTCACTCAAGGCGGAACACGGCACGGGCAGGAACATGGCTCCCTATGTCGAAATGGAATGGGGCAGGGAAGCCTATCGGCTGATGCAGCGCATAAAGGCGCTGTTTGACCCGAAACACCTGCTCAATCCCGGCGTCATCCTCAACGACAACCCGACGGTCCACCTGCAGAACCTCAAGCCGCTGACGGCCACCAATTCCATCGTCGACACCTGCATCGAGTGCGGTTTCTGCGAGCCGGTCTGTCCATCGAAGAATCTGACCCTGACGCCGAGGCAGCGGATAACCGTGCAGCGGGAGATATCGCGAATGCGGGCGACGGGGGAGTCCTCCGAAAAACTCGATGACATTGTGGCGGCCTACGGCTATGAAGGCGACGCCACCTGTGCCGCGGACGGCCTCTGTCAGCTCGCCTGTCCGGTGGAAATCAATACCGGCGAGTTGACCAAGGAACTGCGCAGGCTCAAGGTTGCCGGCACCGCCAGAGAAACACTGGCCCGGGTGACGGCGCGAAATTACGGCGCCGTCACCGCCGGTGTGCGTTTCGGGCTGCATGGCGCCAACCTGGCCCATACCGCGCTGGGCGGCCGGCTGATGACAACCATTGCCGAGGGTGCCAGAAAGGCCAGCGGCAATCGTCTGCCGCTGTGGACCCCCTGCATGCCCAAGGGGGCGGCCAGGCGGAAAAATCCGGGAGTGAATGCGGGCAGAGAAAAGAAAGTGGTGTATTTTCCCAGCTGCATTTCCAGGACCATGGGGCCGGCCAAGGGCGATGCCGACCAGCAGCCGCTTTCCCTGGTCACCGAGAAGGTTCTGATCCGCGGCGGCTACGACGTACTCTACCCGGATAAGATGGAAAAGCTCTGTTGCGGCGTGCCCTTCAACAGCAAGGGGGCCTTCCGTCAGGCCGATGAGAAGAGCACCGAACTGGAGCGGGCTTTGCTCGCCGCCTCGCAGGAGGGCAGGTACCCTGTGGTCTGCGACACTTCCCCCTGCATGCAGCGCATGCGCCAGGTCATGGATCGCAGGCTGCGGCTTTACGAGGTGGTCGAGTTTCTCCACGATTTCGTTATCGCCGAGCTTGATCTTGTGCGAATCGATGACCCGGTGGCGGTGCATCTTACCTGTTCATCGGAGAAGATGGGTCTGGGGGATAAATTGCTGCACCTCGCCGGCCTCTGCGCCAAAGACGTGGTGGTACCGGAAAAGATAGGATGTTGCGGTTTCGCGGGTGACCGGGGATTCAGCTATCCCGAGTTGAACGCCTCGGCGCTTGAGGGGCTGCGGCCGCAGGTTGCCTCCTGCAGCGCCGGCTATTCCAATTCGAGGACCTGTGAAATCGGCCTGTCGCTGCACGGCGGCATAGACTATAAATCGATCGTCTACCTGGTGGAGCGCTGTTCTCGCGGCGCCGGCAGGCAGATTGTCTGAGATCGAGGCCGGCCGGAGAAACGGCAGGATTGGCGGCTGGATATGGCAAAGCTGAGAAAAAACATACTGCAAAAAGTGTTATCATCATGGAGTAAATACAATGGACAAAAGCGTTGTTGACGAACTGGTCGCCATCTTCGGCAAGGAAAATGTGCTGACCGCCAATGAGGATATGATTGCCTACAGCTATGATGCCGCGCACGTGGAGATCAAGCCGGAGGCCGTGGTTTTTGCCACCGACACCCTCCAGGTAAGCAAACTGATGAAGCTGGCCTACCGGGAAGACATACCGGTGACGCCGCGGGGGCAGGGCAGCGGGCTCTCCGGAGGTTCGGTGCCGCTGCAGCAGGGGGTCGTCCTGGCCATGGACCGCATGAAAAGAGTCATAGACTTCGACCCGGCCAACCGGTTGATCACCGTCGAATGCGGCATAACCACCTCCGACATCGACCTGATAGCCGCCGAAGCCGGCCTCTTTTATCCGCCGGACCCCGGCAGCGTCTCCTTTTCCACCATCGGCGGCAATATCGCCGAAAACGCCGGCGGCCTGCGCGGGCTGAAATACGGTGTCACCAAGGATTATGTACAGATGCTGAAGGTGGTCCTGCCGATGGGCGACGTCGTCACCCTTGGCTCGAAATGCGTCAAGCACGTGGCCGGCTTCAACACCGAGGCGATTTTCGTCGGCAGCGAAGGGCTTTTGGGAATCATGACCGAGGTGACCCTGTCGCTTCTGCCCATCCCCCAGCATCGGGAGTCGGCACTGGCGATTTTCGAAAGCCTCGACAGCGCCGCCCAGACGGTATCCGATATCATCGCCGCCGGAGTCACTCCCTCGACCATGGAATTTTTGGATAACGAAACCATAAACGCCATCCAGAACTTCAAGGATTGCGGTTTGCCCCGCGACGCCCAGGCAGTGCTGCTCATCGAGACCGACGGTGAGACGGCCTCGGCCAAGCAAGAGATGGCCAAGGTCAAGGAGGTAGTGGAGGCCAACAGGGCCACCGATTTCGCCATTGCCAAAAACACAGAGGAGCGCGACAATCTTTTTGCCGGCCGGCGGGTGGCGCTCAATGCCCTTGCCAGTGTCAGGCCCAACCTCATTCTCGAGGACGCAACGGTGATGCGTTCGAGACTGCCGGATATGGTCCGCGGCATCATCGACATAGCCGCACGCCACCAGGTCAAGGTGGGGATATTCGGTCACGCCGGAGACGGCAACCTCCACCCGACCTTTCTTCTCGACATGAAGGACGCCGAGGAAAAAGCCCGGGTCGACGCCGCGGTCAAAGAACTGTTTCAACTGGCGATCGATCTCGAAGGGACCATTTCCGGCGAGCATGGCATCGGCCTGGAAAAAAAGCCCTTCCTCATCGATCAGATAGGTGCTCCGGGCATTAAGCTGCTCCAGGATATAAAACGAACCCTGGACCCCAAGAATCTCCTCAATCCAGGAAAGATGTTCGACATGCCGGCTACGGTTTCAGCATAGGAGAGTGTGACAGGAATGAATATGAAAATATCTGCCCATAAGGATGCGGAGACGCATCTTCTCGAGGCAGCCAAGGAGTTTCAGAAGTGCATGCAGTGCGGCAAGTGCCGCAGCGTCTGTCCGGTTTTCAGAGAAATGGGCAACGAGCTCTATGTGGCCCGCGGCAAGAATAAGCTGGCCGAAAAAATCGTCTCCGGCGATCTGGAGATCACCGATAGGGTCGAGGACGCCATCAACGAGTGCCTCAACTGCAAGACCTGTTCGGCCAACTGTCCGGCAGGTGTCAGCCCCGAGCATGTGGTTTTGCGCCTGCGCTGGTATATCACCACCCAGAAAGGCCTTCATTTCTTCAAGGCCCTGGTTTTCAGGCAGCTGCTCTGGCGCAAGTGGCCCATTACCCTCGGCTGCGCCGTTGTCGCTCTCACTCAGCGCATGCTCTTCGGCATCGGTCCGAAGAACCCGGTGCGGCACCTGTTTCCGCTGTTTGGCTTTTCCAAGCGCCGCAATTTTCCGCAGCTGGCGCTTCGCAGCGCCCAGTCGCGGCTGCCCGAGGTCATCCCGCCCAAAAACGGCAGTGCCAGACAGCGCGTCGGTTACTTCACCGGCTGTGCCGGCAACCTCATCTACACCAACGTTGTCAGCTCGGTGGTGGATATTCTCACCGGTTACGGCTATGAGGTGGTGATCCCCAAAAAGCAGAAATGCAACGGTACCCCCGTGCTTGCCAACGGCGATTACGAGGGAGCGAAGAGGCTGATGGAACACAACTTCGAGCTCTTTAAAAAGTACGATCTCGACGCCATCGTCGTCGCCTGTTCCTCCTGCGGCCTTTCGCTGAAAAAAGAGATCAAGGTTTTTATCGACGATAGCCCGGAGCTTGCCGAATTCACCGGTAAAGTATATGATGTCAATGAATTCATACTGGAGAACATCGAGATTGCGCCGGAGGATCTGGGTGAGCTGGACTACAGGGTCACCTACCACGACCCCTGCCATATGGCCCGGGGCCAGGGAATCCGCCAGCAGCCGCGTGATCTTTTGCAGAAAATTCCCGGCGTCGATTTCACCGAGATGAAAAACGCCGACACCTGCTGCGGCTCGGCCGGCAGCTACTGCATCACCCATTATGACACGGCCATCAAGATCAACAACCATAAGATCAAGGACATTCGCGATGCCGGAGTGGATATGGTCGCCACCGGCTGTCCCACCTGCGTCATGCATATCGCCGACAACCTCGCCCAGCATGAAAGCGACGAAAAGGTACGCTTCGTTGTCGAAATACTGGCGGATTCAATGCGCTCCGCCGGGAGAATCTAAGGCCCTGTGTACAGGCGGTCTTTTTTGAAGAGGCCGCCTGTGCGCGCTGTGCGCCGGTAAAACAACACCCTCGGTTTTCAGCCCATGAAAGAGTTGTCATCTTCTCTGACATTATTTTATAAATTCGTTTTCCCGCTTATCTGGTTTGCCGGCTTCGGCTTCGGCGCCAGGGCAGTATTGTTCGCCCCGACGGCCTCTGGTTCCGGATGGTTGCAGTATATGGTTCTGTGGCTCGGCGTCACACTCTTGATTATCTTTATCACGGGCAATTTCAAAAAGGTCGGAATACAGGGCGACATACTCATCGTCTCCAATTTTTTCCGTACCGAGATGATCGATGTCGACCGGGTCGAGAGTGTCGACGGCACGGCTTTTCTCAACCCGAAAATGGTCTGGTTGAATATGAAGGATGTCACCCCCTTTGGCCGTAAGATCACCTTTTGGCCGCGACACCGTTTGGGCTCGGGGCTGGGCAAGCATCCCCTGGTGGCCGAGTTGCGCCAGGAAATCGGGTTGAAAGGGTGATGCAGGCTTACTGGCGGGCGACGGCAAGGCTTATTTTTACAGGCAGGGAACATGCGAGACGATATAGATAGAGTGGAACTGGAAAAACATCTGCGCCGCCGCCTTCAGGAGCTGGAGGAGGCCAGAAAAGCTCAGGCCAGAGACGGGGCGCCCAAGGAGCTGGACCAGGCCCGGGTGGGCCGCCTGTCGAGGATGGACGCCATGCAGCAGCAGGCCATGGGCCAGGCCGCCGCCCGTCTGGCTGGGGCCGAACTGCAGCGCATCCATGCGGCATTGAACCGCATCGCTTCGGGTGAATACGGCTACTGCATCCTCTGCGACGAGCAGATAGCCTCAAAACGGTTGCAGTTTGATCCCAGTCTTCTCACCTGCATCGACTGCGCCCAGAAGGCCGAGGAGGGCTGAGGGCCAGGCGGTGCAGTCTGAGAGAGGATTGCCTTATGGCGGCAGACTCCTCGGGTTTTAGTTGCTTCCGGCTCGCAGATCGACCGTACGGCCGTTGAGATAGAGCTTTCCCTCCCGTGTTTCGGCGCTGTGAGAGAGGCTGCCGTTTTCGCTGACGAAGAGCCCCGTCTCCATGCCGGCATGGAGGGGCGCCAGGAGCAGGGAGGGGTCGTCGACCAAGGCCTCCGGGAGGCGGGCGGAGGATTTAAGACTGAGAATATCCAGCGCCAGGACCGGCTGGCCGACAACGGGAGCAAATTGCATCAGCGTCATGTCTTTTAACAGGCGCAGGCGCATGTCGGCGCTGATGTCGCCTTCTTCGGTGCGTATCAGGACATCGGCAAGATGCACCTCCACATCTTTGCGCAGCAGTTTTTCCAGCGCGGCGATGAACTGCAAGGTCAGTTCGCCCATTTTTTCCTGCAGCACCGCACCGGCGTTTGTCGAAGGATCCTCCAGGGTTTGAATATCGTCGACAACCTCGCCGGTCATGCGGGCATAGGAGCGCAGCAGATTTTCATAAGCGCGGGCGCTCATATTATGGATGGCCAGGGCGCCCCTGGCGCCGTCTATGGTCTTGCCGGCTGCGGCGATGCTG